>NZ_SCOK01000014.1:0-123366 GCF_005502555.1 Pseudomonas sp. D(2018)
GGCCAGTCACGGCCAGCAGGAGGAGGAGCGCCAGGCTGCGGCCGTTCACGGCTGCGCTTCCTGGCTGCGCGGAGCGTAGCGGTCGAGGGTGGGGACCAGCAGGTTCATTAGCAGGATGGCGAAGGTCATGCCGTCTGCGTAGCCGCTCCAGGTGCGGATCACGTAGACCAGTAGGCCGGCGCCGACGCCGAACAGCAGGCGGCCGCGGTCGCTGGCGGCGCCGGAGACCGGCTCGGTGGCGATGAAGAAGGCGCCGAGCATGGTGGCGCCGCTGAGCAGGTGGAACAGCGGCGAGCCGTTGGAGTCCGAGCCGGAGCCGTTCCAGCACAGCAGGCTGGCGATGAAGAGCCCCGCCAGCAAACCGACGGGTGCGTGCCAGCGGATGACCTTGCGTTGCAGCAGGAACAGGCCACCCAGCAGGAACGCCAGGTTGACCCATTCCGCGCCACGCCCGCCAAAGCCGCCGAAGGCGGAGTGGCTGGCGAAGAGTTCGTCGATGGTCAGGCGATCGTTGTGCTTGAGGCTGTCCAGGGCGGTGGCCTGGCTCCAGCCATCCACCAGTCCGCCGCCAAGGCCCAGTACCTGTTGCAGGGACTCACTCAGGCCAGGGTGCTGACCGGGTGTGGGCCACTGGTTGAGGTGGGCGGGGAAGGCCACCAATACCAGCGCGTAGCCGAGCATGGCCGGGTTGAAAGGGTTCTGCCCGAAGCCGCCGAACAGCGCCTTGCCGAACAGCAGGGCGAAGGCGCAGGCGCTGGCGGTCAGCCACCAGGGCGAGTAGGGCGGCAGGGCCAGGGCCAGCAGGGTAGCGCTGACCAGTGCGCTGCCTTCACCCAGCAGCGGCAGGTTGAACAGGGAGGCTTCGGCGGTGACGCCCTGCCCCGGCTGGCGGTGCACCAGGGCCTCGCACAGCAGGGCGACCGAAACAGCCACCAGCAGTTGCAGCACACTGCCCCAGCCGTATTGCCAGAACAGTGCGAGCAGGCCCGGCAGGCAGGCGACCAGCACCAGCTGCATGCTGGGGCGTGGGTCGAAGGCCGGGCGCGTGGTCATGGCGACGGCGACTGTTCGGCGAGGGCCCGTTCAGCCTTGGCCAGACGCTCGCGGGCCTGGGCCAGTGCCGCCGGATCGGCTTCGGCCTGGCGCTCCAGCTTGCTGACGTCGGCGCGGGCATAGGCCAGTTCGGTCTTCATGGCACGCACGGCCGGGTCCACCGGGCGCTTGTCGATGCGCTGCAGGTTGGGTGGCTGCTTGCCCGAGGCGTCTTCGGCGGCATGCAGGGCCGCTTCGGCGTCGACCAGAGCTTGGTGCAACGTCGCCAGTTGGGCCTCATCGGCACCGCGCAGCTCGGCGCTTTTCAGCTCGGCGCGACGGCTGGCGAGGGCGATCTTGGCCTGCTTGAGTCGTGCCTCTCCTTCACTGGCGGCAGGCGCGGTAGGGGTACCCTGGAGGCCATCCAGGCGCTGCTGGGCTTGGTCCACGGCATCGCGCAGTTCGGCCAGTTGGGCTTGTTGTTCCGCTGTGGGGGATTCACCGAAGGCTTTTTCGGCCTTGCTCAGTTGGGCCCGACTCATGGCCGCGGCGATCTTCGCTTGCTTGAGGGCCGCTTCGTCCACCTGTGGGGTCGGTGCTTGCATGGCGGCTTTGAGGGCAGCCTGGGCCTGGTCATTGGCGGCGCGCAACTCGGTGACCTGGGCCAGCAAGTCGGAGGTGCCATAGACCTCGTACTGGGCCTCGGCCTTCTTCAGCGCCACCTGGGCCATGGCCGCTTCGATCTTCAGGCGCTTCTGCTGGTCGCTCAGGCTCGGGGTAGCGGCTTTCTGCGCCTTCACCCGTTCGATGGCGGCCTGCACCGCGTCCGTTGGAGCCGCAGCGCTGCTTTGCTGGGCCTGTGCTGCGCGGGCCGCACGGGCTTCGCGTTCGGCCTGGCGGCGTGCTTCTTCCCGAGCCAGACGGGTATTGCGGAATTCGAAGCGCTGACGGAACTGGTCGGCGCGATGGCGCTGGGCGCTGGCGGCCGGTTCAGCCAGTGGCAGGATGTCGATGCAGTCGACCGGGCAGGGCACGACGCAAAGCTCGCAGCCGGTGCACTCATCAGTGATGACGGTGTGCATCTGCTTGGCGGCGCCGACGATGGCATCCACCGGGCAGGCCTGGATGCATTTGGTGCAGCCGATGCATTCGGCCTCTCGGATGAAGGCGATCTGCGGCGGAACCGGGCCATTGGGGGCTTCCAGGGGCAGCGGCTGAACGCTGAGCAGGTCGGCCAGTGCGATGATGGTCGCGGTGCCGCCGGGCGGGCACTTGTTGATCGCTTCGCCCTGGGCGATGCCTTCGGCGTAGGGCTTGCAGCCGGGGTGGCCGCACTTGCCGCATTGGGTCTGTGGCAGCAGGGCGTCGATGCGCTGGATCAGGCTGGCCTGGCTCATTGCGCCCCCATGCCGTTGAAACCGAGGAAGGCCAGGCCCATCAGGCCGGCGCAGACCAGCAGCATGGGCGTGCCGCGAAAGGCGGCGGGCACCCTGGACTCGTCCACTTGCCCGAGCAGGTCGTCGAACAGGGTCAATACCAGCCAGAAGCCCAGGCCACCGCCAAGGCCAAGGCCGAGGGCTGCGCTGAAGCTGCCAGCGCTGCCGATCAGCATGGCACCCAGCGCCGCACCGTTGGCCAGCAGCAGCGGCCAGAGGCCGTCCTGAGTGAGCGCTGGGCGCAGGCGTGCGAGCAGGCGCAGGCAAAGCCAGGCGAGCGGTGCCAGCAATGGCAGGAAGAGGAACAGTCGCAACGAATCGAGACCCAATGGCGCCAGCATGAGCTGGTCGAGCAGCCAGGCAAGCGGCGTGGCGAGGGCGATCAGCGCACCACCGGCCAGGGCCAGTGCCCGGCTGCGCGGCTGGCGCAGACTGTCGGCACCCAGGGGCAGGCCGAGAATGAGGTTGTTGACCAGCGCTGCACCGAGCAGGGCAAAGATGAAGTCGGTCATAAGGCGTGGCGTCGCCGGGCTGAAAAAGGGCCGCGTATTATCCGGAATGCTGCCGCAGCGGTACAGGGGCGCGGCCGCGGTGGCCAGTGTCCTGATACAAGGCTAGCTCAGGTCCATGCGGATTCGGTTGGCGGGCTTAAGCCAGCGATCGGTCTCGCTTCGCTCCACCACAGCCTACGTATCCGGTGCTCCTGAACAAAAATGCCCGCAGGAGCGGGCATTTTTGCTGGAGCGAGTGGTGTTACTTGACGCGCTGACCCGGCTTGGCGCCGCTGTCGGGGCTGAGCAGGTAGATTTCCTCGCCGCCGGGGCCGGCAGCCAGGACCATGCCTTCGGAGATGCCGAACTTCATCTTGCGCGCCGCCAGGTTGGCGACGTACAGGGTGAGGCGGCCTTCCAGCTTGCTCGGGTCCGGGTAGGCGCTCTTGATGCCGGAGAAGACGTTGCGCTTGGCATCACCGATATCCAGGCTCAGGCGCAGCAGCTTGTCGGCGCCCTCGACGAACTCGGCCTTCTCGATCAGCGCGATGCGCAGGTCGACGGCGGCGAAGGTGTCGAAGGCGATTTCCGCCGCCAGGGGGTCTTTCTCCAACTCGCCATTGCCTTTAGGGGCTGAGGCGGCAGCCAGGTCTTCCTTGGAGGCGGCGACCATGGCTTCGATCTTCGCCGGCTCGATGCGGGTCATCAGGGGGTTGAAGGCATTCAACTGATGGTCGGCGAGCAGTGTCTCGTGGTCGTCCCAGGTCAGCGGGGCGACATTGAGGAACTGCTCAGCGGCGGCGGCCAGTTGCGGCAGTACCGGCTTGAGGAAAATCACCAGCTGGCGGAACAGGTTGACACCCGCTGCGCAGACGGCCTGCACCTCGGCCTGCTTGCCTTCCTGCTTGGCCAGGGCCCAGGGCGCCTTGTCGGCGATCCAGGCGTTGGCACGGTCGGCGAGCGCCATGATCTCGCGCATGGCGCGGGCGAAGTCACGGTTCTCATAGGCTTCGGCGATGCTCGGCACGGCGGCCTTGAAGTCGGCGAACCGTTCCGGTGCGGCGTTTTCAGCCACCAGCTTGCCGGCGTTGCCCTTGTGGATGAACCCGGCGCAGCGGCTGGCGATGTTGACTACCTTGCCCACCAGGTCGGAGTTCACCTTCTGCACGAAGTCGTCGAGGTTCAGGTCGAGGTCGTCGACGCTGCGGCTCAGCTTGGACGCGTAGTAGTAGCGCAGGTACTCCGGCTGCAGGTGGTCCAGGTAGGTGCGCGCCTTGATGAAGGTGCCGCGGGACTTGGACATTTTCTGCCCGTTCACGGTCAGGTAGCCGTGTACGTTCAGCGCGGTCGGCTTGCGGTAGCCGGCGCCTTCGAGCATGGCGGGCCAGAACAGGGCGTGGAAGTTGACGATGTCCTTGCCGATGAAATGGTACAGCTCGGCGTTGGAGTCCTTGTTCCAGAAGGCGTCGAAGTCCAGCTCGGGACGGCGCGCACAGAGGTTCTGGAAGCTGGCCATGTAGCCGATAGGGGCGTCCAGCCAGACGTAGAAGTACTTGCCGGGGGCGTCCGGGATCTCGAAGCCGAAGTAGGGCGCGTCACGGCTGATGTCCCATTCCTGCAGGCCGGCGTCCAGCCACTCGGCGATCTTGTTGGCCACCGACTCCTGCAGGGCGCCGCTGCGGGTCCATTCCTTCAGCATGGCGTCGAAGTTCGGCAGCTTGAAGAAGTAGTGCAGGGATTCCTTGAGCACCGGCGTGGCGCCGGAGATGGCGGATTTCGGGTTCTTCAGCTCGGTGGGCGAGTAGGTCGCGCCGCAGGATTCGCAGTTGTCGCCGTACTGGTCTTCGGTGCCGCACTTCGGGCAGCTGCCCTTGATGAAGCGGTCGGCCAGGAACATCTGCTTTTCCGGGTCGTAGTACTGGGTCACCGGGCGGGTGCCGATGTGGCCGGCGTCGCGCAGCTTGGTGTAGATGCTGCTGGAGAGCGCGCGGTTTTCTTCGGAATGGGTGGAGTGGTAGTTGTCGAAGTCCACCAGGAAGTCGGCGAAGTCGGTGGTGTGCTCGGCGCGGACGTTGTCGATCAACTGCTCGGAGGTGATGCCCTCCTTCTCGGCGCGCAGCATGATGGCGGAGCCGTGGGCGTCGTCGGCGCAGACGTAAACTGCCTGGTTGCCACGCATCTTCTGGAAGCGCACCCAGATGTCGGTCTGGATGTACTCGACCATATGCCCGAGGTGGATGGACCCGTTGGCATAGGGGAGGGCGCTTGTCACAAGGATTTTGCGGGGCTCGGTCATGGTGCTCGGCTACCGGATACGAAACAAAAGGGAAGTCGGCAACTATATAGGCCCGGCGCGATTTTTTCACGCCTGGAGGACCAAGCGGGCGGGTGGTCGGGTAGGATAGCCGCCTGATTTGCTCGGTCTTTATTTGGAGTCCTGCCATGAGCACCGTTTCCCGCGCCCAAGTCGAAGCGACCCTGCGCCAGTTCACCGATCCCCACCTCGACCAGGACCCGGTCAGCGCCGGTTGCCTGCGCGAAATCGATATCCAGGGCGGCAAGGTCCGTGTGCGCCTGGAGCTGGGTTACGCCGCCGGGCTGTTCAAGTCCGGCTGGGCGCAGATGCTGAAGATGGCCCTGGAGAACCTGGACGGCGTGGACAGCGCGGACGTGCAGGTGGATTGCGTGATCGAGGCGCACAAGGCGCAGGAGCAAGTGCCGGCCCTGGCCAACGTGAAGAACATCATCGCCGTGGCCTCCGGCAAGGGCGGCGTGGGCAAGTCCACCACCGCCGCCAACCTGGCCCTGGCGCTGGCCCGCGAAGGCGCGCGGGTGGGCATCCTCGATGCCGATATCTACGGCCCCAGCCAGGGCATCATGTTCGGCATCCCCGAAGGCACCCGGCCGAAGGTGCGTGACCAGAAGTTCTTCGTGCCCATCGAGGCCCATGGCGTGCAGGTGATGTCCATGGCGTTCCTCACCGACGACAGCACCCCGGTGGTGTGGCGCGGCCCGATGGTTTCCGGCGCACTGATCCAGCTGATCACCCAGACCGCCTGGGAAGACCTCGACTACCTGGTGGTGGATATGCCGCCGGGCACTGGCGACATCCAGTTGACCCTGGCGCAGAAGGTGCCGGTGGCCGGCAGCGTGATCGTCACCACCCCGCAGGACCTGGCCCTGCTGGACGCCAAGAAGGGCGTGGAGATGTTCCGCAAGGTGAACATCCCGGTACTGGGCGTGGTGGAGAACATGGCCGTGCACATCTGCTCCAACTGCGGTCACGCCGAGCACCTGTTCGGCGAGGGCGGCGGCGAGAAGCTGGCCGCGCAGTACGGCGTGGAACTACTGGCGTCGCTGCCGCTGTCCATCGCCATCCGCATGCAGTCCGATGGCGGCAAGCCCACCACCATCGCCGACCCGGAAAGCCAGATCGCCATGATCTACCAGCAGATGGCCCGCTGCGTCGGCGCGCGTATCGCGCTGTCCGACCAGGCGGCCACCGCCATGCCGAACATTACGATCAGCGACGACTGACGTTCCGGCCATCCGGCGGGGCCTTTGCCCAGGCCTGCGCCGGACTGTAAGATTCGCGGTCAATTTTTCAGCCCCTGACAGGACGCCCGCCATGACCATCAAATCGGATAAGTGGATTCGCCGCATGGCGCTGGAGCACGGCATGATCGAGCCGTTCGTCGAGCGCCAGGTGCGCGGCGCGGACGATAGCCGGGTGATTTCCTACGGCGTTTCCAGCTACGGCTACGACGTGCGCTGCGCCGCGGAATTCAAGGTGTTCACCAACATCCATTCCGCCGTGGTGGACCCGAAGAACTTCGATGAGAAGAGTTTCGTGGACATCAACAGCGACGTCTGCATCATCCCGCCGAACTCCTTCGCCCTGGCGCGCACGGTCGAGTACTTCCGCATTCCCCGCGATGTGCTGACCATCTGCCTGGGCAAGAGCACCTATGCCCGTTGCGGCATTATCGTCAACGTGACCCCGCTGGAACCCGAGTGGGAAGGCCACGTGACCCTGGAGTTCTCCAACACCACCAACCTGCCGGCGAAGATCTATGCCCACGAAGGCGTGGCGCAGATGCTCTTCCTGCAGTCGGACGAAGCCTGTGAAGTGTCCTACAGGGACCGTGGCGGCAAGTACCAGGGCCAGACCGGGGTAACCCTGCCCAAGGCTTGAGGCCGATCCGCAACGAAGAAGCCGGGCAATGCCCGGCTTTTTAGTGCCTGCGATAGACGTTCAACTGCGCTGGCTGCACTTCCACTCAGGGGGAGATGCGCCTGCCGAGCCTGATCTCAGGCCCGGTTTCATAGGTTGCGTAGAGGAACGAAACCCAACGTGTCCCTGCCCATCACCGCGCACTCTGACGGGGCAGGCCTTCGGCCTGCCCCTTCTAAAGGTAAGCGAAGAGCATCAGGCGCGAGCCACCCTTCGTCACATCAGGGCACCAGCGGCAGGATGCGCTTGTGCTGGGTGTTGTCGTAGGTGCGGACGATGGTGGCGTACGCCTCGGGGCTGACTTCCTGGCCGTGGAGGAAGGCGTCGATTTCCTCGTAAGTCACGCCATGGGCCTCTTCGTCCGGCTTGCCAGGACGCAGTTCTTCCAGGTCGGCGGTGGGCACCTTGTGTACCAGGGAGTCCGGCGCGCCGAGGTAATCGGCAATGCTGCGCACCTGGTTCTTCACCAGGCCGGAGAGCGGAGCGAGGTCGCAGGCACCGTCGCCGAACTTGGTGAAGAAGCCCATCACTGCCTCGGCGGCGTGGTCGGTACCGATCACCAGGCCGTTGTTGGCGTTGGCGATGGCGAACTGGGCGACCATGCGGATGCGCGCCTTGATGTTGCCGGTGACGAAGTCGCGGCGGGCATCGGTGAGGTGGTTCAGGTGGGTGACCTGTTCGGCCAGGCCGATCACGCTGTCGGCGATGTTGACGGTCTCTTCTTCATCGGCGCGGATGAAGTTCATCGCTATCTGGGCGTCCGACTCGTCGTGCTGGACGTTGTAGGGCAGGCGCACGGCGATGAAGCGGTAGCCTGCATCGCCGGTTTCGGCGCGCAGTTCCTCGACGCTTAGCTGGGCCAGGCGCCCAGCGGTGGTGGAATCGACGCCGCCGCTGATGCCCAGCACCAGGACCTTGAGGCCGGACGTGCGCAGGCAGTTCTTGATGAAGGCCTTGCGGCGTTCGATTTCGGCCACCAGGGCGGCTTCGTTGGCGAAGGGCGGAACAACGTCCAGGGCTTTGGCGATTTCTTGCTGGCGGTTGCTGCTCATGTGCGGAGTCCTTACTGGGCGTCGGTGACGCGGAAAACGTGTTTCAGGTAGGTGACGAAGTTCTCGTCACGGCATTGGGTCTTGCCCTGCGCATCAGAAATCTTCGCCACCGGCTGGCCGTTGCAGCCGGTCATCTTGATCACGATGTTCATGGGCTCGACGCCGGGGATGTCGCAGGTCAGGTTGGTACCGATGCCGAAGCTGACGTGAATCCGCCCGCGCAGGGCACGGTAGAGCGCCAGCGCTCTCGGCAGGTCGAGGCCGTCGGAGAATACGAGGGTCTTGGTCAGCGGGTCTATGCCGAGCTTCTCGTAATGCCGAATCGCTTTTTCCGCCCACTCCAACGGATCGCCGGAGTCGTGGCGCAGGCCATCGAAAAGCTTGGCGAAGTACAGGTCGAAGTCGGTGAGGAAGGCCTGCATGTTGATGCAATCGGTCAGGGCGATGCCAAGCAGGCCTCGGTATTCGCGCACCCAGCAGTCGAGGGCGGCGATCTGGCTGTCGATCAGGCGCGGGCCGAGTTGCTGGTGGGCCATCAACCATTCGTGGGCCATGGTACCGATGGGCTTGAGGTCGTACTCGCGAGCCAGGTGCACGTTGCTGGTGCCGACGAAACGCCCGGGAAAGTCACGCTTGAGGATGTGCACCACTTCCTCCTGGACCCGGTAGGAGAAGCGCCGGCGAGTGCCGAAATCGGCCAGTTGGAAGCCTTCCAGTTCGTCGTCGGTGGCGTTGGCCTTGAGCCAGTCGAGCTTGCGGTAGAGCTGCTCGCGGGCCTGGACCAGCCGGACATCTCGATAACGGTAGCGGTTGCGCACCTCGCTGATGATCGCCAGTAGCGGGATCTCGAAGAGGATCACGTGCAGCCACGGGCCGCGCAGGCGCACGCAGAGCTGTCCGTCCTCGATGCCCAGTTGCAGGTAGCGCAGGTTGAAGCGAAAGAGGCTGAGGAAACGGGTGAAATCCGGCTTGATGAAGGGAATGCGTTCGAGGAAGTTCAACTGGTCCGGGGTGATGGAGATGTCCGCCAACTGCTCGATCTGGTAGCGAATTTCCGCCAGGTAGGGCGTCAGGTCTTCATCGTTGCGGCAACGGAACTCCCACTCGACTTCCGCGTTGGGGTAGTTGTGCAGCACCGCCTGCATCATCGTCAGCTTGTAGAAGTCGGTGTCCAGCAGGTTCTGAACGATGCGGCCGGAAAAGGCGCTGTCAGCCATGGTCGGGTCTCGAAGCTCCGGGCAGCCGGAAAGGGGCAGGGCGCAGGATGCGGCAAGGTCCCGGCGATGTGCAAGACGGCTGGAATCGGCCAAGCCTTGTAGGGGCCAATTCATTCGCCAACCGGAATGCAGTTCCGGCCAGCGGCATCGAAGGGGGATGCGGTGCATCCCTTGGCAAACGAATTCGCCTCCACAGGAAAAGCGGCTCCCTGCCGGCGGCAGGCAAAAGAAAAGGCGCCCGGGGGCGCCTTGAAATGTGATCTATGGAGTAAGTCCACTGGATCAGAGCGACGGGGCGGTGGGAAGTTCCGCCAGCGCCCGATCATTTTTGCGGGGTCAGCATCAGGCGTTTGGTGCCGTAGACGGCATCGAGGTTCTGCGGCTGGAAGGGGAACTTCATGTAGCGCGCCTTGAGCCAGGCATCGATGCCGTCGGCGTAGTGCGGGCTGGCCGGGTTGCCGGACTGGCCGGAGCTGTTCATGCCGAGCATGGGTTCGGGCTGGCCGAAGTCGACGATGATGCGCATGGCCGGGATCAGCCAGGTGTTGAAGTCCTGCCCCCAGTGGTAGGCCGAGACGTTGAGGGTGCTGTGGTCGCCGCCGGCCGGGTAAGGGCCGCGATCCAGATAGCCCTTCAGGGCATTCAGGCCGGTGCGCTGGCTGGCGCTCATGTACGGCGCCAGTTGGGTGCTTTCGGTCACCCATTCATAGGTGTGCAGCTTGCCCCATTGCCAGGCCTTGCGGTCTGCGCCCAATCGGCTTTCGGCGTAGCTGACGGCGGCGGCCAGGCTGCGCGCGAGGATGGCCGGTTTGTCTTCCGTCTGCGGGGTGCTGACGTCGTCCCAGAACGGGCTGTCGACGCGGCCCAGCAGGTGGTCGGCCTGGGCCGAGTAGGAGAGGTCGGCGGTCTGCACCAGGGCGCGCCAGGCCGGGTTGGTTTCCGGGCCGAGTTCGTCGAGGAAGATCTGCCGCGCGCTTTCGTGGAGGAAGGCGCCGTAGTAGGCGGCGTCGGCCGACGTGGGGCTGAGACGGCCGTCGAAGGCCAGCAGGCGGTCGAGTCCTTCCTGGGCCTTGGCGCGGTCGGCGGATGGCAGGGCGTTGATGGCCTGCCTGAGTGGCTGGGCCATACCGGGGTCTTGCAGCATGGCCTTGAGCTTGGCCGGGAAGGGGCTGGTCTGGTCGTACTGCATGGCGATCATGCTCTGCCAGTCGTGCTTGCCACTGCCGGCGAGTTCGGCAATGCGCTCGGCGCGCTCCGGGTAGTACCAGGAGTTGGACAGCTGCACACCGTAGCCGCCCTGTACGGTGCGGTGGTTGGCGGTGCCGAGCCAGCCCTGGGCCGGGTCCTGGTCGTAGGGGTGGAGCATGGGGTCGGCGTAGCCGTCCCAATCGTAGCGGCCATCCCAGCCGGGGGAGGGCAGCAATCCGCGGCCTTCGCGGCGGTTCGGATAGCGGCCGGTGACCTGCCAGGCGATGTGCTGGGCGTCGGCATAGAGGATATTCAGGGCCCCGGCGCGAATGTTCCGGGTCGCTTCATGGGCTGCTTCCACCGATTGTGCGCGCGACAGGGCGAAGAAGGCGTCCAGGGACTGGTCGGCCTCGAACTGGCTGGTCTGCAGGGCGATGCCGTAGCCGCTCTTGATCTCCAGTGGCTGCAACGGGTGCTTGCGCTGCCCCAGTACCGAGTTCAGCAGCGGGCCGTGGCGGGTTTCGTAGATCACCTCACGCACCGGGCGCTCGCCCTTGATGAAGAAGGTTTCCATGCGCTCGCTGGCAGGTACCCATTTGCCGTTGGCCTGGTAATAGAGGCGGCTGCCCTCGCGCTTGATCTTTTCCAGGAACAGGTCCTGGTTGTCGCCCATGACCATGGTCATGCCCCAGGCCAGTTTGCCGTTGTAGCCGGCGACCACGGCTGGCACGCCAGCGATGGAAACGCCCGCTGCCTGGAATTTCGGCGAGCGGATCTGCACGAAGTTCCACACCGAGGGCATGGACAGCGGCAGGTGGGTGTCGTTGGCCAGGATGCTGCGGCCGGTTCGACTCTTCTGCGGTGCGATGGCCCAGTTATTGGAGGCCGCGACGCCGAGCATGTTCAGCGCAGCGATCTGGCCGGCGGCGTCGTTCAACGCGGTCAGGCCGGGAATCTGGCCACCGAGCTGCAGGCCCTTGAGCTTCTCGGCTTCTTCGAAGGGCAGCGGCTCATCCGGGTAGATTGGGGTCAGCCAGGCCAGCTTGTCGGCGCCGACCTTCTGCGCCATGACCAGGGAGGCGATTTCTTCCTGCAGGTTCACCGCCAGGCCGAAGTTCAGCAGGCTGAACACCAGCGCCGAGTCTTCCGGCTTCCAGTACGCCGGCTTGTAGCCGGACTCGGCCAGGTCCATCGGCAGTTTGTCGCGGTAGCGGTACAGGTAGGCGTTGACACCGCGGGCGTAGACCGCGAAGAACTCCTTCAGGCGCGGCGAGGCGTTCTTGTAAAGGATGTCGGCGCTCTTGCGCAGGTTCACCGCGCGCATGAAACGGTCGATTTCCAGCACACCGGGGCCGGCCATTTCGGCCAGGCGGCCCTCGGCCATCAGACGCAGGCCGACCATCTGGCTGAGGCGGTCGGAGGCGTGGACGTAGCCAAGGGTGAACAGGGCGTCGTGGAAGGTGGTGGTTTCGATCAGCGGCATGCCCAGCGGGTTGCGGCGGATCGAGACGCTCTGAGCCAGGCCCTTGACCGGTTGGATACCGGAGGTGGGCGGCAGGCTGCTGGAGTAGCGATTGTCCAGCCAGGATTGGCAGCCGCTGAGGCCGATCATGGCGCCAGCGGCGGCGGCAACGCAGAACCGGGGAAGGAAGCGCTTGAAGGCTGGCAAAGCCATGGAACGGGCTCTCCTGAGAGGGGCATCTGATCAAACGCGCTACGTTAGTGAGCCGCCCCGCGCCGTGCAAGCGCCGTCCAGCCTACTTTTTCACAGCAGCCGGATTCACCTGTTCCACCAGCGCGTAGGCGCGAACAGTAGCCGGACGGGCCTGGATGTCCAGGTACCAGCGCTTGAGGTTGGGGAACTCGTCCAGGTTCTGCTCCTGCCACGGGTGGCGGTCGATCCAGGGGTAGATGGCCATGTCGGCGATGCTGTATTCGCTGCCGGCAACATAGCTGCGGTCTGCCAGGCGCTTGTCGAGTACGCCGTAGAGGCGCGCGGTCTCTTTCACGTAGCGCTGGATGGCGTAGGGCAGCTTCTCCGGGGCGAAACGGTTGAAGTGGTGGTTCTGCCCGGCCATCGGGCCAAGTCCGCCCATTTGCCAGAACAACCACTGCAGGCATTCCTGGCGGCTGCGCAGGTCCTCGGGGATGAAGCGGCCGGTCTTCTCGGCCAGGTAGAGCAGGATGGCGCCGGACTCGAACAGCGACAGCGGCTCACCGTCGTCCGCCGGCTCGTGGTCGACGATGGCGGGGATGCGATTGTTCGGCGAGATTTTCAGGAAGTGCGGCTGGAACTGCTCGTCCTTGCCAATGTTGATCGGGTGGATGCGGTAGGGCAGGCCGGTTTCTTCGAGGAACAGGCTGATCTTGTGGCCGTTGGGGGTGGTCCAGTAGTACAGGTCGATCATCTGGAAGTCTCCAAGGGGTATTTGCTTGGTCCTGAAACGAACAGGCCCGCACTAGGCGGGCCTGGGAAAGTGCGCGGGCGTCAGGCGCCGTGGCACTTCTTGAATTTCTTTTGACTGCCGCAGGGGCAGGGATCGTTGCGGCCCACTTCTTTCAGCGGGTTGCGCACCGGCTCCTGGTGGCCGTGGTTGCAATGCGGGCCATGGACGTGGTGCTGATGATCGTGGTCGTGGTCATGGTCGTGGTTGCAGTTCGGACCATGGACGTGGGGTTCTTGACTCATGAAAGTTCTACTCCGGGATGAAACTGCCGGGGATTATCTCGCCATTGCGGCTGAGGTGCACGCTCTTGCCGAACATCAACCCGGTCTTCACTTCGCCCTGGAGGCGGTACTTGATGGGCTCGTCGGGTTTTTCCAGGAGCTTGACGATGTACTTCATGTGGCGCCACAGGTTGGTGCGCACCGGGACATCGAACGTCTGGCTGCCATGGGCAGGCACGGTGAACCAGGTGCTGGATTCGCCTGAAGCGAGCTTCACGTCATTGAGGTGAACGGTGTAGACGAGCCCGCGCACTGGCAGGCTGACATCGTTGGGATTGTCGATGCGAAAGCGCAGCACGAACTGTTGTTCCAGCAGCTTGGCACGCACCACGTCCACCTTGAGCAGGCGCACGTCGGGGTCCTGGAAGCTGTCGCTGATCCAGGTGGAACATCCGCTGAGGCCCGAAAAAGGGAGGGCCAAGAAAAACAATAGGCTGAGAATTCTTATCATTTGCGCCTGGGAAAACATTGCAATACTCCAAGTGACGCTCCAGTGTAACAAGCAACTGCTTGGCCGCAACCTGTTGTGGGCCGAAAAAAACCTGCGCCATACTGCAGGGCAATTCGGACAGGAGTGTGACCAATGGGGCGTTACGAGATCGCCTTTTCCGGGAAGCTGGTATCCGGTGCTCGACTGGAACTGGTGCAGGCCAACCTCGCCAAATTGTTCCAGGCGGATGCCCAGCGGATTGCCATGCTGTTCTCCGGGCGGCGCGTAGTCCTGAAGAGCAACCTGGATGAAGCCGCCGCAGAAAAATACCGCTCGACCCTGGAGCGCGCAGGCGCGCTGGTCGAGGTGGTGTTCATGGAGCCGGAAATCGAGGAAGTCGAACTGGCCCCGCCGCCCGAACCCCAGGTCCAGTCCGCGCCGGCAGCTTCCCGGGTCCAGTCCGCCGCGCCGGGCCGTTTGAAGGTGGCGCCGCGCGATGAGTACATGGCCGCCTTTGTCGGAGTGGATGCACCGGACTTTGGTATCGCCCCGGTCGGCGCGGACCTGCAGGACGCCAAGCCGCAGGCAACGGCCCCGCGTTTCGACCTGTCGGCCCTGAGCTTGGCGCCAGTCGGTAGCGATATGGGCCAGGAGAAGTCGCCTCCGGCTGCCCCTCCGCCAGACACCTCCCATCTGCGCCTGGAAGAGCGCAAATAGAGTGCAAGAGGCCCGCAGTTCGCGGGCCTCTTCGTTGGTGGTTCAGAAGTAACTCGAACAGCACTTCTTGAATTTCTGGCCACTGCCGCAGGGACAGGGGTCGTTTCGCCCTGCCTTGACCACGACGGTCGGGTCGAGGAAGTACCAGCGGCCATCCGTTTGGACGAAGGCGGACTTTTCACGGTGGCTGTGTTCACCCGACTGGTCATGCCAGCGCGCGGTGAAGGTGACGAAGGCGTGCTCGGGCTGGCCGCCAAGGAGCTCATGGCCTTCCACCTCCAGGCCGAGCCAGGTACTGGAAAGGCTCCAGGCGCGAATTGCATCGACGTCCAGGTCCGCGCGCTGGGCGGGCAGTGTAGTTTCCACCAGATAGTCCACCAGCCCCAACACATAGGCGCTGTAGCGCGAACGCATCAGCGCCTCGGCGCTGGCGGCGGGGTGGCCGGCGTGATGGCGTCCGCAGCAGACATCGAGGAGGTTGCCGCTACCACAGGGACAGATCGCAGTGCTCATGGCTTACCACCAGTACTTGCCGAAGTTTTCCGGGTTGGCCCAGAACTTGGCGTTCAGCCAGTCGGGGACCTGCTTGTACTCGCGCAGGTCGTAGGTGAAAAGGGTCAGGGTCTGCTGGTCGCGGCGGAAGCGTTCGCTGGCCTGCAGCGCCAGGGAGAAGAAGTCGGTGTCCTGCCAGCCACAGGCGTTGAGGTCCGCGAGCACGGCTACCCGGCTGGCATTCAGGTTGCGAATGCCACCCAGCAGTTGCAGGCCGGTGCGTTTGGGCAGGTGCTCCAGGCAGTCCGCCAGCAGCGCAAGGTCGAAACGACACCCTGCCTGCTCCGGCGGCAACGGGCCGGCGGGGACCTGCATCACCTGGCTGTCCGGGTGGGCGGCAGCAAAGGCTTCCAGTGCAGGGAGGGGGCTGTTGCCTACCAGAAGCAGGCTGCGCGGGGCATAACGTTCGAGCAGAGCCGCGAGGGCTTGCTGGGGCGTGCGGGAAGAGAAGCTGTCAGTCATTGAAAATCCTCGAACCAGTGGGGCAAGACTAGCCTGAAGGCAAGACATGGCCTAGTGCTGGCGGTTTCCGGGGCTGGCGTCTTTACTCCCTATTTGTCGGTATGGGCCGATTCTAAGAGGAGACTCGCTTATGAGCATTACACGGACAGCTTTACCCCTTCTTCTTGTGACCAGCTTGCTGACCGGCTGCGCCGGCTTGCAGAAAACCGACTGGCCCAAGTGCGCTGCAGTAGGGGGTGTGGTAGGTGCGGGACTGGGTGCGATTGAAAGCAGTACCTATGCTGGCTGGGGCGCCCTGATCGGCGCGGGTACTGCAGCCGCCTATTGCTGGGTTCATGGCGATGGCGACGAAGATGGCGATGGTGTGCTTGATAGCCGCGACAAGTGCCCTGGCACTCCGCCCGGTACCCAAGTGGACGCCGATGGCTGCCCGCTCAAGGTAGAAGAGCCGGTGGTCGAAGAGGTCGTCGAGCATGAAACCATTGTTGTCCGCGACCTGCTGTTCGCATTCGACTCCGCCAAGCTTGACCCGGCCGACGAAGCCAAGCTGGACACCGTTGCCAGTCGCCTGAAGAACGAAGCCCCCGACGCCAAGCTGACCATCACTGGTCACACCGACAGCGTTGGCTCCGATGCCTACAACCAGAAACTCTCGGAGCGCCGTGCTCAATCGGTTGCCGACTATCTGGTGAGCAGTGGTATCCCGGCTTCCAACATCCTCAGTGTGGGTGGTGCGGGTGAAAGCCAGCCGTTGGCCGACAACGCCACTAAGGACGGTCGTGCGATGAACCGTCGAGTGGAAATCCAGATCGACCGCTAAACCCCAGGGAAATCCACGGCGTACGCCTTGTGCGCCGTGGTCTCCGGGTCTTAACTCCTGTGTTACCGGTTTGGCCGGTGGCACAGGAGAATCATCATGGGCAAGCAGCTTCCCCGGGTTGCGATTTCCCTTCTTCTGGTCAGCAGTTTCCTGTCTGGTTGCGCCTCCACGTCCAGTGACGGCAGTGCGGCGTTGAATCAGGGGAATTGGCCAATCTGCAGTCTGATCGGTGGTCTGGTGGGCGGTGGCCTGGGTGCCATCGAGAGTTCCGCGTGGGCGGCCGGCGGTGCCGCAGCCGGCGCGATTGCCGGTGGACTCATCTGTTATGCCCAGGATGGCGATGCCGATGGCGACGGCGTTTTCGATCGCCGTGACAATTGCCCGAACACACCATCCGGTTTGACTGTCGACTCTCGCGGCTGCCCGGAGCGAACCTACCCACAAGCGCCTGTCGAAGCCCCGCCACCCCAGGATGAAGTGATCGTACTCAGCGACATGGGCAATGTGCTCTTCGCCTTCGATTCCGCCGAGCTGACCTCCACGGCCAAGGAGCAACTGGTGGCCATTGCCAACCGCCTGACCGGTGCCAATCTGGTCAGCGTCAAGGTGGTAGGCCACACCGACAGCACCGGGGCCGACGCTTACAACCAGGGATTGTCCGAACGCCGGGCGCAGAGTGTGGCGGATTTCCTGGCGAGCGAGGGCGTGCCGGCCGGCAAGTTGACGGCTGAGGGCATGGGCGAAAGCCGGCCCGTGGCGGACAACGGAACGGATGCCGGACGTGCGCAGAATCGCCGGGTAGAAATCCATGTTGATCGCTGAATGACGCTTACACCCGAAACCTAGGGGCCGGCCCCAGTCCCACGCTTATCCCGGCGACGCTCTGGTGCGCCGCCGGCCTTCGGCGTATGTTCCGCAAAACTAAAACAATGCTAGGGGGAAGGCATGCGTCTAATCATGGGGCTGGGCAAGCTGGTTGCCCTGTTGTTCTGGCTGGTGGTGATCGCCAATCTGATCTCACCTTTCGCCAGGCCATTCGAGATGCTGCTGAACGGTGCCGGGTTGTTGCTGATCCTGGTGCACCTGTTCGAAATCATGCTGTTCAATTCGCTGCTTCGCGGCCGTGCCAGTCCCTGGCTGGATCGCATGCAACTGCTCCTGTTCGGCGTTTTTCACCTGCTCAGCATTCCACGTCACGCCGCCAAGGAGGCCGGTCATGCGTAAGTTTTGCCTGCTGGCGGTCCTAGTCGCGCCGATGGCCTTGGCCCAGGGTCAGGTGAAAGTGGATGCCCACAACTTCCTCAAGCTACCGCAGAGAGTAGGCAGTCTCAGCCTCGATCAGGTCGAGGTTGCCGACCACGCTACGCTGCTGATCCCGGCGGGTGTCACCGAGCTGAAGATCGGTGAACTGCGCATGGGGCGCGACGCGCGTCTGGGCATTGCGCCATCCGCGCAGGCGTTCCGCCTGGAAGTGCAGCGAGGAGAGATCGGCACCGGTAGCCATATCACGGCATCGGGTGCGGCCGGCAGCATGAACAGGCTGGCCAGCGCTGGCCGTAACCTCGATCTGCGCCTGGTGGATGTCCGTGTGGACGAGATCACTCTGGACGTGCGTGGCGGCATCGGCGCGCCTGGTCGTCCGGGGCTGGATGGCGCCGATGGTGACGCGGCTGGATGCCTGTGGGGCCAGGCAGAGCGGGGCTGGGATGGCCAGCCCGGCGAGAATGGCGAAACGGGTGGCGCCGGTGGCCAGGTGCGCCTGGAAGTGCCTGAAACCTTCCCGGTGGAGCAGGTGCGCGTCCGCCTGGAAGGCGGTGCCGGTGGTGCGCCGGGCGAGGGGGGCGCGGGTGGGCATGGCGGAGCCAGCAAGGGCTGTCTGCTCTACAAGGCTGACGGCGCCAGGGGTGGACGCGCCGGGCAGCCCGGCCACCCCGGTGCTGCCGGCGCTACCGGCAGCCTCAAGGTCGTACGCTTCTGAGCGAGAGATGGCGCACAGGGACGTGCGTCTGAATTCAGAAACTGGGGCGGATGGCGACAATCGTCACCAGCGCCAGCCCGATCAGCAGATTGAACCCCACCACCCGGCGGATGCGACCCAGCACCGCACCACCCTCCGGCCAGTTCTCGGCATTCACCGCCGTGCGCAGCTGCGGCAGCAGCAGGGCGCTGACCCGCAGGAACAGCGCCAGCATCGCCACGTACAAGCCAATCATCATGTGCACGTAGCGCGGCGCCGCTTCCATGCTGGCGTACGACAGGTGCAGCATACCGACCCCGGTAAAGGGCAGTACCAGCACCGCCGGCCATACCCATTGGAAGAAACGGCGGAACACGTCCAGCCACAGGCGTAGTCGGGCCGGGGGTTCCAGGGTGGTGACGGCGGCCGGCCGCAAGATCATCCAGGCGAAAAACATGCCGCCGACCCAGATCAGGGCGGCCAGCAGGTGCAGGGCGTAAAGGGCAGCGTGGGCAGTCATCCGGTGAACTCCATTCGGCGGGCAAAATAAGGCGCGCTATCATAGCCGCCCTGTTAAAGTACTGAAAATTTATCCAGCTCCCGCCTTCATTACTGTCCATGCTCAGCACCGAACTCAAGTCCCAGATCCAGGGCGCCTACAGCCGTTTTCTCGAAGCCAAGGGGCTCAAGGCCCGCTATGGCCAGCGCCTGATGATCGCCGAAGTGGCCAAGGTCCTGGGCGCTATCCCTGTCGACGACGAAGGGCATCGCGAGGGCGAGCCCGCGGTGGTAGCGGTGGAAGCGGGGACGGGTACCGGCAAGACGGTGGCCTACAGCCTGGCGACCATTCCTGCCGCCAAGGCCGCGGGCAAGCGCCTGGTGATTGCCACCGCCACCGTGGCCCTGCAGGAGCAGATCGTCCACAAGGACCTGCCCGACCTGATGCGCAACAGCGGCCTCAACTTCAGCTTCGCCCTGGCCAAGGGCCGTGGTCGCTACCTCTGCCTGTCCAAGCTCGACATGCTGCTCCAGGAAGGCCAGGCGCAGAGCGCCACGGCGCAGTTGTTCGAAGACGAAGGTTTCAGGATCGACGTCGATGAGAAGGGCCAGAAGCTGCTCAACCAGATGATCGAGCGCCTCGCCGGCAATCGTTGGGACGGTGATCGCGATTCCTGGCCCGAAGCCATCGAGGACCCGGATTGGGCCCGTGTCACCACCGACCACAGCCAATGCACCAAGCGCCATTGCCCGAACTTCCAGCAATGCGCCTTCTATAAGGCGCGGGAAGGCATGACCAAGGTGGATGTGATCGTCACCAACCACGACATGGTGCTGGCGGACCTGGCCCTGGGCGGCGGTGCCGTGCTGCCGGACCCGCGCGACACGCTTTATGTATTCGACGAAGGCCACCATCTGCCGGACAAGGCCATTGGCCACTTCGCCCATTACACCCGCCTGCGCTCAACCGCCGACTGGCTGGAGCAAGTAGCCAAGAACCTGACCAAGCTGTTGGCGCAGAACCCCTTGCCGGGTGACTTCGGCCGCCTGATGGAAGGCGTGCCGGAGCTGGCGCGGGAGATCCGTACCCACCAGCAGTTCATGTTCAACGCCTGTGAGGAAATCGCCGACTTCCGTGCCGGCGAGGACATGGAAGGTCGCGACCGCCCGCGGCACCGATTCGAGGCCGGCGTCGTACCCGAGCACCTGCGGGAACTGGGCATCGAGTTGAAGAAGGGCTTCTCCAGGCTGCATGACGTCTTTACGCGGCTCACCGAACTGCTCAAGGAAGCCATGGACGGTGAAGCCAGCATCGGCATCGCCAGCCACCAGGCCGAGGAGTGGTATCCGCTGTTCGGCAGCTTGCTGTCCCGCGCCCAGGGCAATTGGGAGCTGTGGACCGCGTTCACCGCCGAAGACCCGGAAGACAGCCCGCCGATGGCGCGCTGGCTGACTCTGGCCGAGAGCGGTGCCTTGCATGACATCGAGGTCAACGCCAGCCCGATCCTGGCGGCGGAGACCCTGCGTCGCAACCTGTGGAACGTGGCCTACGGTGCCCTGGTAACCTCCGCCACCCTGACCGCCCTGGGCAAATTCGACCGCTTCCGCATGCGCGCCGGCCTGCCCAAGGTTGCCGTCACCGCCGTTGTACCGAGCCCGTTCCATCACGCCGATGCCGGTCTGCTGCGGGTGCCTGATCTCAAGGCCGACCCCCGCGATGCCGCTGCCCACACCGCGGCTATCGTCCGTGAGCTGCCTGACCTGGTAGAGGGAGCGCGCGGCACCCTGGTGCTCTTCGCCTCGCGCCGGCAGATGCAGGACGTGTTCGAAGGCCTTGAGCGTGACTGGCGCAAGCGCGTGCTGATCCAGGGCAACCTGTCCAAGCAGGAAACGCTGAACAAACACAAGGCGCGGGTGGACGATGGCGAGTCCAGCGTGCTTTTCGGCCTGGCCAGCTTCGCCGAGGGCGTCGACTTGCCGGGCGCCTATTGCGAGCACGTGGTGATCGCCAAGATTCCCTTCGCCGTGCCGGACGACCCGGTGGAAGCGGCGCTTTCCGACTGGATCGAGGCTAGAGGCGGCAATCCCTTCATGGAGATCGCCGTCCCCGATGCCTCACTGCGCCTGGTACAGGCATGCGGTCGACTGCTGCGCACCGAGGCAGACCGCGGCACCATCACCCTGCTGGATCGACGAGTGGTCACCCAGCGTTACGGTCGCGCCATCCTGGATGCCTTGCCGCCGTTTCGTCGCGAGATCGCCTGAGCGCCCTGAGCTCGACAGCCCGCCCTTGACGCTGTGCTCCCCCCATCTGCGATGATGCCGGGGTTTTGCGGGTGCCCCGTGGCATCCGCCTCGCCCGCTTCGTTTTGTCGCACCCATGGCGAGAGACGAACTTACTGCGGTCTATGCACTGCATTCTCTTGGGAACTCCGGTCCGATGCTTTCGACATCCAAACACCCCCTTCTCCTGGCCATCCTTCTCGGGCTGTCGGGAATCCCCCTGGCTGCCCAGGCAGAGACCCTGTTCAATTTTGTCCGTCCGCTGGACGCCGTGCAGGTGACCACCCAGGACGCCAGCCTGCCGAGCGTGACCGCCGAATCGACTGCCGATGGTGAGATCCTGCGCCGGCTCACCTTCAACGTCGCCGAGAAGCCCAGCCTGCGCCTGACCCCGCAGAGCGGCAGCTGGGACTGGTCCAAGGCTGAGGCCATGAGCCTGCGTATCCAGAGTGCGCAAGACTGGGCGATCACCCTGGACGTTGCCATCGAGAGCACCGACGGCAAGGTCCTGACCACCCAGGTGGCGCTGCCGGCCGGCCCGGCGCAGACCCTGCTGGTGCCCCTGGCTGCCACTTCGCCCAATGCCCATGGCATGCGCGCGGCACCTCCAGTGCCCTGGACACGCGACGGCCAGCGGTCGCTGCCTGCCACGTTGGTCAATGGTGGGTTGGACCGCAGCAAGGTCGCGTCCGTGACGCTTTCCCTGAACCAGCCGAACGCCGCCCAGAACGTGCTGCTTGGACGCTTCGGCACGGTGGAGGACGACCAGCAGGATGCCCTCTATGACGGCCTGATGGACGCCTATGGCCAGTACGCCCGCGCTGATTGGCCGGGCAAGGTGAAGAATGACGAGCAACTGAAGAAGGGCGCCGAGGATGAAGCGAAGCAGCTCGCCGGCTGGACGGCCAAGCTGCCGCAGCAGGATGTCTATGGCGGTTGGCTAGGCGGTGAAACCTTCGAAGCCAGCGGCTTCTTCCGGACGGAGAAGCGCAATGGCCGTTGGTTCCTGGTGACGCCGGAAGGCCATCCGTTCTTCTCTCTGGGCGTGAACGCAGTGACCCCCGGCCTGAGTCAGACCTACGTCGAGGGCCGCGAAGCCATGTTCAAGGCGCTGCCCAAGGACAACGAGCCCCTCGCCACTCACTTCGGCAAGGGCGACGACCGCGCCGAAACCGACGCCAACAAGGGCCGCGCCTTCAACCAGGGTCGTTGGTACGACTTCTATGGCGCGAACGTCGAGCGCACCTACGGCGGCAATGATCCTCAGCGTTGGATCAGCCACAGTCTCGACCGTCTCAAGGCCTGGGGCTTCAATACCGTCGGCAACTGGAGTGATCCGGCCTTCAACAACAGCCAGCGCATGCCCTACACCTTGCCGCTCTCCATCCATGGTGACTACGCCACCATCAAGACCGGCTTCGATTGGTGGGGCGGCATGCCCGATCCCTTCGATCCGCGCTTTGCCATGGCGGCGGAGCGAGCCATTGCCATTGCCGCCCGCGACCACCGTGACGACCCCTGGCTGCTTGGCTTCTTTGCCGATAACGAACTGGCCTGGGGCGGCCACGGTGAAGACCCGAAAGCGCGCTACGCCTTGGCCTATGGCACCCTGCGCCTGACCACCGACGTGCCCGCCAAGCGTGCCTTCCTCAAGCAATTGCGCGACAAGTACCGCAATCAGGCGGGCCTCTCCAAGGCCTGGGGCATCGAGCTGCAAGCATGGGAGCTGATGGAGGACCCGGGTTTCGAACCGCCGTTGCCGAATCCCGAACACCCGGCCATCGAGGAAGACTTCCAGCGCTTCCAGCGCTTCTATGCCGACACCTACTTCAAGACCATCGCTGACTCGATGAAGTGGCACGCGCCCAATCACATGCTGCTG
Organism: Pseudomonas sp. D(2018); assembly: GCF_005502555.1. Lineage (NCBI taxonomy): Bacteria > Pseudomonadati > Pseudomonadota > Gammaproteobacteria > Pseudomonadales > Pseudomonadaceae > Pseudomonas > Pseudomonas sp. D(2018). The sequence continues at coordinate 22,980 of NZ_SCOK01000014.1, forward strand.
GGGGGACGCTTCGCTGCCACCGTGCCCGAGGCCATCGAGTCCTGCGCGCAGTACTGCGATGTCATCAGCTTCAACCGCTACACCCGCGAGCCGCAGCATGGACTGGACATGGACCTGCTGCGTCGTCTGGACAAGCCGCTGATGATCACCGAATTCCACTTCGGCTCCCGTGACCGTGGCCCGTTCTGGGGTGGCGTTGCGGAGGTCTACAAGGAAGAGGAACGCGGCGCGGCCTATGCCAACTACCTGAAAAAGGCCGCCGAGGAACCGCTGATTGTCGGCGCACACTGGTTCCAGTACCTCGATCAGCCGGCGACAGGTCGCCTGCTCGATGGCGAGAACGGCCACCTGGGGCTCGTCGCTATCACCGACCGTCCCTGGCAGGGCTTTGTCGATGTCGTGCGCAAGGCCAACCTGGGCCTGGCAGCCGGTATCAACAAGCAGGTGGAGCCGAAGGCGCCGGCCAAGCCTGCGGCAGCGCAGAAACCGGCCGCGCCAGTGAAAGAGGCCAGTCAACCCAAGGACGCACCGGCGGAGCAAACCAAGGCCGAGGAGCCCGCCCAGCCGGCGGCGCCCCAGCAGGAGGAAGCCGGGAAGCCCTGATGGGCGACCCGTCTTCGGCACGGTTCACAAGGGGCGGCAAGGCTGGAACAATGCCGCCTCCATTCATTTTTCAGGAGCAACCCGGTGCAGACCCAGGGCTATTTCGACTTGCGCTTCGAGGCGGCGAGAGACGCGTTCGCCGAACTCTTCGCTGACCCGCAGGAGCGCGGGGCCGCCCTTTGTGTGCAGGTGGGTGGGGAGACGGTGCTCGACGTCTGGGCAGGTGTGTCCGACAAGGATGGCCAGGAAGCCTGGCACAGCGACACAATCCTCAATCTGTTCTCTTGCACCAAGACCTTTACGTCAGTGACCCTGCTGCAGTTGGTAGGGGAGGGCAAGCTCAACCTGGACGCCCCAGTGGCGCGCTATTGGCCCGAGTTCGCCGCCGCCGGAAAGGAAGGCATCAGTGTGCGTCAGTTGCTCTGTCATCGCTCCGGCTTGCCGGCGATTCGAACGGCGCTGCCGGCTGAAGCGCTCTACGACTGGGACGCGATGACCGCTGCACTGGCCGCCGAAGCGCCCTGGTGGACGCCGGGAAAAGCCCACGGTTATGCACCCATCACCTACGGTTGGCTGGTAGGCGAGCTGATTCGTCGTGCCGATGGCCGTGGTCCGGGGGAATCCATCGTGGCGCGTGTCGCCAAACCCTTGGGACTGGATTTCCACGTCGGCCTGGCGGATGAGGAATTCCACCGCGTGGCCCACATCGCCCGCGCCAAGGGCAACATGGGCGACGCGGCAGCGCAGCGGCTGCTCAAGTGCATGATGACCGAGCCGAATTCACTTAGTACCCGCGCCTTTACCAATCCCCCGTCCATCATGACCAGCACCAACAAGCCGGAATGGCGGCGCATGCAGCAGCCGGCGGCCAATGGCCACGGCAACGCGCGCAGCTTGGCTGGCTTCTATGCCGCCTTGCTGGACGGCCAGTTGCTGGACTCGGAACTGCTCTCCGAACTGACCCGGGAACACAGTCAGGGCGAAGACCTTACCCTGCTGACTGCCACCCGTTTCGGCCTCGGCTGCATGCTCGACCAACCGGACGTGGCCAACGCCACTTACGGCCTGGGCCGTTACGCCTTCGGCCATCCCGGTGCTGGTGGCTCCACCGGCTTCGCTGATCCGGAGCGCGAGCTGGCGTTCGGCTTCGTCACCAACACCCTCGGCCCCTATGTGCTGATGGACCCTCGCGCACAGAAGCTGGCGCGAGTGGTCAAGGACTGCCTGGGCTGAGCCACTCGTCAGATAGACTGTTTTTTTCTTTGCTGATTAAAGGCTTGCCGCCAGAATTTAAGCCAGATTGTGAAATTAAATCGCCATCATCCCGATGTTGGCGTGCGGCCTTCAGCGACTACGGAATCCTGCCCATGAAGCTGTTCAAGATATCCACCTTGATCCTCTGCATGTCTGCGTCCGGCTGCAGCATGCTTGGCCACCAGAAGGCCGAAGCCCCCGCCCAACCCGAGAAGGTTGCTTCTGGCAGCCACGGGTGGTGGCCGTTTGGCGGTGAAGCAAAAGCCAAGGCACCGAAGGTGGCCAAGGTGGACGTCAAGGCCACCCAGGCATGGCTCGACCAGTACGAACCGCGCCTGCGTGAAGCCGCGAAAGACAGCAAGCTGGAAGTGGAGCGCCGCGAGAACGTGCTGGTGGTGATCCTGCCGGTTGACCCATCGTTCAATCCGGATCGCCCGAGCATGCTCCTGCCCGTTACCCTGGGCCCGATTACCCGGGTGGCCAAGCTGGTGGAAGGCGATCCCAAGACCGCGGTGCTGGTGCTCGGCCACGCCGATACCTCCGGCAAGGATGAGACCAACCGCAAGATCAGCCAGGAGCGTGCCCAGTCCGTGGCCGCCATCTTCCGCCTGAGCGGCCTGCAGCGTGATCGCCTCTCCCTCAAGGGACTGGGTTCGGATATGCCGCGCGCGGCCAATGACAGCCAGCAAGGCCGTTCGCTCAATCGTCGTGTCGAGATGGTCCTGACGCCGCAAGCCACACTGGTTGCGCTGCTCGCCCAGTACAACACACCGGCCAAGCCGCAGCAGTCGGGCAAGGCCGAGCAGGTGGTTGCGGCAGATCAAACCAAGTAGGCCGGGCTTGGGTAAGCTATTGGCTTTCCGACCACAGGACCGCCAATCATGACCCAGACCCTGGCCGATATGCGCCGTGACTACACCCGTGACGGGCTCAGCGAGGAGCAGGCTCCCGCCGAGCCTTTCAGCCTGTTCCAGAGCTGGTTCGGCGATGCGGTGAAGACCGAGCAACTGCCAGTCGAGCCCAACGCCATGACCCTCGCCACGGTGGATGCCGAAGCCCGACCCCATTGCCGGGTGTTGCTGCTCAAGGGCCTGGATGAGCGCGGCTTCACCTTCTTCAGCAATTACGACAGCGCCAAGGGCGAGCAGCTCTCGGCCAATCCCTTTGCGGCCATGACCTTTTTCTGGCCGGCCCTGGAGCGCCAGGTGCGCATCGAGGGAAGGGTAGAGCGAGTGACGCCAGCTGAATCCGACGCCTATTACCAGGTGCGCCCGCTGGGTAGCCGCCTGGGGGCCTGGGCTTCGCCGCAGAGCCGGGTGATCAGAGATCGTGTCGAGCTTGAGTCACTGCTGGCGCAGGCTGAACAACGTTTCCTCGACACGGCGCCCAGTTGTCCGCCGCATTGGGGCGGCTATCGCCTGCTACCCGAGCGCATCGAGTTCTGGCAGGGGCGGCCAAGTCGCCTGCACGACCGCCTCAACTATCGACTTGTCGACGGTGCCTGGGTGCGTGAGCGCCTGGCCCCCTGAACAGGCTCAGCCCTGCGCCTGGTAGCGATCGGCTGCCTGGCGCAGCCAATCCGGAAGCTGGCGCCGCTTGATGCCGGCCTCACGCGCCAGCGCCAGTTGCTCCAGCATGAAGGCCTGCTTGGCCTTGTCGCCTTCAGCCAGGGACAATGCGAGGTCGCGATCCATCCAGCGCTTGATGCGTACATAGAGCCACCAATGGAAGTACAGCCCGGCGGCGGTGGTGATTACGATGATGAAGTAGTCCATGGGCTAACCTTGGGTTACATGGGGCGTGGGAAATTTCCCAGGCTGCTGTCAGAAAACTGAATTCCGGCTGAACGAACCCTGAGTAGTTTGCCTGTTCGAGTGACAGCCTCCGCGGCGCGGAGTCTAATGGATAGGTACTCAATCCTGGAGGAAATGCTATGCGTAAACCCGTCCTGCTGGTCGCCTCTTTCACGGCAGTGGCACTGGCATTGGGTGGCTGTCAGTCGAGCCTGACCGGTGACACCTATTCCCGTGACGAGGCTCGGCAAGTGCAGACCGTGCGCATGGGCATGATCGAATCCCTGCGCCCGGTGAAGATCGAAGGTACCAAGACGCCAATCGGCGCCGGTGCCGGTGCGGTGGTCGGCGGTATTGGCGGCAGCACCATCGGCGGTGGCCGCGGCAGCGCGGTTGCAGCGGTGATTGGCGCGGTCGCGGGTGGCCTGTTGGGTGCTGCGGCTGAAGAGGGCATTACCCGTACCCAGGGTGTAGAAATCACCGTACGTGAGGACGATGGCTCGATGCGCGCCTATGTCCAGGAAGTCCAGCCCAACGAAATCTTCCGCGTTGGCGAGCGCGTGCGCATTCTGACGGTCAACGGCACCAGCCGCGTCGCCCACTGAAGCTAAGCTGCCCCAATCGGGACAGCTTGTTCGTTCCCGTCCAGTCCCGAAAAGAAGGCGACAGCGCCATTGGCCTGTCGCCTTCTGGTCTGGGCGCTATTCGGCGTTACTAGCGTTTTGAAATAATTCAATCTATCGCGATGAATCGATAGTAATGGATAATCGCTGGGTTTTTCGCTTGCCATTTCCGTGACTTGGAAGGAAATGGCGCTGACCTAGGGGAGATATGGATGATCCTGGCGCTCATTGTCGCGCTGCCTTTTCTCGGGGCGCTATTTCCGCCACTGGCCGAGCGCCTTGGTCGTTCCGTATGCGCGGGTGTTGCCGCGCTGGTGCCGCTGACCGGCCTCATCCTGCTGCTGGCCCAGACCGACAGCGTCTTCGCTGGCCATACACTGACATTCGTCCAGCCCTGGCTGCCGGGGTTCGGCCTCAGTTTCAGCTTGCGCCTTGACGGGCTGGGCTACCTGTTCGCCCTGCTGATTCTCGGCATCGGCCTGCTGGTCATCCTCTACGCCCGCTATTACCTGTCGAAGGAAGAGCCCATGGGGCGCTTCTTCGCGTTCCTGTTGCTGTTCATGGGCGCGATGCTCGGCGTGGTGCTGTCCGAGAACCTGCTGCTGATGCTGGTGTTCTGGGAGCTGACCAGCTTGTCGTCGTTCCTGCTGATCGGCTTCTGGGGCTATCGCTCCGACGCGCGCAAAGGCGCGCGTATGGCCCTGGCGGTGACAGGCGGCGGTGGCCTGGCGTTGTTCGCCGGGGTGCTGCTGGTGGGGTACATCACAGGTAGCTTCGAACTGACTCAGGTGCTCGCCGCGGGCGAGCAGATCCGCGCCCACAGCCTCTACCCGGTGGCCCTGGTATTGGTGCTGCTGGGTGTGTTTACCAAGTCCGCGCAGTTCCCGTTCCATTTCTGGCTGCCCCACGCCATGGCGGCACCCACGCCGGTGTCGGCCTATCTGCACTCGGCCACCATGGTGAAGGCCGGGGTGTTCCTCCTGGCGCGCCTCTACCCCGCATTGGCCGGCTCCGACCTCTGGTTCTATCTGGTCAGCCTGAGCGGCCTGGCGACGTTGCTGTTCGGTGCCGGCATGGCCCTGTTCCAGCATGACCTCAAGGGCTTGCTGGCCTACTCGACCATCAGCCACCTGGGCCTGATCACCCTGTTGTTCGGCCTCGACTCGCCGTTGTCCAACGTCGCTGCGGTGTTCCACATCATCAACCATGCCACGTTCAAGGCCTCGCTCTTCATGGCGGCAGGGATCATCGATCACGAAACCGGCAGCCGTGACATGCGCCTGATAAACGGGCTGTGGAAGTACCTTCCGCACACGGCCGTGCTGGCGATGGTGGCGTCGCTCGCAATGGCCGGTGTGCCGTTGCTCAACGGCTTCCTCAGCAAGGAAATGTTCTTCGGCGAAACCTTGCAGCAGGACCTGTTGGGTAGCTTCAGTTGGGTGGTGCCAGCGGCAGCGACCCTGGCCGGGGTATTCTCGGTGGCCTATTCGCTGCGCTTCGTCCATGACGTGTTCTTCAATGGCGAGCCGGTGGCCCTGCCCAAGTTCCCACCCCACGAACCTCCGCGCTACATGAAGGTGCCGGTGGAGATCCTGGTGTTTCTCTGCCTGGTGGTTGGCATGCTGCCGGGCTACACAGTGGCGCCGTTGCTGGCCGCCGCAGCCTCCGCGAGTCTCGGTGGCACGCTGCCGGAGTACGACCTGGCGATCTGGCATGGCTTCAACCTGCCGTTGGCCATGAGCCTCGTGGCGCTGGTCGGCGGTGTGCTCGTCTATGTATTGCGCAAACCGTTGTTCCGTTGGTATGCCGATTTGCCCGACACCGACGCCAAGGAAGTGTTCGAACAGCAGGTGCAGCGCGTCACCCAGGCCGCCCGCTGGATTACCGGATATCTGGAAAACGGTTCCCTGCAACGCTACCTGGCCTGGTTGCTGGGCAGTGCGGTGGTGCTGGTGGCGCTGTCCCTGGCGCCGCTGCCGCAGATAGCCGGCGAGCGCCCACTGACTCCGCTGGATGGCATCACTGCCCTGGGGCTTGTGGTGCTGGCCGCCTCGGGCGTGTTGACGGCGATCTTTCATCGCCAGCGACTGATTTCGCTGATGGTTCTCGGCGTGGCCGGTCTGCTGGTCGCCTTGGCTTTCGCCCGCTTTTCCGCCCCGGATCTGGCCCTGACCCAGTTGGTCGTAGAAGTTGTGACACTTGTACTGCTGATATTGGCGCTCTATTACCTGCCATCCCGAACACCGGGCGAGAGCTCCAGCCTGCGCGGCCTGCGCGACTTCGCTCTGGCCTGCGGCGTTGGGGTAATGGTGGCGTTGCTGGCCTACGCCGTGTTGACTCGTCCCTATGACGGTATTGCCGGGTTCTTCCTGGCCAACAGTGTGTCCGGCGGAGGCGGCACCAACGTCGTCAACGTGATACTGGTGGATTTCCGCGGCTTCGACACGCTGGGCGAGATCACCGTCCTGGCCATTGCCGCCGTCGGCATCTTCGCCATGCTCTCGGGCTTGCGCCTGACCAATCCCACCTGTGATCCCCAGGGACGCCGATGGGCTCACGCCAAGCACCCGCTGATCCTCGAAACCCTGTCGCGCCTCCTGCTGCCGCTGGCACTGCTGATCTCGGTGTTCATCTTCCTGCGCGGGCACAACCTGCCAGGCGGTGGATTCATCGCCGGGCTGGTGACCGCCGTGGCGTTGGTGCTGCAGTACATCGCCAGCGGCATCGCCTGGGTGGACCAACGCATGCCACTGGATTACCAGCGCATGGCTGGCGCAGGTGTACTGATCGCCGCCCTCACGGGCCTCGGCAGCTGGTTCTTCGGGCGTAATTTCCTCACGTCCGCCTTCGGTCATTTCGAATTGCCGCTGGTTGGAGAATTCGAACTGGCCACCGCCATGCTGTTCGACCTGGGTGTCTATCTGACCGTTGTCGGTGCCACCCTGCTGGTGCTGGTCAACCTGGGGCGGGTGAGCCTGGCTCCCGCAGCGATCAAGGAGATTCACTGATGGAGGCGCTGTTCGCCGTTACCCTCGGCCTGCTTACCACCAGTGGTGTCTACCTGCTGCTGCGGGGCCGGACCTTTCCCGTGGTCTTGGGGCTGACCCTGCTGTCCTATGCCGTCAACCTGTTCCTCTTCGCGATGGGGCGCCTGGTCGGTGAGGCCGCGGTGCTTGGGCGTGACGTGCAGTACGCCGACCCGGTTCCCCAGGCCCTGGTGCTAACCGCAATCGTCATCGGCTTCGCCATGACTGCCTTCGTGGTGGTGCTGGCCCTGCGCGGTGTTGGCGATCTGGGCAGCGATCACGTCGACGGTCGCACCGACGAGGAGTCGGCGCCATGACGCACCTGACGATCCTGCCCATCCTGATTCCCCTGTTCACCGGCGCGCTGCTGCTGGTGCTGCCGTCCAATGAGCGTTTGAAGCGAAGCCTCTCCGCACTCGCCACCCTGGCCCTGGTGCCGCTGGCGTTGCTGCTGATGCAACAGGCCGACGATGGTCAATTGCGCGTCTACGCGCTCGGCAGTTGGCAGCCGCCGTTCGGCATCGTGTTGATGCTCGACCGCCTGGCCGCGCTGATGCTACTGGCCACCGCCGTGCTGGCCAGCGCCGCGGTGCTCTACGCCGTGCGTGGCGACGACCGCATCGGCCTGCGCTTTCATGCGCTGTTCCAGTTCCAACTGCTGGGGATCAACGGAGCCTTCCTGACCGGCGATCTGTTCAACCTGTTCGTATTCTTCGAGATCCTGCTGATTGCCTCTTACTCGCTGCTGCTGCATGGCGGCGGTGGCGAGCGGGTGAGGGCAGGGATGCACTACGTGATCCTCAACCTTGCCGGCTCGGCGCTGTTCCTGATTGCGGTGGGCTCCCTCTATGGCATCACCGGCACCCTGAACATGGCCGACATGGCTCGCCAAGTGGCCGCTGCCGGGCCGGAGAACACCCCGGTCCTGGCCGCCGCCGGGCTGGTACTGTTGCTGGTCTTTGCTCTCAAGGCGGCGCTGCTGCCGCTGTATTTCTGGCTACCACGTGCTTATGCCGCAGCCAGCGCGCCGGTGGCTGCACTGTTCGCGATCATGACCAAGGTCGGCATCTACTCCATCCTGCGTGTCTACAGCCTGGTATTCGGCCCAGGTGCCGGCGAGCTGGCCAACCTCGCCCAGCCCTGGCTCTGGCCACTGGCGCTGGCCACGGTGATCCTCGGCGCCCTGGGTGCGCTGGCCGCTACTACCCTGCAGGGACTGCTGGCCTACCTGGTGGTGGTGTCCGCCGGTACGCTGCTGGCGGCGATTGCCCTGGGTACGCCCGAGGCGCAGGGCGCGGCACTCTTCTATCTGCTGCACAGCACCTGGGTGGCGGGGGCGCTGTTCCTCCTCGCCGACCTGGTCAGCCGCCAGCGTGGCGTCAAGGCCGGCAACCTCGTCCAGGGCCCGGCGCTGCAGAATCCGGGCATCCTGGGGGCGGCGTTCTTCTTCGGCGCCATCGCCGTAGCAGGCCTGCCGCCGTTGTCGGGTTTCTTCGCCAAGCTCTTGCTGCTCCAGGCCGTGCTGCCGGGCAGCGGGGCGTTGCCGTTGTGGAGCGTGCTGTTGATTGGTGGATTCGTCAGCCTGGTGGCCTTGAGCCGCGCGGGTAGCACCCTGTTCTGGCGCACCGGTCACCAGGTGCTTGGCAGTGCCGAACTGGATAGCGGTCGGGTGTTCGCCACCCTGTTGCTGCTGGCTGGCAGCCTGGTACTGGTCGCCTTTGCCCAGCCGCTGATGGATTACGTTCAGGCCAGCGCTTTGCAGTTGCATGACCTGGACCTGTATCGCGCGATTCTCGAGGAGGCCGGAGCATGATGCGTCGACTCTTCCCTCATCCCGCCGAGAGCCTGTTGCTGCTGTTCGTGTGGCTGCTGCTGGTGGATTCCTTCGCCTTCGGCCACTGGCTGCTGGGCGCCTTCCTCGGCTGGCTGATTCCGTTCTGTTTCCAGCCGCTGCTGATCGAACGGCCCAAGCGTTGGCACCCGCTCAAGCTGATGCGTTTCCTGCTGATGGTGATGGGTGACGTGCTGGTGGCCAACTTCCAGGTGGCGCGGCTGACACTGGGGCGCGTCGAGACACTGCGTCCGGCTTTCGTCGAGGTGCCCATCGAGCTGGACAACGAAGTGGCCATCAGTGTGCTGGTGAGCGTGGTGTCCCTGACGCCGGGTTCGCTGGCGGCCGACCTCAGCGCCGATCGCCGCACCCTGCTGGTGCACGGCCTCGACGTGCCGGACAAGGCCGCCATGGTGGCCGGGATCAAGTCGCGCTACGAGGCGCCGCTGAAGGAGATCTTCCCATGCTCGCCTACGTGATACCGCTTTGCCTGGCCATGCTTGGCCTGGCGCTGTTGCTGGCCCTGGCCCGGCTCATCAAGGGACCCTGCCTGCCCGATCGCGTGCTGGCACTGGACACCCTCTACATCAACGCCATTGCCTTGCTGATGCTCTATGGCATCTGGAAGGGCAGCGACCTGTTCTTCGAGGTGGCGCTGCTGATCGCGGTGCTCGGCTTCGTCAGCACCGTGGCAGTGGCCAAGTACATGCTGCGCGGAGACATCATCGAATGAGTGGCGAACCCTTGTCCCTCTGGGCGGAAATACTCGTATCGGTGCTGCTGCTGCTCGGCAGTGCCTTCGTGCTGATTGGCGCCTTCGGCCTGTATCGCCTGCCGGACTTCTTCATGCGTCTGCATGGCCCGACCAAGGCCACCACCCTGGGGGTGGGCGGCGTGGTGGTTGCGTCGCTGGTGTTCTTTTCTGCCGATACCGACGGACTCAGCCTGCACGAACTGCTGATCAGCCTGTTCCTCTTCATCAGCGCCCCGGTCAGCGCCTACATGCTGGCCAAGGCCGCGGTCCTGCAGCAGTTGCCCCTGGACCAGAAGACCCGTGGCAAACCCTGGAACCAGTAAGCGCTACAGTTTTTCCCGCTTGCTGTGCCTGTCTGGCCTTGCGAGCGGCCGCCTAGACTGACGCTTTTCTTCCGGAGGTGAAGCATGGCGCAGCAAGGTCGACTGGTGGCGGTGGCCTGCCTGGTGCTGGCCATGGCGCTCTGGGGCAGCTCCTTCATCGCCCTCAAGCTGGCGTTCCAGGAAGTCGCCCCGCACTGGGTGATCTTTGCCCGAATGGCCCTGGGGAGTCTGGTCTTCCTGGCGGCTTGGCGCTGGCGCGGAGCCCTCGACTACCGTCCCGGTGACTGGAAGTACCTGCTCGGCCTGGCCGCTTGCGAGCCCTGCCTCTACTTCATCTTCGAAGCCCTGGCGCTGCAGCACACCAGCGCTTCCCAGGCCGGGATGATTACCGCGCTATTGCCGCTGCTGGTGGCGGTGGGTGCCTACGCGCTGCTGCATGAACGCATCACCCGCAGCACCCTGGCCGGTTTCCTCCTCGCCGTGGTTGGCGCGGTCTGGCTGAGCCTGGCCAGTGAGTCCGACGGCCATGCGCCGCAGCCACTGTTGGGCAACTTCTATGAGTTCCTCGCGATGCTTTGCGCCACCGGCTACACCCTGCTGCTCAAGCACCTGTCGTCGCGTTATTCGGCATTCCTGCTTACCGCTCTGCAGGCGTTCATCGGCAGCGTTTTCTTCCTGCCCCTGGCCTGGATCACCTCGCCGTTGCCGGAGTCCGTCAGCCCGTTGGGTATCGGCGCCATGATCTACCTCGGCACCGTGGTCACGGTGGGCGCCTACGGCCTCTACAACTTCGGCGTATCGCGCCTGCCGGCCAGCCAGGCCACGGGATTCATCAACCTGATCCCGGTGTTCACCCTGGTCTTCGCCTGGGGTCTGCTCGGTGAGCGTCTGACCAGCCTGCAGATGCTTGCCGCCGGCCTGGTCTTTGCCGGGGTGGCACTGAGCCAATGGAGAAGCGCATCCCCGGCGCCGGCCGGGGTGCTGGATTGATGGCCTTGAACAGCCGCAAGCGCACGGCTGGCCTTTACGGGGTGTCGACCGTTGACCATCCGCCCCGGCGACCCAACGGCTCACGCGTCGCCACGCTCTGTCACTGAACCCCAAGCTAGGGATTCAGCCAGGCCAGCACTACATCCAGCATCCGGTTGGCGAAGGCCCATTCGTTGTCGTACCAGGCCAGCACCTTCACCAAGTCACCCTGTACGCGGGTGTGATTGAGGTCCACCACGCAGGAAGTCGGGTAGCCATTGAAGTCGCTGGACACCAGTGGCAGCGCGTTGCACTCCATCACCCCTGGCAGCAACTCGCGCGCACCGACCTCCAGGGTGGCATTGATTGCCTCGCGGCTGGTTAGGCGTTCGGCAATGAACGTAAGGTCCAGCAGCGACACGTTTGGCGTCGGCACACGCACCGCCAGGCCATCCAGGCGGCCGGCCAGTTCCGGCAGGACCAGGCCGATGGCCTTGGCCGCGCCGGTGCTGGTGGGAATCATCGACACGGCCGCCGCGCGCGCCCGGTACAGGTCGCCGTGGCTTTTATCGAGCAGGCTCTGGTCGTTGGTGTAGGCGTGCACCGTGGTCACCAGGCCGCTGCGGATACCCACCTTGCGATGCAGCAGCATGGCCAGCGGTGCCAGGCAGTTGGTCGTGCAGGAGGCGTTCGAGACGATCTGCTGGCTGCCCAACTGCTCATGGTTGACCCCGTAGACCACCGTCAGGTCAGCGGTGTCCAGAGGGTGGGACAACAGTACCCGCGGCGCGCCGGCGGTCAGGTGCTGCTCCACCTGCGCGCGCTTCTTCATCTTGCCCGAGCATTCCAGCACAAGGTCTACGCCCAGTTGGTCCCACGGCAGGTTCACCGGGTCGCGTTCGCGCAGCAGGTGGATGATCTGGTTGTTCACTTGCAGGCGTTCGTCGTGCAGTGCGACATGGCCGGGAAAGCGGCCGAACGTGGAGTCGAAGCGGGTGAGGTGGGCGAGTGACTCGAAGTCACCGAGGTCGTTGATGGCTTCGATGCGCAGGCGCTGGTCGAGACCCCGCTCGAACAGCGCACGAACCAGCGCGCGACCGATGCGCCCGTATCCATTCAGGGCGATACGCAGCATGGTGTTCTCCTTTCCGGTTGTCCTTCACTCAGCTTAGCGATGAAGGACAAGCGAGGAGTCGCTGCAGGGCCTCAGTCGTTGCGGGCGCCGCCGAAAGACGCACAGCCACGCTGCGGTTCGCCGTCCAGGCGCAACTCGGCGGCCAGGTGCTGGACCGCGCCGCTCATGCTGTCGACGCAGCGTTGCGGCGCCACCCAGAGCTCCAGGCGCTGGCCGTTGGCCTCGCTGGACAGGTTGAAGCGACCGTCTGGCAGCTGTTCTTCCATGTAGGGCAGTGCCAGGGAGGGTTGGCCGGGGCGGTCGAGCACCAGGCCCTTGCCGCTGACGCTGACACTCCAGTCCGGCTCATGGCCGCTGGCGCGCAACAGCAGGCGCTTGAAGTTGAGGTCTTCGCAGCCATGACCTTCGCGCTGCAGGCGGTAGAGGGTATGCAGGGCCAACTGGCCGTCGGCGCCTTGCACGCTGGTCGATCCCATGCTGGCGCGAATGTCCGCGAACAGTGTGCCTGGGCCGTCCGCAGAGAGGTTGGCCGCCTCAGGCAGCAACCCGGTGGCGCCGCTGTCCACCAGGGTAAAGCGGCGTTTCTCGCCACAGGGGCTGAACATCACCTGGCCCGCGTCTACGCTCAGCTCACCCTGTAAGCGCACCAGATTAGTGGCGGGGGCGGGGGCTTTCTCGGCGAACATCTGGCAAGCGCCGAAGAGAGGCAAGAGGCTGAATAGCAAGGGGCGGGCAAAGCGCATCACGGGTCTCCTTCAGGGAGCGGCCACGTTACCGGTGCAGGACGCCCAGCTCAAGGGTGGAGAGGGCGAATGATCCAGTGCAAGCGCGTCTATGAAGCTGCCTACACCAGCGACAGCGGGTATAGGTTGATCGCCGTTGGCCCCGTGGCTGTTGCAAGGAGGCCCTGGGGCTGGCGGCATGGTTGGAGGAGGTAGCTGAGAGGCGTGCTTACCACACGCGATAGGTCTGCCCCGTTTGCGCGCCTTCCACGCTCTTGGCATAGGCCAGCGCCGCGTCGGCGGCCGGTACCGCCTTGTAGCCGCGGAAGTAGGGCCCGTACCCCGGCAGGGCTTCCTCGACCACTGTGGGGCTGACGCTGTTGATGCGCATGCCGCGCGGCAGTTCCAGTGCTGCGCTGCGCACGAAGGAATCGATGGCGCCGTTGACCATGCTGGCCGAGGCGCCGTAGCGGATCGGATCGTGACTCAGCACCCCGGAAGTGAGGGTGAACGAGGCGCCGTCGTTGGCGAACTCGCGACCGATTAGCACCAGATTGACCTGGCCCATCAGTTTGTCTTTCAGGCCGACGGCGAACTCGGCTTCGCCCATCTCCGCCAGGGCACCGAAATGCACCTTGCCGGCGGCGCTGATCAGCGCATCGAAAGGGCCGACCTGCTCGAACAGGCGGCGGATCGACGCTGGGTCAGTGATATCCGCCTGTTGGTCACCGCTGCTGCGGCCGACGCGGATGATCTCGTGGCGTTCCTTGAGTTCCTGCTCGATGGCTTGGCCGATGGTGCCGCTGGCACCGACGAGGATGATTTTCATAGGACCGGTTCCTGTGTGAGGGAAGGGATGACCGGTTCAGTGTAGAGTGCCGACTTTGGTCGATAATCCATGCAATTGGAAAACTTTGGTTTTCAAATGGAAACAATGGAACGGTATTTCCCATGAGCGAACTGGACGATCTGGCTGCCTTCGCAGTGCTGATGGACGCAGGTAGTTTCACGGCGGCATCGGAGCGCCTGGGCTGCAGCAAGGGCCAGTTGTCCAAGCGCATTCGTCTGCTGGAGCAAGGGCTGGGCGCCGCGCTGTTGTATCGCACCACCCGGCGCCTGGACCTGACCGCTGCCGGCGCTGCGTTATTGCCGGAAGCGCAGGCCCTGGCCGCCCAGGCCGAGCGCGCACGGCAGTCGGTACGTCGCCTGCAGGAGGACCTGGCCGGCTGCGTGCGGCTGACGTTGCCGGTGTCCCTTGGCGAAACCTTCTTCGATGCGTTGCTGCTGGATTTCACCCGCCAGTACCAGCAGATCCGCATCGAGCTGGACCTGCACAACGGTTATCGCGATCTGGTGGCCGACGGCTTCGATCTGGCCATCCGTTCCGGCATGGACGTGGACGAGCGACTGGTGGCCAAGCCGCTGTTCTCCCTGCAGGAAATCACCTGCGCCACACCGGCTTACCTCGCGGCCCACGGGGAGCCCCAACAGCCGGCGGACCTCGCTCGTCATCAGTGCCTTTTGAATACCCACTACAGCGGCTTCGAGGAATGGCTCTACCACCGCCAGCACCAACTGGAGCGGGTCAAGGTGGCCGGGGCGCTGGCCAGCAACCACTACAGCCTGCTGAAAAAGGCGGCCATGTCGTCGGCCGGTATCGCGCGGCTGCCGTCCTACATGATCTACGACGAACTGGCCGACGGCCGACTGGTGTGGCTGTTCCGCGACTGCCAGACGCGGCAGACCCCGGTGTTCCTGGTCCACCCCTGGCAGGGCGGCCTGCCTCGGCGCACGCAGGTACTGGCGGACTACCTGCTGGTCTGGTTCGAACGCAGCCGCCGGATGCTGGATCAGGCAGGGAACCTGTAGGGGCTACCCGCGCGCACCCAACCTCAGGCTGAACTCTGCTACCGCTCTCTCATCGGCCTCGACCCGTTCCGGGACGAACTCGCGGAGAAACTCCACCCAGGTGCGGATCTTCGCGTCGAGGAACTGCCGCGACGGGTAGAGGGCGTAGATGCCCAGCGGGAACAGATTGTGGTTGGGCAGCACACGCACCAGGCTGCCGTCCTTCAGGCCGCTGATGGCCGAGTACACCGGCACCACGCCCATGCCTATCCCGGCCTTGATGGCTTCGGTCATGGCGTCCGCTGTATTCACCTGGAAGGGCGTCTGGTTGACGCTGACCATCTCCTGGCCGTCCGGGCCTTCGAACAGCCACTTGTCCAGGGACATCACGTTGTTCACCAGGCGCAGGCAGCGGTGCTTCGACAGCTCTGAGGGTAGGCGCGGCGCGCCGTGCTTCTCGATGTAGCCGGGGGAGGCGCAGAGCACGCTGTAGGTGGTGCCCAGCTGCTTGGAGATGAAGCCCGAATCCGGCAGCTCCTGGGCGATCACCACGGAAATGTCGTAGCCCTCGTCGAGGATATCGGTGGTGCGGTTGGCCAGGGTCAGGTCGAAGCTCACGTCCGGGTACTTCTCGCTGTACTGGGCGATGGCCTTGATCAGGTAGTGCTGGCCGATGCCGGTCATGGCATGCACCTTCAGGTTGCCCACTGGCCGCGCATGGGCCTCGCTGGCTTCCGCTTCGGCTTCCTCGATGTAGCCGAGGATCTGCTCGCAGCGCAGCAGGTAGCGCTGGCCGGCTTCGGTCAGGGCGATGCGGCGGGTGGTGCGGTGCAGCAGGCGGGTGCGCAGGTGGGTTTCGAGGGTCGCCACCGCGCGGGAAATATACGAGGTGGTGAGATCCATGCGCTGGGCAGCGGCGGTAAAGCTGCCGGTCTCCGCCACACAGACGAAGGCGCGCATGTTGAAGAGGATGTCCATGGAGGGTCCTGGCCCGGAAGGGAGGGCGAATTTTGTCACGAAGTGTGTCGGTGGATTATGGCTGATTCAGTACACAATCCTTCATCTATCCGTCGCCTTATCCTTCGCTTGGCCCATCTCTAGAATCGCCGCCGATCCAGGCCCCGTGTCTGGCTACCCAGCATTCAGGATATGCCGCAGTGCACCGCAATCCTTGGCCCGGCGTCGCCCGCGCCAGTCTGTTCGCCGTCATTTCTCTCCTATCCGCTTGTATCGATAGTCAGGGCATAGCCCCCCAGGCCGAACGCCTGGACGTTGCCCAACTGGACCCCGGTTCGACCATTCGCCGCGCCGAGCAAGAGGCCGCCTGGCCCCATGCCCAGTGGTGGCGCGCCTATGGCGACCCGCAATTGAACGCCTGGATGGACCAGGCCCTGGCCGACAGCCCCAGCCTGGCGATGGCCGCTGCCCGCGTGCGCCAGGCCCGTGCCCTGGCCGGGGTGGTGGAGTCGGCCGAGCAGCCGCAGGTGAACCTCGACGCCGACCTGCAGCGCAAGCGCTGGCCCGACGACTACTTCTACGGCCCCGGCGAGCTCGCCCGCACCACCAGTTGGAACAACACCAGCCTGCTGGGCTTTTCCTATGATCTCGACCTCTGGGGACGCGAGCGCAGCCGCAGTCACCAGGCGTTGGACCAGGCCCGGGTGGCGGTGGCCGAAGCGCGCCTGGCCGCGCTGGAGTTGCAGGGCAACCTGGTACGCAGCTACATCCGCCTGGCGCTGCTGCATGGGGAAAAGGACGTTGCCCAGGCCAGCCTTGCACAGCAGGAACACATCCTGCGCCTGGCTGAGCAGCGTTTGCGGGACGGCATCGGCACGCGGTTGGAAATCAGCCGCGCCGAGGCGCCCTTGCCGGAAACCCATCGGCAGATCGATGCGCTGAACGAATCCATCGCGCTCACCCGCAACCAGCTCGCCGCCCTGGCCGGCAAGGGGCCGGGGGAGGGCGAGCGCCTGCAACGTCCGACCCTCGACCTGCAACGCCTGCCCAGCCTGCCGGCGCAGCTGCCGCTGGAATTGCTCGGTCGCCGGCCGGATCTGGTCGCCAGCCGCTGGCAAGTGGCGGCGCAGGCCCGGGGCATCGAGGTCGCCAAGGCCGGCTTCTACCCTAACGTCAATCTGCTGGGCGGCATCGGTTCCAGCGCCACCCAGGGCGGCGTGCTGGACTTCCTGCGTTACGACAAGCTCACCTACAACCTCGGCCCGGCCCTCAGCCTGCCGATGTTCGACGGTGGCCTGCGCCGTGGCCAACTGGGCGCCGCTGCCGCCGAGTACGACCTGGCGGTGGAGCACTACAACCAGACGCTGGTCGGCGCCCTGCAACAGGTGGCCGATGCGCTGGTGCGCATCAAGTCGCTGCGCCAGCAGCAGGCACTCGCCGCCGAGGCAGTGGTTGCCGCACAGAAAACCTGCGACCTCGCCTTGCTGGCTCAGCAGCGCGGCCTCACCGGCTTCGACGCCGTGCTGGAAACCCAACCCACCCTGTTCCAGCGTCAGCTCCAGCAACAGCAGGTGCGCGCGGCCTTGCTCAATGCCCAGGCCGACCTGCTGCTGGCCCTGGGCGGCGGCGCGCTGCCCGAGTCGGTCGGTCCGAGCGCCGCCAGCCTGGCGCCGCGGGAACCGCGCCTGCGCTTTCTTCCCAAGCCCTGAGGACCCTTCATGGTGCAATCCTTCAATCGCGCGCTGGCCGATTGGGCACGCAGTGACGGCCTGACCTGGGCCTTCATCTTCAAGGCCCTGCTCACCGCCTTCCTCGCCCTCTGGCTCGCCTACCGCCTGGAGCTGCCACAACCGGGCACCGTGCTGGTGACCGTGTTCATCGTCATGCAGCCGCAGAGTGGACAAGTCCTGGCCAAGAGTTTCTACCGGATCATCGGCACCCTCCTGGGGCTGACCGTGATGGTGGCGCTGATCGCCCTGTTCAATCAGGAGCGGGTGCTGTTCATGCTCTGCCTGGCCATCTGGATCGGCCTGTGCACCGCTGGCGCCGCACGCTATCGCGACTTCCGTGGCTACGCCTGCGTGCTGGCCGGCTACACGGCGGTGATGATCGGCCTGCCGGCCACCACCCACCCGGACGACGCCTTCATGCTCGCCCTCTGGCGCGTGCTTGAGATCAGCCTGGGCATCCTCTGCACCGGTCTGGTCAATGGCCTGATCCTGCCGCAGAGTACCCGCACCGACCTGCGCAACACCCTGCACGGGCGCTTCCGCGACTTCGCCATTTTTGCCTGCGAAGGGTTGGCTGGTGGACTGGACAGCACGCGTTTCGATGCCAGCAATGCGCGCTTCGCGGCGGCCGCCGTGAGCCTGGAAAACATGCGCAGCGCCACCGCCTTCGAAGACCCGCACATGCGCATGCGCAGCGGCCGCCTGGCACGCCTGAACAACGAGTTCATGGTGCTTTCCACCCGTTTTCACGGCCTGCACCAGTTGCTGCGGCGCCTGGCTGTAGGAGTGAGCTTTGCTCGCGAAGGCACGGAGCAGGAAGCGTTCGCCAGCAGAGCTGGCTCCTACGGCGACGCAGTACTGGCGGCTCTGCAGCCTTGCCTGGCGGAAGTCTCACGGCTGCTGGCGCCATTGCGCGACCGCCTGAGCAGCGAGGCCGACGCGGCGCAGCTCGCCATCCGCCTCGAGGCCTGCAAGCAGGAACTGATGCAGTTGATCCGCAGCGGCCGCGCGCAGCTTGCCATGCAGCGGCCCAGTGAAGCCCAGACGCTGGACTACGACACCGCTGCTGAGCTGCTCTACCGCTTCGCCGACGACCTGCACAACTACGCCCAGACCCACGCTTCGTTGCTGGACGATCACCACGTCCGCGAACAGTGGAAGGAGAACTTCCGGCCCCGCGCCAACGCCGTGGCCGCCGCTGTGGCGGGCCTGCGCAGCAGCCTGCTGATCCTGTCGCTCAGCGTGTTCTGGATGGCTACTGCCTGGCCCAGCGGCGGCACCTTCGCCATGACCATCGGCATGGTTTCCGCGCTGGCGTCTTCCTCGTCCAACCCCAGGCGGCTGTCTCTGCAACTCACCCTGGGTGCGACTGCCGGCGCTTGCCTGGGCATCGTTCTGACCTTCTGCGTGTTGCCCGAAATCGACGGATTCGCGCTGCTCTGCTGCGCCCTGGCGCCGGTGGTCGCCCTGAGTGCCTACCTGCTGGCGCGGCCGCAGCTGGCTGGCGCCGGCCTGGGTCTGCTGGTGTGGTTCAGCATGACCTCGATGCCGGCCAACCAGACCCTGTTCGACCCCCATCGGGTGCTCAACGAATACCTTGCCTCGGTGCTCTCCATGGCGTTGGCCACCGCCGCTGCCGCCGTGCTCCTGCCGCCCAACCGGCCCTGGCTCTGGCGCCGCCTGGAGCGCGACCTGCGCATGTGCGTGGTGCGCGCGGTAAGCGGCCGTTTGAAGGGGCTGGTGTCCGGCTTCGAGAGCGGCACCCGTGATCTGCTGAACCAGGCCTACCTGTATTCCGCCGGCCGTCCGGACGTGCAGCGCCAGCTGCTGCGCTGGATGTTCCTGGTGCAGGAAGTGGGGCACGCGGTGATCGAACTGCGCCTGGAACAGGCGCGTCTACCGGCGCTGTCCTGCTATGCCGAATCCATGCCCTGGCGCAACGCCATCCGTGCCATGGGGCGCGCCCTGGTGCGCCTGTTCATCCAGCCTTCGCAAGCCAATCGCCAGCGCGCCTTGGCTGCCGTGGAACAGGCCATCGAGAGCGTGCGCATTACCGCCGAGCCCTGTGCGCCGCAGTTCGACACCTCGCCCCTGCGGCGCCTGCAAAGCTACCTGCATTTCATCCGCAGCTCGCTGCTGGACCCGCAGAACCCCCTGGCCGGTGATGAAGCCCCGGTCCGTTTGCAAGGAGTCGCCCATGCCGCGTGAGATCGCCCTGCACGGCGTCTACATGCCGAGCCTGACCGTCCTGTTCCTGGTCACCTTCCTGTTGGGCTGGGGGCTGGACCGCTTCTTCGCCTGGTGCGGCCTGTATCGCCACGCCTGGCACCCGGCGCTGCTGCGCGTCGGCCTGTTCACCTGCCTGTATGGCGCCCTGGCGCTGACCATCTACCGTTGAGGCCCTCATGTCCCTGAAACGAATCATCAGCGTTGGCGCGACCCTGCTCATCCTCGCCCTGGCGGTCGTGCTGGTGCGCACGCTCTGGTCGCACTACATGGACTCGCCCTGGACTCGCGACGGCCGTGTGCGCGCCGACGTGATCAACATTGCCCCGGATGTGGCCGGTCTGGTGGTGGATGTCAGGGTGCGGGACAACCAGCAGGTGAAAGCCGGTGACCTGCTACTGCGTATCGACCCTTCCCACTATGAGGTGGTCGTAAAGCTGGCCGAAGCGCGGGTGGCGGCGCGCAAGGCCGCGCTGGACATGCGTAAGGTCAACGCCGACCGCCGGGCCGACATGGACGACCTGGTGGTCTCCCGTGAAAGCCGCGAGGACGCCGGGCACCTGGCCGCAGCCGCCCTGGCCGAGTACCAGGAGGCGGTCTCCGCCCTGGATGCCGCCCGGCTCAATCTGGCACGTACCGAAGTCCGTGCGCCGGTGGCCGGGCACATCACCAACCTCAACGTCTACAAGGGCGACTATGCCGAGCGCGGCGAAGCCAGCATGGCCCTGGTGGATGACCGCTCCTTCTACGTCAACGGCTACTTCGAGGAAACCCGCCTGCCGCACATCAAGGTAGGGGATCTCGCCGAGCTCAGGCTGATGAGCGGCGAGCGCCTCACCGGGCGTGTGGACAGCATCGCCCGGGGCATCTACGACCGTGACAACCCGGAAAGCCGCGAGCTGATCGCCGACGTGAACCCCACCTTCAACTGGGTGCGCCTGGCCCAGCGGGTACCGGTACGTATCCATCTGGACGAGGTTCCCGAAGGCGTGCTGCTGGCCGCCGGCATGACCTGCACGGTGGTGATAGGGGAGAAGGGCGCCAGGCCGGAAACTTCCGGCTGGCTCGATGGATTGTTGTTCACCCAGTAAACAGTGCTTGTTGTATCCGGCGCTGTTTGTGAATTTTCCCGACTATTAAAATTAACCCGCCTCCCACGATGAGGCGCTTGCTGCCGTAAACATCACCGAAAGGTGTTGCGCTGTACCTTCGGCCAGTTCGTGGAGAGCTGGCCGAAGTTCAAACTTACAAGCACTCGGAAAGCTATCCAATGAAAGCTCTTGCCTTGCTGGCGCTCGCCGGCATGTCTGCCTTCGCCTTGGCTGAAGAACCGGCGGAAACCGCTATCGCCGGAGAAGTTGCTATCGAGCAGTATCACTATGGGATGGAGCTCGATATCGCCAGGGTTATTTCAAAAAGTGAAATCCCCGACGTTTGTGGCGTTGTTCCGGCTTATATGACTTACGAAGACCATCAAGGCAAAATTCATCGCCTGGAATATGTGGTTTTCGGCCAGGGTTGCGGTAGTGGTTGATTCGCAGGAAGTAATTGTTTGAGCCGAACTATCGGTTTGCTTGGCGAATGAATTCGCCTCCACGGAAGAGCTCCTCCCTCAACCCTTCTGTGCCTTCAAGAACAGGCTGAACAGCTCCGACTGCGACTTGATCCCCAGCTTGCTGTAGATGTGCTTGCGGTGGACCTTCACCGTCTCTGCCGAGATATCCAGCTTGCGGGCGATCTCCTTGCTGGAGCAGCCACTCAGCATCAGCCGGCCGACTTCCAGCTCGCGCGTGGTGAGGGCGGACTCCACCTTCTGCCCAGCCGCTTCCAGCTGCGCCTCCCAGGCGGGTGCCGGTGGCGGTGGGCTGGCCATGAGTTCTTTCTCGAAGGTCAGGCGCTGGCGCATCAATCCGGCAACCCAGGGCTGGATCAGGCCGAGCAGGGCAAGTTGCTCCGGGGAGAAGGGCTGGCGCGAGCCGAGGGACAGGCAGAGGGTCCTGCCGCCGTCCAGGGCCACGTTCAGTTGTACCTCGTCAGCCACCACATTGAGGCGAAAGTAGCGCTGGTAGTAATCGGTCTGTTCGAAGCATTCCGGCGCCACGTCGGCCAGGCGGAACAGCCCGCTGGCGTGTTGCTCGCGGCTGGCGATATAGAAGGGGTCGAGCTGGTAGAGGCCGTGCAGGTAGTCCTGGAACAGCGAGTCGGGCCCGCCATCGGCACCGGGGCATTCGGCGAACACCTGCGGCCGGCCATCGCTGAAGAGCAGGGCGACCCAGCTGTCGAAGGGCACATACTGCTCCAGCTGGCGCACCAGTGCGAGCCAGAAACCAGGACGGTCGAGCTGTTCGACCAGGCGGCCGATGGCCTGGTGCCAGGCAATGTCCTGCAAGGTTGGATTCATGTTTCTACCCCCGATGGGTTACCACGCCCGCGTAATTACTCCCGGCCCCGACGCGTTCCATACTCCGGACATGCCAGGGCGAGTGCCGAGCATTGTGACCGTTGCTCGCCCGCTGACAAGAACCAGGAGTACCCATGAAGGTCGAACTCGTCCAACTCGCCGGCCGTGACGGCGACACTGCCTACAACCTCGAACGCACGCTCCAGGCCATCGCTGGCTGTGCACCGGATACCGACCTCGTGGTCTTCCCGGAAACCCAGCTGATGGGCTTCCCCACAGAAGAGAGCGTCGCTGCCGTTGCCGAGCCACTGGACGGCCCCAGTGTCCAGGCGGTGCAGCGCGCGGCGCGCGAGCGCAATGTCGCGGTGGTCGTCGGCGTAGCCGAGAACGACGCGGGTACCTTCTACAACACCACGCTGCTGATAACCCCGGAGGACATCGCTCTGCGTTACCGCAAAACCCACCTCTGGGCCTCGGATCGCGGTATTTTCACGCCCGGCGACCGTTACGCCACGGCGCTGTGGAAGGGCGTCCGCGTCGGAATCCTGATCTGCTTCGATATCGAGTTCCCGGAGAGTGCCCGCGCCCTCGGCCAGTTGGGTGCCGAACTGATCCTGGTGACCAACGGCAACATGGACCCCTATGGCCCTACCCACCGCACCGCCATCATGGCCCGCGCCATGGAGAACCAGGCTTATGCGGTGATGGTGAACCGTGTGGGCGAGGGCGACGGCGACCTGGTGTTCGCTGGCGGCAGCGCGGTGGTCGACCCCTTCGGCCAAATGCTTTGCGAGGCTGGACGCGACGAGTGCCGGCAGATCGTCGAGCTGGACATGTCCCGCCTAGAGGCTGCCCGCCGCGACTACCGCTACCTGGACGAGCGGCGGTTCGTGCTGCCGGGTGAGCGCATCGACCACGCCGACGGCCGTCGCGAATTGCTGATCACCTGATTCCTTTTCGGCCGCCTATCGCAGGGTGGCCGCTTCCTGCCGACATCGGCTCTGCCACAACAATCAACAATTCGGAGTAGCGGTAATGGCTCATCTTCAGCGCACCCTGTCGCTGGGGTCGGTGGTGCTTTTCGGCATCGCCTACATGACCCCGATCATCGTCCTGGGCACCTTCGGCATCCTCGCCGACACCACTGGCGGCCTGGTACCGGCCGCCTATGTCGCAGCCTCCGTGGCCATGCTCTTCACCGCCCTGAGCTATGCGCGAATGGCCGCCGCCTTCCCCGTGGCGGGTTCGGCGTACAGCTACGTGCGCAAAGCGATCAACCCCAAGCTGGGCTTCCTCGCCGGCTGGGCAGTGCTGCTGGACTACCTCTTCCTGCCCATGGCCATCTGGCTGATCGGCGCGGCCTACTTGCACTCGGCCTTTCCCGCCGTGCCCCAGGCGGTTTGGGTGCTGGCCTTCATCGGTGTGACCACTGCCATCAACGTGGTCGGCCTGCGCCTGGCGAAGAACATCAACGGCGCGCTGATGCTGGTGCAGTTCCTGGTATTGGTCGCTTTCGTCGTGCTCTGCGTGCACTACGTGCTAGGCGATGCGAGCAAGCCGTTGTGGTCGCTGGAACCCTTCCTCAAGGAGGGTATGCAACTGCCGCTGATCATGAGTGGTGCGGCTATCGCCTGCTATTCCTTCCTCGGCTTCGACGCGGTCAGCACCCTGACGGAAGAAACGCGCGATCCGCGCCGCACCATTCCCCGCGCCATATTGCTGATCACGCTGATCGGCGGCCTGATCTTCATCGTCACTTCCTACTTCGTGCAACTGGCCCATCCATCCACCGAGTTCCATAGCGCCGACTCGGCCGCCTACGAGATCGCCCGCAACATCGGTGGCGACTTATTCGTGTCGATCTTCCTCATCGGCCTGGTCGTCGGCCAATTCACTTCAGGTCTTTCCGCGCAGGCCAGCGCCTCGCGCCTGCTGTTCGCCATGGGGCGCGATGGCGTGCTGCCGCACTCCCTGTTCGGCCGCCTGAGCGAGCGCTTTGGCACCCCGGTGGGCAGCATCGTGCTGTGCGGCGTCGTGGCCCTGCTGGCGCTGCAAATGGACGTGACCACTTCGACTTCGTTCATCAACTTCGGCGCCTTCCTGGCCTTCACCCTGGTGAATCTGTCGGTGATCTTCCATTACTGGTTGAACGGCGAGCGCCGTGGCCCGCGCGAGCTGGTGCAGTTCCTGATATTTCCGCTGATCGGAATGCTCGCGACGCTCTGGCTGATGGTCAGTCTCGACCACTTGGCGATCATCCTCGGCCTGTCCTGGCTGGCGCTGGGGTTGATCTACCTTGGCTGGCTCACCGGCGGTTTCCGCCGCCAGCCGCCGGAACTGAGCTTCGAGGAGGCCTGATGCAGCGGGGGCGGGCCCGACGGTTTCGCCCCTTCATCTTGCGGGAACTGTGGTGGTCCGGCTATTTTCGTTAAAATCTTCACGATACGTCCCGGACCACAGCCACCATGCCCGAAACCAGACCCTCCCTGACCCTCACCCTGTTGCAGGCCCGTGAAGCGGCCATGAGTTTCTTCCGCCCGTTGCTCAACCAGCACGACCTGACCGAACAGCAATGGCGGGTGATTCGCCTATTGCGACAGCACGGCGAACTGGAAAGCTACCAACTGGCTGACCTCGCCTGCATTCTCAAGCCGAGCATGACCGGCGTGCTGGCGCGCCTGGAGCGCGATGGCATGTTGGTGCGCCGCAAGGCCCCGCAGGACCAGCGCCGCGTGTTGGTGAACCTGACTGAAAAAGGCCAGCAGTGCTTCGTGTCCATGAGCTCGGGCATGGAAGCCAACTACCAGAAGATCCAGGATCAGTTCGGCGAGGCGAAGCTCAAGCAGCTCTTCGAATTGCTCAACGAACTCAAGCAGATCAAGCCCTGACGGGTGACCTTGTGGGGGTGAATTCATTCGCCAAGCAGGCCGAAGGTCTGCCTGACGGATTTCATGGGGGCAACTGCGTTGCCCTTGGCGAATGAATTCGCCCCCACAGCAAGTCGCTATGAAAAGTGCAATCGAGACTTCGTAACGTCCATTCTGAGGCCCGGGCCTCGCTTCCATAATCGCCCTGCACCCCACTTGGGTTACCGCCTGCGGCAGCGGCCTGATCCGGCTATCCGGACCGCTTCGGCCCAACGGCGCCACCTCTAACAATAAGCAGGGCCCGACATGAAAAAGCCAAACCCCCTTCTCGACGACCTCAAGGCCATCCTGCCGGCCATCGCCGCCAATGCCGCGAAGGCCGAGCAACTGCGCCAGGTGCCGGACGAGAACATCGCCATGCTCAAGGGCATCGGCCTGCACCGCGCGCTGCAGCCGAAGAAGTACGGCGGCATGGAAATCTCCCTGCCGGAGTTCGCCGATTGCGTGGTTGCCCTGGCCGGCGCCTGCGCCAGCACCGCCTGGGCCTTCAGCCTGCTGTGCACCCACAGCCACCAACTGGCGATGTTCTCTGCACGCCTGCAGGAGGAAGTCTGGGGCGAGGATTCCGACGCCACGGCCAGCAGCTCCATTGCACCGTTCGGCAAGGTCGAGGAAGTCGAGGGCGGGGTTCTGTTCAACGGCGAAATGGGCTGGAGCAGCGGTAGCGACCATGCCGAATGGGCCATCGTCGGCTGCCGTCGCAAGAATGCCGAAGGCGAGCCGGTCTACTGCTTCGCCGTGCTGCCGCGCAGCGACTACGAGATCCGTGACGACTGGTACGCCGCCGGGATGAAGGGCAGCGGCACCAAGACCCTGGTCATCAAGGACGCCTTCGTCCCCAACTACCGCATCCAGGCCGCCAAGGACATGATGGAGGGCCGCTCCGATGGCTTCGGCCTCTATCCGGACAGCAAGATTTTCTACGCGCCTTACCGCCCCTACTTCGCCAGCGGTTTTGCGGCGATCAGTCTGGGCATCGCCGAGCGCATGCTGGAGGCCTACAAGGAAAAGACCCGGAACCGCGTGCGGGCCTACACCGGCGTCAGCGTGGGCACCGCCACGCCAGCGCTGATGCGTCTGGCGGAGTCCACCCATCAAGTGGCCGCCGCCCGTTCCTTCCTTGAGAAGACCTGGCAGGAGCACGCCGAGCACGGCGAGCGCCACCAGTACCCGAGCCGCGAGACCCTGGCCTTCTGGCGCACCAATCAGGCCTACGCGGTGAAGATGTGCATCCAGTCGGTGGACCGCCTGTTCGAGGCTGCCGGCGGCACCAGCTGGTTCGAGAGCAACGAGATGCAGCGGCTGTTCCGCGACTCCCACATGACCGGTGCCCATGCCTACACCGACTACGACGTTTGTGCGCAGATCCTCGGCCGCGAGCTGATGGGGCTGGAGCCGGACCCCTCCATGGTGTGAGCCGTCGCGCCACCATTCCCACCTGCGTGCTACTTGTTCGAACCATCGCGCGGCCGTCCCATGGGGCGGCCGCCAGGAGCTGCGTCATGTCGTCTCAAGAGAATGCTTTCGACTCCCGTGCCTTCCGCCGCGCCCTGGGCAACTTCGCCACCGGGGTCACCATCGTCACCGCCACCGCACCCGATGGCACGCGTGCCGGCGTCACCGCCAACAGCTTCAACTCGGTTTCGCTCGACCCACCGCTGATCCTCTGGAGCATCGACAAGCGCTCCAGCAGCCTGGCGGTGTTCGAGCAGGCCAGTCATTTCGCGGTGAACATCCTCGCCGCCGACCAGATCGAGCTATCCAACCAGTTCGCCCGCCCGCGCGATGACAAGTTCGAGGGCGTGGCGTTCGACAGCGGCATTGGTGGTGCGCCTCTGTTTCCGGATTGCGCCGCACGTTTCCAGTGCGAGTTGCACCAGCAGGTCGATGGTGGCGACCACGTCATCCTGATCGGCAAGGTAATGGCCTTCGACGACTTTGGCCGCTCGCCGTTGCTCTATCACCAGGGCGCCTATTCCATGGTCCTGCCGCACACCCGCATGACCCAGAAGGCTGAAGGCCAGCCAGCGTCCAGCGCCTTTCAGGGACGCCTGTCGCACAACCTCTACTACCTGATGACCCAGGCGGTGCGCGGCTACCAGGCCAACTACCAGCCGAAACAGCTGGCCACCGGCCTGCGCACCAGCGAAGCGCGCATGCTGATGGTGCTGGAGAACGACGCCGGCCTCAGCCTGTGCGACTTGCAGCGCGAAGTGGCCATGCCGATGCGCGAAATCGAGGAAGCCGTGGCCATCCTCAAACGCAAAGGCATGGTGGCCGACGCTGAGGAGCGCTACGTGCTGACACCCGTTGGTGTGGACCAGGCCGAGGAACTCTGGCGCATCGCCCGTGAGCAACAGGAGAAGGTTTTTGCGCAGTTCAGCGAGGAGCAGGTGGAGACCTTCAAACAGATGCTCAAGGCGGTGATTGCGCTGGGTTGAAGCCCTGCCTGGCAATGAAAATGGCGCCCAGAGTGGGCGCCATTTTGCGGGTATGGGGATGGGGTTCGCTGCCGATCCCATCCCGCAAGGCATGTTCAGCGCGCCGCCGTAGGATGGGTGGAGCTTGCGAAACCCATCAAACCTGGGTTTCGCTTCGCGCTGCCCATCGCTGCAGGCAATTCGCTGGCACAAAAAAGCCGGCGCAATCCGCCGGCTTGCCGTTTCTACCCGGACGATTCAATACACCCCACCACCACTCACCGGAGCCTGCGTCCCTTTGAACGCCGCCGCCAGGCTCTGCAGCCCACGCATCAGCACCGTGGTATCCACGCCCACGGCGACGAAGGCGGCGCCCAGCTCGATGTAACGCCGCGCCAGGGCCTGGTCGGCGGAGAGGATGCCAGCGGCCTTGCCGGCGTTGCGGATGCGGACGATGGCGTCTTCGATGGCGGCCTGTACCTCCGGGTGGCTGGGGTTGCCGCGGTGGCCCATGGCGGCCGAAAGGTCGGCCGGGCCGATGAACACGCCATCGACGCCGTCCACGGCGGCGATCACGTCCAGGTTGGCCAGGCCTTCGAGGTTCTCGATCTGCACCAGCAGGCACATCTGCTCGTCAGCGTTATCCAGGTAGCCGGGGATGCTGTTCCAGCGCGAGGCACGCGCCAGGGCGCTACCTACGCCACGGATGCCGAATGGCGGGTAGCGCATGGCGCGGACGAGCTCGGCGGCTTGCTCGGCGGACTCCACCATGGGCACCAGCAGGGTCTGGGCGCCGATATCCAGCAGTTGCTTGATCAGCACCGCGTCGCCGACCGGTGGGCGGATGATCGGCTGCGAAGGGTAGGGCGCAATGGCCTGGAGCTGGGCCAGCAGGCTGCGCAGGTCGTTGGGCGCGTGCTCGCCGTCCAGCAGCAGCCAGTCGAAACCAGCATTGGCCGCCAGCTCGGCGCAGTAGGCATCGGCCAGACCCAGCCAGAGGCCAATTTGCGGCTGGCCGGATTGCAGGCGCTGTTTGAAGGTGTTGATCGGCAGGTCCATGGGGACTCCTTGGAAGGCGCTGACTGTAGGAGCCAGCTCTGCTGGCCAAAAGCTTCGCGAGCAAGCTCGCTCCTACAGGAGAGGCTCAGACGAAACGGCAGGCAATGGAGCCCAGTTGGTCGTAGTCGACGTGGAAGGTGTCACCGGGGTTGGCGGCCACCGGGCGGGTGAAGGAGCCGCCGAGGATGATCTGGCCGGCTTCCAGGGTGACGTCGTAGGGCGCCAGCTTGTTGGCCAACCAAGCCACGCCCTTGGCGGGGTGGTTGAGCACGGCGGCGGAAACGCCGGACTCCTCGATCACACCGTTGCGGTAAAGGATCGCCGGGACGCGGCGCAGGTCGATCTCGGTCGGGCGCACGGCGCGGCCGCCCATCACCACGCCGGCGTTGGCGGCGTTGTCGGAGATGGTGTCGAAGACCTTGCGGGTGACCTTGGTGTCCGGGTCGACCTGGTGGATGCGCGCGTCGATGATCTCCAACGCCGGGATCACCCACTCGGTGGCCTCCAGCACGTCGAAGACGGTGCAGTTCGGGCCGCGCAGGGGCTTGCCGAGGATGAAGGCCAACTCCACTTCCACGCGCGGGACGATGAAGCGGTCGAAGGGGATGTCGCTGCCTTCGTCGAAGAACATGTCGTCCAGCAACGCGCCGTAATCCGGCTCGGTGATGTTGGAGGACACCTGCATGGCGCGGGAGGTGAGGCCGATCTTGTGACCCACCAGCTTGCGACCGTCCTTGATCTTCTGCGCCACCCAGGCGCGCTGGATCGCGTAGGCGTCGTCGATTCTGATGGCCGGGTAGTCGAGGGAGAACTGGCGCACCTGCTCGCGGGAGCGCTCGGCGGTGTCGAGGCGGGCGGCGGCTTGCTGGATGATGCTGGCGTCGAGCATGGAAACCTCAGGAACTCTTGTTGAACAGGGGATGCAGGCTGCTGTGCTTGGCATCAAAGACCTGGCCGGGGCTTTCATCGATCTGCAGGGTGACACCGATGGGGCGGCGTTCCAGCAGCTCATCGAGGTGCCCGCGCAGCACTGCCAGCAGGGCGTCACCGACCTGCTTGTGCACGGCCGGACTGCGCCCGGCACCCATGCGCAAGTTGGCGTAGAGGAAGCCGTAGTCGCCCTGGCCATCGGCCACGGCGGCGTGTGCCGCGGGGTAGGCCAGCACGCGAGTGCCGCCGGTGGGGAACACCTGGCGGTCAGCCTCGTCGCGCTGTTCCAGCATGCGGTCGGCCAGCGCGCGGCACAGGCCGCCGATGTCCGTTTCGCGCTCCAGGTCGGGGGTGTAGAGCAGGACCAGATGGGGCATGGCGACGTTCCTTACAGGCGGCTGGTGGAGACGACGCCGGCCGGGTTGGAGGCCTGCGCGGCGGGAATGGCCGAGCCATCCTGCGGGGTGACCGGGAAGATGGCGTTGATCTGGCCGGTGCCGGACGAGCCGAAGTAGGGGGTGACTACCTCCGCTTTGCCGTCGTACTTCGACCAGCCCAGCGCGCCCAGCAGCATGGCGGTGTCGTGCATGAAGCCTTCGCCGTGGCCCTTGACCGCGTACTCCGGGAGCATGCCGCAGAAGTCTTCCCACTCACCGTCTTCCCACATCTGCACCACACGGTGGTCGAGGGTTTCCAGGAAGGGGCTCCAGACTTTGGTAGCGAAGTCCGGTGCTTGTCCGTTCTGGGCGAAGCGGTGGGACAGCGAGCCGCTGGCGAGGAAGGCGACGGTGCCGTCGTAGTGTTCTTCCACCGCCTTGCGCATGGCCCAGCCGAGGCGGGCGCTGTCGTTCAGGTAATGGGAGGTGCACAGCGCCGAAACCGAAACCACCTTGAAGTGGCGGTCGGTGTTCATGTAGCGCATGGGCACCAGGGTGCCGTACTCAGGGCCCAGGGTGGTGGCGTCGTGGGCCATGGTTTCCACGCCGAGGCGGTTGCACTCCTCGGCCAGCAGGCGGCCCAGTTCGGGGTTACCCGGGAAGCCGTATTCCATGTTGGCGATGAAGTGCGGCAGCTCGTTGCTGGTGTACAGGCCTTCGAAGTTCGGCGCGCAGTTGATGTGGTAGTTGGCGTTGACCAGCCAGTGGGTGTCGAACACGACGATGGTATCGACGTTCAGCTCGCGGCAGCGGCGGCTGATCTCGATGTGCCCGTCGATGGCGGCCTGGCGGAAGCCCTGGCGCGGGCCCGGCAGTTCGGACAGGTACATGGAGGGGACGTGGGTGATCTTGGCAGCCAGAGCAAGTTTGCCCATGACGGTAACTCCTGGTCTTGTTGTCGGTCGGTTGCACGCCGGCACGGGGAGGGGAGCGGTACTCCCCTCTTTATGGAGTAGCAGTTATCTCACAGGCCCCATCGCGGGATGTGGTGACTACCCATGGAAACGCACACGTTCTTGATCTCGGCGAAGACCTCGAAGCTGTACTGGCCGCCTTCGCGGCCAGTGCCCGAGCCCTTCACGCCGCCGAACGGCTGGCGCAGGTCGCGTACGTTCTGGCTGTTGATGAACACCATGCCGGCCTCGATGCCACGGGCCAGGCGGTGGGCCTTGCCGATGTCCTGGGTCCAGATGTACGAGGCCAGGCCGTATTCGGTGTCGTTGGCCAGGCGCAGCGCTTCGGCTTCGTCCTTGAACTTCATCAGGCAGACCACCGGTCCGAAGATCTCTTCCTGGGCGATGCGCATGCGGTTATCCACATCGGCGAACACGGTGGGCTGGATGAACTGGCCGCGAGCCAGGTGCGCCGGCAGGTTCGCCGGGCGCTCCAGGCCGCCCGCCAGCAGGGTGGCGCCTTCTTCGATGCCGATGCGGATGTAGCCGGTGACCTTGTCGTAGTGGGCCTGGGTGATCATCGAGCCAACCTGGGTCTTCGGGTCCTGCGGGTCGCCGACGATCAGGCGCTTGGCACGGGCGGCGAACTCGGCGACGAACTGGTCGTAGACGCCTTCCTGGATGAAGATCCGCGAGCCCGCGGTGCAGCGCTCGCCGTTCAGCGAGAAGATGGTGAACAGCGCGGCATCCAGGGCGCGGTCGAGGTCGGCATCATCGAAGATCAGCACCGGGCTCTTGCCGCCCAGCTCCATGGAGTACTTCTTCAGGCCGGCGGTCTGCATGATCTTGCGCCCAGTGGCGGTGCCGCCGGTGAAGGAAATCGCGCGCACGTCCGGGTGGCGGACCAGGGCGTCGCCAGCGGTGCCACCGTAGCCCTGCACCACGTTGAGCACGCCTTTCGGGATGCCGGCTTCCAGCGCCAGACGGCCCAGTTCGTTGGCGGTCAGCGGCGACAGCTCGCTCATCTTCAGCACCGCGGTGTTGCCCAGCGCGAGGCAGGGCGCTGTCTTCCAGGTGGCGGTCATGAACGGCACGTTCCAGGGGGAGACCAGGCCACAGACACCCACCGGCTGGTAGAGGGTGTAGTTGAGCATCTGATCGTCCACCGGGTAGCTGTGGCCGTCCATGCGGGTGCAGACCTCGGCGAAGAACTCGAAGTTGTGCGAGGCGCGGGGGATCAGCACATTCTTCGTCTGATGGATCGGCAGGCCGGTATCCAGGGTTTCCAGCTCGGCCAGGTGCGGCACGTTCGCATCGATCAGTTCACCCAGCTTGCGCATCAGCTTCGCGCGCTCTTTCGCCGGGGTGTTGGCCCACTTGGGGAAGGCGTCCTTGGCGGCGGCCACGGCGGCGGCGATTTCCTCGGCACCGCCGCTGGCGACTTCGCCGATGGCATCGCCGGTGGCCGGGTTGTAATTGACGAAGACCTCTTTGCTCTCGACTTCCTGGCCGTTGATCCAGTGCTTGATCATGTTGCTCATGCCTCTTGTTGCTTGCTGGCGAAGAAGGCCTCTTCGCTGACGATTCGGTTGACCAGGCGGCCCACGCCTTCCACTTCCACCACCACTTCATCGCCGGGCACCACGTCGGCCAGGCCTTCCGGCGTGCCGGTGGCGATCATGTCGCCCGGCTGCAGGGTCATGAAGCTGGAGAAGTATTCGATCAGGTAGGGGATGTCGAAGATCATGTCCGCGGTGGTGCCTTCCTGTTTCAGCTCGCCGTTCACCCAGGTGCGCAGCTTCAATTTCGAGGGATCGGGCACGTCGGCGGCGTCGACAATCCAGGGGCCGACCGGGGTGGTGGCATCGCGGTTCTTCACCCGCAGGTTGGGCCGGTAGTAATTCTCCAGGTAGTCGCGGATGGCGTAGTCGTTGCAGACGGTGTAGCCGGCCAGGTAGGCGAGGGCGTCCTCGCGCTTGACGTTGCGCGCCGGCTTGCCGATGACTGCCACCAACTCGCACTCGTAGTGCATGTAGGCGACGTTGTCCGGACGCCAGGTGACCTGGTCGTGGCCGGTGTAGGTACCCGGCGACTTGATGAAGGCCAGCGGCTCGGTGGGCGCCTTGAAGGACAGTTCGGCGGCGTGGTCGGCGTAGTTCAGCCCCAAGGCGAACATGCTGCCGGTAGCGGGCGGCAGCCACAGGACCTGGTCTTCGGCGAGCAGGCGGCCATCGGCAAGGCGGACAGCATTGCCTGCTTCCACGGTCACGGCGTGGACTTCGCCCTGGTAACGGATGCGTGCGTGTTTCATCTCGGGCTCCTTATTCCGCAACCACGGTGTTGGCGAGGCGGCCGAGGCCGCTGATTTCCACTTCCACGAGGTCACCGGGCTGCAAGTCGACGCGGCCTTCCGGGGTGCCGGTGATCAGCACGTCACCTTCGTGCAGGGTCATGAAGTCGCTGATCTCCTCGATCAGCTGGGGAATGCCGCGCACCAGGTTGGCGGTAGTGTTTTCCTGGCGCAGTTCACCGTTGACGAAGAGCTTGAGCGTTAGGGTGTGCGGGTCCTGAATCTGCGCGGCGGGGACGAATTCCGGGCCGATGGGGCAGAAGCCGTCGCGGCACTTGGCCTTCACTGCCGGGCGGTAGTAGCTCTCTTCCGGCAGGCTGAACTCGTTGACGATCACGTAGCCGGCCACATGGGCCATGGCGTCTTCGGCACGCACACGGCTGGCGCTCTTGCCGATCACCACACCCAGCGCCGGGCCGGGTTGCAGGTGCTCGACGCCCTTCGGATACACCACCGGTTGGCCGTGGCCGTTGCGGGTATTTGGGGTCTTGATGAACAGCACCGGCTTGACCGGCGGCTTCTGGTAGGGGGGCTGCTGGAATTCGTCCAGACGGCTCTCCAGCAGGCCCTGGTAGTTCAGCGCGACGCCGAACAGGGTGCCGGTGGCGACGTGGTCGAGTGCAGGGCGCATGGTGGTCTCCTGTGGATAAAAAGCGGGTGGACCGTGACAGGGGCGCCACCCGTAACGAGGTTTTCGTTAATGTGTTAACGTTATATTTAACATGTTAATGATCGTCAAGCCTTGCGTCTTCGCCTTTCGTCATCGAAGGTGTGCAAAGGCAGCGGAGAAAGGTCGCCATGTCAGAGCGCCAGCCCATTCCCAACATCAACATCGGCCAGGTCTACGACCAGCGTTACGCCGATGCCGAGGTGCATTACGAGGCCCTGGGCAAGCTGGCGGACTTCTTCGGCCGCAACATGCCGGTGCATCGCCACGACCGGTTCTTCCAGGTGCACTACGTGAAGAGCGGTGCGGTGCGGGTCTACCTGGATGAGCAGCAATACCGCCAGGAAGGCCCGCTGTTCTTCCTCACGCCACCGACCATCCCGCATGCCTTCGTCACCGAGCAGGACGCCGATGGCCACGTACTCACGGTTCGTCAGCAACTGGTCTGGCCGCTGCTGGAGGCCGAGCAGGGCCTGGCCGACGGTCCGCAGATTGCGCCGGTGTGCGTCGCCTTTTCGGAGCTGGGGGAGGAATACCGCGAGGAAGTGCAACGCCTGGATTTACTCTTCGACCAGTTGCGCAGCGAGTTCGGTGCCCAGCGTCCGGGGCGCGAGGCGAGCCTGTCGGCGCTGACGCGGCTGATCTTCATCAGCCTGCTGCGTCTGTCGGCCCGTTCGCTCAAGGCGCAGCCGGCGCGTCACGAAGACCTGCAGGTGTTCCACCGCTTCAACGGGCTGATCGAGGCGCACTACCGCGAGCACTGGCCCCTCGTGCAGTACGCCAGCCAGATGGGGGTGACCGAGGCGCGCCTGAACGACATCTGCCGACGCATCGCCGACCTGCCATCCAAGCGCCTGATCCACGACCGGGTGATGCAGGAGGCCAAGCGCCTGCTGCTGTTCACCGGCAACTCGGCCAACGAGATCTGCTACCAGCTGGGCTTCAAGGACCCGGCCTACTTCAGCCGCTTCTTCGCCCGCAACGCCGGCATGAGCCCCGGGGAGTATCGCCATCGCCGGGCCGGGGACAAGGAAGAGGCCTGGCGCTGATCCGCTCTTGGCCCAGGCGTTGGGCCTCCTTCCTCGGCGCCAACCTGCGGCAGGACTGCGTCCCGCTTGGCGAATGAATTCGCCCCTGCAGGACCGTGCCGGAGGGAAGCCGGGAGTCACCCGTTTCCCCTTGGGAGAGGGGGCGGGCGGTCTACCAGAGCGCCAGGGTGTAGCCGAGGATGATGCGGTTCTCGTCGATGTCCTGGGTCAGGCCGTCGCCTGAGCGGAAGGTGACGTTGCGCAGGCGGATATTGAAGCCGCGCAGGCTGCCGCTCTGCACCACATAGGCGAGGTCGGTGTCGCGCTCCCATTCACGGCCGTCACGCACTGCGCCCTGTTCCACGCCATCGCCGCTGACGTATCGGGTCATGAAGCTCAACCCCGGAATACCCAGGCTGGCGAAGTCGTAGTCATAGCGCAGTTGCCAGGAGTCTTCCTCGGGCTTGGTGAAGGTGTTGTAGGTCACCAGGTTGACCACGAAGGGATCGCCACCGGTGAGGAAGGGGAAGGCGCTATCGCCGGACAGGCGCTGCCAGGCGGCAGAGAAGCGCTGGGCGCCGACGGTCAGGCTGAGCATGCCGTTGAAGTTGCGGTTGTCGACGCGCCCGGCCTTGCCTGCCCCCGTATCGCGGCTGTCGAAGTAGCGCAGGTCGCTGCGCAGGCTGAGGCCCTCGCCCAGGGGCAGTGTGTGCACCAGGCCGGCGAAGTGCTGGCGGTAGATGTCTTCCAGCTCCGAGGTGTACGCGGTCAGCACGAGGCTGGGCGTCAGCGCATAGGTGCCACCCGCGAAGTCGAAGTGGTCGCTGGTCTGCCCGGCGTAGCCGATGTCATCGCGGCTGGAAGAGTCCCGCAGGTTGGTTTCGGTCAGGCGCCCGACATTCAGGGTCAGGCCATCCAGCTCCTGGCTGGTGAGCAGGCCGCCGGTGAAGGTCGAAGGCAGCAGGCGGGTGTCGTTGTACATCGCCACCGGCAGGGTCGGCTGCAGGGTACCCAGGCGCAGCACGCTCTTCGAGGCGCGCAGCTTGGCGGTCAGGCCCAGCTCGCTGTAGTCGTCCACCGGTTCCTTGCTGGAGGGGCCGAAAGGCAGTAGGCCAGTGCCTCGGCGGTCGCGACTGGAGTCGAGCTTCACCCCCAGCTCGCCCAGGGCATCCAGGCCGACGCCGATGCTCCCCTCAGTGAAGCCGGACTCGAAGCGGGCGATGAAGCCCTGGCCCCATTCGGCTGCCTTCGACTGGGGCGCGCCATCCTGGCGGAAATCGCGGTTGAGGTAGACGTTGCGCAGCTCGAGGCTGGCCTTGCTGTCGCCGGCCAGGTCGGCGACGGCGGGCGTGCTGCAGGCGAGCGCCAGCAGGGTGAGGACGGTTGCTTCACGAGTGCGTTGCAGGTGGGGCCTGATCATTGTTCTTGTCTCCAGAGGCCGTTGCGATGGCGCCGACACCAGGTGGGGCCAAGTGGCGGCGACGCAGATTACTAGCATCTGATTAATATCTTAACAATCAATATTTTTGTGTTTCCCTGCCAGGCTTCCGGCGTCAGGGCTTTGCCGGTAATGATGTGTGAATTTATTAAGTAATTGAGTAATAAGGTTTTTTATTCTGTTCGTGGAATGGGTGTGACGAACATGGCTTCTGGCAAAGAGTTGTCTGTGGTTGACAGCGTCATTATAAAGGTTAATGTGTTAACGAGATCTTGAATCTGTTAACGAGATCGGCGCTGCCGATGCTGCATTGCGGGCTTGGCAGGCACACACGCGAGTACAAGAACAACGAGGCTCACCCCCATGAAGATGTCCAAGCTTGCCGTCCTGCTGGCTGCTGCCTGCGTTTCCTCCGCTGCCTTGGCGGAACCGGTCTACACCCTCAAGGTCGCGCACTTCCTGCCCGCCAATTCCAATGCCCAGCGCAACATCATCGAACCTTGGTGCCAGCAGCTCGCCAGCGAATCGGCCGGCCGCCTGAAATGCCAGCTCTATCCCTCGATGCAGTTGGGGGGCACCCCGGCCAAGCTGGCCGACATGGCGCGCAATGGCGTGGCCGACATCGTCTGGACGGCGCCGGCCTACTCGGCAGGCAAGTTCCCGCGCATCGAGGCCATGGAACTGCCCTTCATGCTGCCGGCGGGGGCCAAGGCAAGTAACCCGATCATCTGGCAGTACTACGAGCAGTACGCCAGGGACGACTTCAAGGGCTACAAGGTGCTGTCCATCCATGGTGACGGCGGCATGGACATCCACACCCGTGGCAAGGCCGTGGCCAGCCTCGATGACCTGAGGAATCTCAAGTTGCGTGCTTCCAGCCGCACCGCTGCGAAACTGGTGGAAGCCCTTGGCGCCGCCCCGGTGAGCATGCCGCCGGCGCAGATGACCGAGTCCATCTCCAAGGGCGTGGTCGACGGTGCTCTCGCCTCTTGGGAAGTGGTGCCGCCGACCAAACTGGACGAGGTCACCGACCACCATTCCTCCATCCCAGCCGGCCAGCCCGCGTTCTCCTACACCGTGCTCGCCATGCTGATGAACGAGCGCAAGTTCAACAGCCTGCCCGAGGACCTGCGCGCCATCATCGAGCGCAACAGTGGCCCGACCTTGAACGAGCGCTTCGCCACGGCCTGGGACAGCTTCCTCGACAAGGCCCGCAATGCAACGCCGGCCGCGCAGATGGTGGCCATCGACGAGTCCGCCTACGCGGCCATGCGCCAGGCTGCCGCCCCAGTGGCCGAGGCCTGGGCGAGTGAGGCCAGCGACAAGGGGCTGGATGGCAAGGCCCTGCTGGAAGGCGCCCGCAGCCTGTCGACCCAGGCCCGGTGACCCGCGATGAACGAGTCCCTTTCCTATGACGCCGCGCCCGAAACGGGGCGCGGCACCGCGGGCCGCCTGTTGTACCGCGTGACCCAGGGGTTCGCCCTGGGTGGCGGGTTGATTCTGCTGGCGCTCGTGGCCATGTCCTTGCTGTCGGTTATCGGCCGCAAGCTGTTCGCCACGCCGGTCCATGGTGATATCGAACTGATGGAGATTGGCGCAGCCGTGGCCATCGCCGCCTTCCTGCCGCTTTGTGAACTGCGTGGCCAGCACATCAAGGTGGATGCCTTCACCCTGAAACTGCCGGCGCGGGCCCAGGCCTGGCTGGATGCCTTCGCACATACCCTCTGTGTGATTGCCGCCCTGGTGCTGGCCTGGCGCACCGGCCTGCAGGTGCTGGAGAGCCGAGAGTACGGCGAAGTTTCGACCCTGCTCTCGGTCCCCCTGTGGATACCCCTGCTGTTGATCGTGCCGAGCCTGCTGTTGCTGGCCGTCGCCGCCGCTGCCCGAACCCTCCATTGCCTTGCCCGGGAGCAACACGCATGAGCGGACTCAGTCTTGGCCTGCTGGCGCTGGCCGCCACCTTCACCCTGTTGGTGCTGCGCGTGCACATCGGCCTGACCATGCTGGTGGGCGGCGCCTTGTGCTTCCTCGCGGTAAACGATGGGGACTTCTCGGCGCTGCTGTTCAGCCTGAACAACCTGGCCTGGTCGCGTCTGTCCAACTACGACCTGGCGGTGATCCCGCTGTTCGTACTGATGGGCCAGTTCGCCACCCACGGTGGCCTGTCCAAGGCCATCTTCCGTTGCGCTGCAGCCTTCGTCGGTCACTTGCGCGGCGGCCTGGGGATGTCCGCCATTGGTGCTTGCGCCGGTTTCGGCGCCATCTGCGGTTCCTCACTGGCCACCTCGGCCACCATGAGCCAAGTGGCGCTGCCGGAGCTGCGCCGGCACAACTATTCCGGTCGCCTGGCCACCGCCACCGTGGCTGCCGGAGGTACGCTGGGCATCCTGATCCCGCCATCGGTGCCGCTGATCATCTACGCGGTGCTGACCCAGGAATCCATCGCCAAGCTGTTCGTCGCGGCAGTGGTACCGGGTCTGCTGGCCGCTGTGGGCTACCTGATCGTGGTGCGCCTGATGGTCGCCCGCGAGCCAGAGGGTCACCAGCACAGTGAGCCGGCCAGCGCGGCCGAGCGAATCAAGGCGTTGCTGCAGG
Organism: Pseudomonas sp. D(2018); assembly: GCF_005502555.1. Classification (NCBI taxonomy): domain Bacteria; kingdom Pseudomonadati; phylum Pseudomonadota; class Gammaproteobacteria; order Pseudomonadales; family Pseudomonadaceae; genus Pseudomonas; species Pseudomonas sp. D(2018). The sequence continues at coordinate 61,919 of NZ_SCOK01000014.1, forward strand.
TAGTGCCGGTTCTCGGCGTGTTCCTCGTGGTGATCGTCGGCATCTACGGCGGTTGGACCAACCCCACCGAAGCCGCCTCCATCGGCGCTGCCGCCTGTGGCCTGCTGGCGCTGACGCAGGGCGGCCTGCGTTGGGAAGGTCTGCAACGCTGCCTGCTGGGCACGGCCGAAACCTCGGGAATGATCTTCCTGGTGCTGCTCGGCGCCGACCTGCTCAATGCCGGCCTCGCCCTGACGCAGATGCCTACCGAACTGGCCGAGTGGGTCAAAGCCAGTGGCCTGGCGCCGATCCTGGTGCTCAGCGCCATCCTGCTGCTCTACCTGCTGCTGGGCTGCGTGATGGACTCCCTGGCGATGATCCTGTTGACCATCCCGATCTTCTACCCGGTGATCATGGGCCTGGAGTTCTTCGGCATGACCGAGGTGGAGAAGTCCATCTGGTTCGGCATCCTCGCCCTGATGGTGGTGGAAATCGGCCTGATCCACCCGCCGCTGGGGATGAACCTGTTCATCGTCAACAAGGTGGCGCGCGACGTGCCCTACCTGGAAACCGCGAAGGGCGTGCTACCGTTCCTCGCCTCCGATCTGTTGCGCATCGTCCTGCTGGTGGCCTTCCCCGGCATCTGCCTCTGGCTGCTCAGCCTCTGATCCCGATGCGCGCTGACCGGTTGGCGTAGAGCGAAGCGAAACCCAACGGGCGGAGCCACGGCCCGGCTCCGCTGGTGGGTCGATAAAGCGCGACCCACCCTTGGCCCGCGTGCTGACCGGTAGGTTGGCGTAGAGCGAAGCGAAACCCAACGGACGGAGCCAAGGCCCGGCCCCGCCGGTAGGTCGATAAAGCGCGACCCACCCTACGGCTGTGCGCTGGCGGTGTTCCGACGGCGTCGCCATCCTACAGATGCAGGATGAGGCTCACTGGTCCTCCTTCGGGGCGCTGGCGATGTCTCGCCCCAATTGGCGCTGTCGAGGCAACAACCAGGCGCAATAGCCCAGCAGCAAGACGCCGGCGCAGGCCATGGCCCAGGGGGCGCCGACGTACTCGGCCAGCACGCCCACCAGCAGTCCGCCGATGGCGTCGAAACCGAAGCGCGTCGAGGTGTAGAGCGATACCACGCGGCCGCGCAGGCGTTCCGGGGCGAGGCTCTGCAGAAGGATGTTGGTGCCGACGTTGCAGTTGGTGATGGCGAAGCCGAGTACGGCCATGGCCAGCAGTGAAACAATCAGTTGTTCGCTCGCGGCGAAGGCCAGCAAGCCCGCGCCGCCCGCCAGCGCACACGCCATGATGCTGTTGACCAGACTTGGCAGCGCGTGGCGATTGGCGAGGAACAGCGTGCCCAGCAACGAGCCCAGTCCAGCGGCGCCCCAGAGCCAGCCCAGGGTGCGTGCGTCGCCAACGAAGATGTCCTTTGCGAACACCGGTAGCAGCACGGCGTAGCTGGACGCGGTGAGATTGACCACCAGCACGCTGAGCATCATCAGGCGGATGGTCGGCCGGCTGGCGACATAGGCAAGGCCCTCGCGAAAGACATCCCCAGTGGAGCCGGCGGCGCGTGGCGTCGGGGCCATGCGGATCACCAGCAGACCGGTCGCCAGGCCCAGGTAGGACAGGGCATTGAGCGCAAAACAGGTCGCCTCGCTGGTGAAGCCCAGCAGCAGGCCGGCCAGCGGCGGGCCGACGAAGCGCGAGCTGTTGAACAGCATGGCGTTGAGCGCCAGGGCGTTGGGCAAGTCCTCCTTGCCGCTGACGAACTGGCTCAGGAGGGACTGGCGCAAAGGTGTGTCGAAGGCGTTGAGGATGCCCAGCAGCGCCGCCATGGTGACGATCAGCGTGGGGCTGATCAGGTCAGTGGCCGTGAGCAGTGCGAGGGCGATGGCCTGCAAACCGAGCAGGCCTTGCACGCCGATCAGCAGGCGGCGTTTGTCGTGGCGGTCGATCCAGGCGCCGGCCAGTGGACCGACGAGCAATTGCGGCAACAGAGACGCAAAGGTCGTGACGCCCAGCAACGCGGCCGAACCGGTGAGGCGATAGATCAACCAGGCCAGCGCCACCTGCTGCAGCCAACTGCCCAGAGTGGAAACGGCCTGGCCGGCGAAATACAGGCGGAAATTACGGTGGCGCAGGGCGCGGATTGCGGTTGGCCAAGGGCGAGGATCAGGCATTCGAGTGAGCACGGAAAGCGGCGAAGGATGAAAGTTAATATATTAACTTGAACCAGTTGCCCCTGTGCCTGCTCGTTGATCTTAAAGGGATCGATTCAACATCAACGACGTTGATGTTCTCTATCTGGAGTGATCACTTCTTAATCAACGCCCCATCCGTAAGATTGGCTCCGTACCCAGTTACCAGCCCCCTCGAGGAGCCCACGATCATGAAAACCCAAGCCTTCGCTGCCCTGTTCATCGCCGCCCTGAGCACCTCCGCCTTCGCCCTGCCGTCCGACTATCAGCCGGTGCTGGGTGAGTCCCGGGAAGCCACCACTATCCAGGTCATCGAGCCAGTGGCTGCTGAAGGTGGCTTCATGGTGCTGGACCGCGTCGCTGAAGGCGGTTCCGACCGTACTCAAGGTTTCCGTGTAGCCGAAAGTGGCTCCGACCGTACCCATGCCTTCCGCGTCGCTGAAGGTGGTTCGGATCGTCTGCTGCAGGCTCAACGCGTCAGCTGATTCCAACGCGCTGCAACCCCTCGAAGCCCGGCGGACGCCGGGCTTTTTGTTTATGGCCGCACAGCCACTGGCAGGCGCCTGTGCCTGTAGACCGTAGGATGGGTTGAGGTACGAAACCCATCGTCACCGAGTTGATAGGTTTCGCATGCTCACGGAACGCCGCGCCATCGTGTGGGCGAACGAGTTCGAACCCATGCCGAGGTCGAGCTGGCGAGCGAGGTCCTTGTTGGACAGGCCGTCGAGGCGCTGCAGGTCAGCAGCTCCACGACGCGGCGTTCGTCCTGGCACAGAGCCGGTTGCAGTGGGTCGAAATCGCGGTAATGGTCGAGGTAGTCGCGGTGGGGGCGGGCGTCCATGCGCAACAGCTGGAAGTCGCGGGCGCGAAGCTGTGGATCGACCCGGTAGAAGGCGAAGCAGGAAGCCGGGACCACCCGGCTGACGGCGTGCAGGCAGTGCAGGCCGAAGTCATCGTGCATGGCGCATCCTCCTGAACGGAAGAGCGCGGCATGGCCGCGCTCTTGAATGGGCCTGGCGCCTTTAGGTGTCGCCGACGCGCAGCTGATCCTTACCGGGCTTCCTGGAAGCCGATCGCCAGTGCGTTGACGATGGTGTCGATCTGCTCCTTCTCGATCACCAGCGGCGGCGAGAGGATGATCTTGGTGCCCACCGGACGCACCATCACGCCGTTGGCGCGGGCGATCTCGGCCACGCGGTTGGCGTAGCCACCCATGGGGTCGATGGGCTCGCGGCTGGTCTTGTCGCTCACCAGGTCCAGCGCCACCATCAGGCCCTTGCCACGCACTTCGCCCACGGCGGCGAAGCGTTCCGGGAAGGTGGCCAGACTCTTGAGCAGGTGGTCGCCCTGTTTCGCGGCGTTGGCCGGCAGGTTTTCCTTCTGCACGATGTCGAGGTTGGCCAGTGCGGCGGCGCAGGCCACCGGGTGCCCGGAATAGGTGTAGCCATGCATGATGGCGCCGGTGAAGTTGCCATTGCCGGCGAAGGCCTGCTCGATGCGCTCGTTGACCACGGTGGCACCCAGCGGGATGTAGCCGGAGGAGATGCCTTTGGCCAGGCACATGATGTCCGGCTTCACGCCCCACAGGCGGCTGCCGAACATGGAGCCGGAGCGGCCGAAGCCGGTGACGATTTCGTCGGCGATCAGCAGCACGCCGTATTTGTCGCAGACCTTGCGGATCAGCGGCCAGTAGTTCTCCGGCGGCACGATCACGCCGCCAGCGCCCTGGATCGGTTCGGCGATGAAGGCGGCCACGGTGTCCGGGCTCTGGAACTGGATTTCGCGCTCCAGCAGGTCAGCGCAGATCTGCCCGAGTTCTTCCGGGTCCTGGCTGTAGGGGTTGCGGTAGAGCCAGGGCGTGTCGACGTGGAAGCAGCCCGGCAGCAGCGGCTCGTAGTTGCGGCGGAACACGGTGTTGCCGTTGACCGACGCCCCGCCGAAGTGGGTGCCGTGGTAGCCCTGGCGCAGGGAAATGAACTTGGTGCGGTCGGCCTGCCCTTGCAGCTTCCAGTACTGGCGAGCCAGCTTCAGGGCGGTTTCCACGGCGTCCGAGCCACCGGAGCTGAAGGCCACGCGGCGCATGCCCTCCGGTTCCAGCATGTCGATCACCAGGCGAGACAGCTCTTCGGCGCGCGGGTGGCTGATGCCGTCGAACAGCTGGAAGTATTCCAGTTCATCCAACTGGGCGGTAATGGCCGCTTTGATCTCCGCCCGGCCGTGGCCGACGTTGACGTTCCACAGGCCTGCCACGCCATCCACCAGGCGATTGCCCTTGTCATCGATGACGAAGCAGCCCTCGCCGCGGAGGATACGGATGGGTTCGCGCTGCTTCATCTCGTTGGGGTGCAGCATGGGGTGCCAGAAGGCGCTGTCGCGGGTACTCATGTGAAATCTCCTCTAGGGCAGCGGTGCAAGCTGCGTGGCTGCATTTGTGCCTCAAACGGTCGACGAATACTTGCATCTGCCTGCCACGGGGTTTGCCTTTTTCTGCCAGAGCGGCTGGCAGCCATTGGCAAGTTCGGCGGCAGCCAGGATCAAGATCGCGCCCAGGGCTTGGCGCACAGTTTCTCTCGACTATCCGAGTGACCCGGTCGCCATGACGGCCGAGCGAGAAGAGGAATCGAGATGAGCATTGCCCTTGACCCCCGCGTGACGGCCTTCGTCCACGCCCACCACGGCCTGTTGATCGACGGCCAGTCACGGTCTGCGCTGTCCGGCGCCGAGATGCCCGTGCACAACCCGGCCACGGGCGAGGAACTGGCCCGTGTCGCCGTGGCCGGCAAGGCCGATGTGGATCTGGCTGTGGCCGCGGCGCGGCGTGCCTTCGAAGGCAGCTGGGCGGCCCAGCGCCCGGCCGACCGCGAACGCCTGCTGCTGAAGTTGGCCGACCTGCTGGAGGCCCATGGCGAAGAGCTCGCGCAGCTGGAAACCCTGAACAACGGCAAGTCGATCAACCTGTCGCGGGCCATCGAGGTCGGCGCCGGCGTCGAGTACGTGCGCTACATGGCCGGCTGGGCCACCAAGATCGAAGGCAAGAGCCTGGACCTGTCCATCGGTGCCATTCCCGGCGGCAAATTCCGCGCTTACACCGTGCCCGAGCCGGTTGGCGTGGTCGGCGCCATCGTGCCGTGGAACTTCCCGCTGTTGATGGCCCTGTGGAAGGTCGTCCCGGCGCTGGCTTGCGGCTGTACCGTGGTGCTCAAACCCGCTGACGAGACCCCGCTGACCGCTCTGCGACTCGGCCAGCTGTGCCTGGACGCCGGCATCCCCGCCGGTGTGGTGAACATCGTCACCGGCGTCGGTGCCGAGGCCGGCGCGGCACTGGCGGCGCATCCGGGTATCGACAAGCTGGCCTTCACCGGCTCGACCCCGGTGGGCAAGCTGATCGCCCACTTCGCGGTGGAGAACATGACCCGCTTCACCCTGGAGCTGGGGGGCAAGTCGCCGGTGATCGTGCTCGACGACACCGCCCTGGACAACGCTGCCGCAGGTGCTGCCGGGGCGATCTTCTTCAACAATGGCCAGGTCTGCACCGCCGGCTCGCGCCTCTATGTGCAGCGCAAGTCGTTCGACCAGGTTCTGGAGCGCCTACACGGCATTGCCACCTCCCTCAGCATCGGCGCGGGCCTGGACCCGAGCGCGCAGATCAACCCGCTGATCTCCGCCAAGCAGCAGCGCCGCGTGCTGGGCATGATCGACAGCGGCCGCGCCCAGGGCGCCAGCGTCATCTGCGGCGGCGAGGCCCACGGCGAGCAAGGCTTCTTCGTCAAGCCGACGGTGATTGCCAACGTGCGCCCGGACATGCAGGTGGTGCGCGAGGAAATCTTCGGCCCGGTGCTGGTGGCCACGCCCTTCGACGAAATCGACGAAGTGGTTCGCCTGGCCAACGACAGCCCCTACGGCCTCGCCGCGAGCATCTGGTCCAACGACCTGAAGCAGGTGATGGGCCTGATCCCGCGCCTGAAGGCCGGCACCGTGTGGGTCAACGCCCACAACCTGCTGGACCCCTCCATGCCCTTCGGCGGCTTCAAGCAGTCCGGCATCGGCCGCGAGATGGGCCATGCGGCGATCGAGGCCTTCACCGAGAACAAATCCGTGTGCATCGCCTACTGAGCGACGCTCCCCCGCATCCACCCGTGAGGAACACAAGAATGAACAAGACCTCCACCAATGGCCTGGACGTGACGGCACCGGCTGCGCCCGTTGCGTCCGCCCGGCCGGCAAAGAAAGCCCTGGGCTTCACCACCATGATCGCCATCTGTATCGGCGTCGTGGTGGTTCAGGGCGCGATGATGTCGGCGTTGCAGGGACTGGGCTTTGGCGGCCTCGGCTTCATCGCCGCCTTCGCCGTGGCCTTCATCCTGGCGCAGTGCTACGTGCAGAGCTTTGCCGAGCTGTCGCTGATGTTTCCCCAGGCGGGGACCCTGGCGACCTACACGCAGAAGGCCATCGGTCACTTCCCCGCCATCGTTGCGGTGTTCGCCGGCTACGTGATCGTGGCGATGTTCGGGCTTTCCGCCGAGCTGCTACTGGTGGATGCGATCCTCGACAAGCTATTCCCCGGCGTCTTCCCCGCCACCCTGGTGCCGCTGTCCATCCTGGTCGTTCTCACGGTGCTGAACATCCTCGGCACGGATGTGTTCGCCAAGCTGCAGAACGTCTTCACCTTCGCCATGGTGGCGGCTCTGTTGCTGGTGGGCCTGAGCGCGGTGGGCGGGCTGGCCGAAGCACCGGCGGCAGGCTTCGTGCCTGACGTTAACTGGGGCTGGGATGGCATTCTCGATGGCAGCTTCATCGGCCTGGTGGCCCTTGCCATGTGGCTGCTGGTGGGGGCCGAGTTCATCTGCCCGCTGATTGGCGAGGTACGCCAGCCGGAGCGCAACATCCCGCGCTCGATGACGCTGTCGCTGACCATCACCTTCACCCTGTTCGTGATTTTCTGCGTCGGCGCCAGCCGCTACCTGTCGGTGGAAACCCTGACGACCTCGCCGTTGCCGTATCTGGACTACGTGTTCGCGGTGTTTGGCAAGGGCGCGGTGATCATCGCCACGGTCATGGCGCTGACCGCCACCTGTTCGACCGTCAACACGGTGCTGGCAGCGGTACCCCGCATGCTCTGCGGCATGGCCGAGAACGGCCAGGCCTTCCCGCAGATGAAGGTGCTGCACAAGCGATTCGGCACGCCGTGGATGGCCATCGTCTTCGTGGCGATCATCATCGCCCTGCCGTTCTTGCTGATGGGGCCGGATTCCATCATCACGCTGCTGATCGCGGCGTCCACCAGTTGGCTGCTGGCCTACATCATCGCCCACGTCAACGTGATGGTGCTGCGTCGACGCCAGCCGGACCTGCCGCGCCCCTACAAGTCAGCCTTCTACCCGCTGCCGCAGATCGTCGGCATCCTCGGCATGGGCTACATCGCGCTGAACAATTCCCCGTCGCCGGAGATGACTCAGACGGTGTACCTGCTGACTGGCGCGGTACTGGGGCTGGTGGGCCTGATTGCCTTGGCGTGGGTCAAGCTGGTGATGAAACGCAAACTCTTCGAACCGGATATCTGAGGTTCGCCAGGGCGATTCAAGGGCCGCAATGCGGCCCTTTTTCATGTGCGCCCGTGGGCGAGCGAGTCAGCGGCGATGATGGCTTGCTGATACATTATTAACATGTTAATTATGTGGCCATAACGACAAGGCCGGCTTCAGCCCGCTCCGGAGGTGTCCGATGGTTACCCCAGCTGTCCGCTCCCATGATTTCGATTCCTGGCTCCGTGCCCTACAAGGTGTTTGCGGGCGCTTCGAGTCGCGGCCGGCGCTCAGCCAAGGCCTGTTCATCGGCGAGATCGCCCGCCAGGATATCTCCGGCCTGGAGGTCGCGCAGATTCGCACCAATGCCGGGATGATCAGCCGCCAGCGTACCTCCATCGATCACGACGACGATCGCCACTGCTTCCTGGTCGTCCAGCGCAGCGGCCGCGCCCAGTTGCGCCAGAACGGCGAAAGCGTCGAACTGGCACCCGGCGAAATGGCCCTGATGGATTCGGCGCGCGCTTGCGAGATCCTGCCCCGCGGGCTGATCGAGCACGCTTCTTTCCATTTGTCCCGCGAGGACGTCTGCCGCCATTTGCCGGAGGGCCGGCCGACCTTTGGCAAACTCTCCCAGCACTGCGCCAGCGGCCGTGTGCTGCGCACCCTGGTGGAGCAGATCTGCGGCGGTGAACTGGACCATTACGCCGGCCTGGAGGAGGGCGATGCCCTGCAGGAAGCGCTGATCGCCCTGCTGGCGCCGACCCTCAAGCAGCAAGCCGGACAAACCACCAGCGAACTGGACGGCTCCCACAATGCCGGCCTGCGCAGCCTGGCCCAGCAATTGATCGACCAGTCCCTGTCGGAACCCGGCTTGACGCCGCTGGCCCTGGCCAAGCAACTGAATATCTCGGTGCGACAGCTCTATCGGCTATTCGAGGACCAGGGCGACAGCGTCTGCCGCTTCATCCAGCGTGCGCGCCTGAAGCGCAGCGCCGCCGACCTCGCTAACCCGCGCCTGCGCAATGACTCGATCACGGATATCGCCTTTCGCTGGGGCTTTACCGATTCCGCGCATTTCAGCCGCACCTTCAAGAAGCACTTCGAGCAGTCACCGAGGGAATATCGCGCAAACGCGTTCATCGGTTGAGGGTGCGGGTTTGTAGGAGCGGGCTTGCCCGCGAAGCTCTTCTGGCGCCGTTTTCGCGAGCAAGCTCGCTCCTACAGGGCGATCCTCTGTTTCAACTTCCGCACTACGCCGCGCACCCCCGGCTCGTAGACGTCCCGCTCCACCGCCGCCAACGCCAGCCCCAGCACTTGTTCGGCAATCAACTCATGCTGCTGATACATGGAATTCACCGGCAGTGGCAGGAAGTCCAGCAATTGGGTATCGCCGAAGGTGCCCACGCGCAACCGCTCAGGCCAGGCGCCGTGTTCGCGCAGGGCGTCCAGCACGCCGGCCAGCAGCACGTAGGCGGTGGTGATCAATACATCTGGCAACTCGCCCTGTTGCAGCAGGTCGGCCATCAGGCGCTGGCCGCACTCGCGGCTGAAGTCTTCGCCCTGGAGTTCCAGTACTTCGCACGTGTGCCCCTTCAGTGCGTCATGGAAGCCGGCGCTGCGCTCGGCGCTGATGGGCAGGTCTGGCCGGGCGCCGAGCAAGGCAATACGGCGGGGCGCCGGTTGCAGCAGGCTGCGGGTGAGTTGCTGGCAAGCCAGGCGGTCGTCGCTGACCACCGAGCAGAATCGCCGGGGGTCGCGTACCCGGTCCACGGCGATCACCGGCAGGCCCTCATCCAGCAGTTGCCCGAGACTGTCGTCTTCCTTCGGCAGGCAACTGGCGACGATCAGGGCGTCGCAGCGCCGCGCACGGAACAGCTTGAGCAGTTGCCGCTCGCTGTCCGGTTCGTCGTCTGAGCTGGCGATCAACAACTGATAACCCCGTGCCCGCGCGCCTTGTTCCAGCAGCTTGGCCAAGCGGGCGTAGCTGGGGTTTTCCAGGTCCGGAAGGATGAAGCCGAGGGTCCGCGTTTGCCGGCTGCGTAGCCCCGCGGCCTGGGGGTTAGGCTTGAAACCATGCTCGTCCACCACCGCCTGCACGCGCTCCACGGTCGCCGGGCTGATGCGCTTCTGCTCGGCCTTGCCGTTGATCACGTAACTGGCCGTGGTCACCGAGACACCGGCCAGGCGGGCGATATCACTGAGTTTCAAGTTGGCGACTCCTGTTATGCGGATGTGTTTCATCGGACGGGCTTCAAGAATCGAAGATTATCGAGTAACGTGCCAGCTCAGTTTAGTGAAACGATTCAGCAGGCGCTCTGTCTACTCTTTAGCCAACCAATTCGACGGCTGGTAGCGCAGGTTGATGGCAGGTGACAAATACAAGAAGGGCGCAACGCCCGTGAGAGGTGACGCAATGCTCGAACTGACCGCAGGGCAGATTTCCATGGGCCTGGTCGCGACGGATAAAGCCGCCGCATTGCGGATGCTCGCCGAGTTGCTGGAGGGCGATGGCCTGGTCGCGCCGGGTTATCTTGCCGGGCTGGAGGCGCGTGAAGCCCAGGGTGCCACCTACCTCGGCCAGGGCATCGCCATTCCCCACGGCACCCCGCAAACCCGCGAGCTGGTGTTCACCACCGGCGTGCGCCTGATGCAGTTTCCCGATGGCGTGGAGTGGGGCGATGGCCAGCGGGTCTATCTCGCCATCGGCATTGCCGCCAAGTCCGACGAACACCTGCGCTTGCTGCAGATACTCACCCGCGCGTTGGGCGAGGCGGATCTGGGCAGCGAGCTGCGGCGCGCCGAAACCCCGGAAGACATCCTCAAGCTGTTGCAGAGCGCGCCCCAGGAGCTGGCCCTGGACGATCAACTGATTGGCCTTGGTGTCGCGGCGCAAGACTACGACGAGCTGGTGCTGCAAGGCGCCCGCCTGCTGCGCCGTGCCGATTGCGTGGGCAGCGGATTCGCCGCCGCGCTGCTGCAGGGTGAACCGCTGCCGCTGGGTGATGGCCTCTGGTGGTTGCACAGCGACCAGGCGGTACAACGGCCGGGCCTGGCGTACCTCACGCCGGAAAAGCCACTGCGCTATCTCGATCAACCGCTCAATGGCCTGTTCTGCCTGGCGAGCCTGGGTGACGCCCATCTGGCCCTGCTGGAACGGCTGTGCGCCTTGCTGATCGAGGGCCGGGGGCGCGAGTTGGCCCGTGCTACCCAGCGCCGCGCCGTGCTGGAAGCATTGGGGGGCGAAAGCCAGCCCGACTGGCCCTGCCTGCGTCTACCCCTGGCCAACGCCCATGGCCTGCATGCGCGTCCGGCCAAGGAGCTGGTGCAACTGGCCAAGACCTTCGACGGCGAGATCCGGCTGCGGGTAGCCGACAGCGGTGCTGCTGCCGTGTCCGCGAAGAGCCTGAGCAAGCTGCTGAGCCTCGGCATCCGCCGTGGCCAGGTCATTGAGATCATGGCCGAGCCGGCCATCGCCGACGCCGTGTTGCCGGTCCTGAAGACCGCCATCGAACAGGGACTGGGCGAAGAGATCGAACCGTTACCGATCTGTGCAGAGCCCGTGCAAGAGGAAGAGCCAGAAGCCCTGCCCATCGCCGCCCCGTCGCCGGGTAGCCAGCTCCAGGCGGTGCCCGCTGCCCCCGGCATTGCCGTTGGCCCGGCGCACATCCACTTGCACAAGGAGTTCGACTATCCGCTGCGTGGCGAGTCCCCCGACTTCGAGCGCGAGCGCCTGCTCCAGGCCATCGGCCATGTACGCGGCGAAATCGAGGCGCTGGTGCTGCGCAGCGAGGCCAAGGCCATCCGCGAGATTTTCATCACCCACCTGGAGATGCTCGCCGACCCGGAATTGGGCGATGAAGTGGACGCCCGCCTCAAGCAGGGCGAAAGCGCCGCCGCCGCCTGGATGACGGTGATCGAAAGCGCTGCCGCTCAACAGGAAAGCCTGCACGATGCGCTGCTGGCAGAGCGCGCCGCCGACCTGCGCGACATTGGCCGCCGCGTGCTGGCCCAGCTTTGTGGGGCCGAGGAGGCGCCTGAACCGCAAGAGCCGTACATCCTGGTGATGGACGAAATGGCGCCGTCGGATGTGGCGCGCCTGGACCGCAACCGCGTGGCAGGTATCCTCACCGCCCGTGGTGGCGCCACGTCCCACAGCGCCATCGTCGCCCGTGCCATGGGCATTCCTGCGCTGGTCGGCGCCGGGGCGGGTGTCCTGCTGCTGGCGGCGTGCACGCCACTGCTGCTGGATGGCCAGCGTGGTCGCCTGATCGTGAACCCGAATGCCGAGCAACTGGAGCGTGCGCGCCAGGAACAGGAAGGTCGCCAGCGTCGCCTGCAACTGGCCGATGCGCACAAGCTGGAACCGGCCCTGACCCGTGACGGTCATCGCGTGGAAATCTGCGCCAACCTGGGCGAGAGCGCCGGTGCGGCCAAGGCGGTGGCCCAGGGCGCCGAGGGCGTGGGCCTGCTGCGTACCGAATTCATCTTCATGGCTCATCCCCAAGCGCCGGATCTGGCCACCCAGGAAGCCGAGTATCGCCGCGTGTTCGATGCTCTCGACGGGCGCCCGCTGGTGGCGCGAACCCTCGACGTCGGCGGCGACAAACCTTTGCCTTACTGGCCCGTGCCGGAAGAGGAAAACCCTTTCCTCGGCGTGCGTGGCGTGCGCCTGACCCTGCAACGTCCGCACCTGATGGAAACCCAGTTGCGTGCGCTGCTGCGTGCCAGCGACGGTCGCCCATTGCGCATCATGTTCCCCATGGTTGGCAGCGTCGATGAATGGCGCCAGGCCCGCGACATGAGCCTGCGCCTGGCCGCCGAGATTACCCAGGCCGATCTGCAACTTGGGATCATGGTCGAGGTGCCATCGGCGGCGCTGATCGCGCCGGTGCTGGCGAGGGAAGTCGATTTCTTCAGCATCGGCACCAATGACCTGACCCAGTACTGCCTGGCCATTGACCGTGGCCATCCGACGCTCTCCGCCCAGGCCGACGGCCTGCATCCGGCGGTGCTGCAACTGATCGACCTCACCGTGCGTGCGGCCCATGCCCAGGGCAAGTGGGTAGGCGTGTGCGGCGAGCTGGCCGGCGATCCGCTGGCGGTGCCGCTACTGGTCGGCCTCGGGGTGGACGAACTGAGCCTGTCTGCCGGAGGCATTGCCGAGGTCAAGGCGCGCGTGCGCGAGTTCAGCCTGTCGGCGGCCCGCGAACTGGCCGAAGGCGCGCTCACGATGGAAAGCGCAGCGGCGGTGCGCGAATTGGCGGAGCGCTTCTGATGGCACGCATCCTGACCCTGACCCTGAATCCCGCCCTCGATCTGACCCTGCGCCTGGAGCGACTGGAACCCGGCCAGGTCAATCGCAGCCTGGAACAGGCCAGCCACGCCGCCGGCAAGGGCGTGAATGTGGCCCAGGTACTGGCCGATCTCGGCCACAGCCTGACCGTCTCGGGCTTTCTTGGAGCGGACAATGCCGACGCCTTCGAGGCGCTGTTTGCTCGGCGTGGCTTCACCGATGCCTTCATCCGCGTACCGGGGGAGACCCGCAGCAATATCAAGCTGGCGGAAGTCGACGGCCGCATCACCGATATCAACGGGCCCGGTCCGCGGGTGGATGCGATGGCCCAGGTCGAACTGTTGCTCCAACTGGATAGCCTCGCGCCTGGCCATGACCTGGTCGTGGTGGCCGGCAGCCTGCCTCGTGGCGTGGAGCCGCATTTCCTGACCGACTTGATTGTGCGGCTCCAGCGCCATGGGCTGAAGGTCGCCCTGGACACCAGCGGCGAAGCCCTGCGTGCCGGTCTGCTTGCCGTGCCCTGGCTGATCAAGCCGAATACGGACGAGCTCGCTGAAGTTGGCCGTCGAGACCTGACCGGGGTGGAGGCCCAGCGGCAGGAAGCCCGTCAACTGCAGGCGATGGGCATCGAGCACATCGTCATCTCCCAAGGCGCCGATGGCGTGAACTGGTTCGGCCCCGGCGTGGCTCTCCATGCCCAGCCGCCACGGGTCACCGTGGCCAGCACCGTGGGCGCGGGCGATTCCCTGCTGGCCGGCATGATCCATGGCCTGCTCAGTGGCTGGCCGGCGGCGCGCACCTTGCGCCATGCCACCGCCATCGCCGCCCAGGCCGTAACCCAGGTCGGTTTCGGCATCAGCGATGCCGCGCAACTGCAACAGCTCGAAGGCGCCGTCGACGTCCAGGCGCTGCCAGAACAACAAGAGGTGTCCCGATGAAACTCGCCATAGTCACCGCCTGCCCCAATGGCATGGTCACCAGCGTGCTGTGTGCGCGCCTGCTGGATGCCGCCGCGCAGCGTCTGGGTTGGAGTACCAGCGTCGAGGTGGTCGACCCGCAGCATCCGGAGAACCAGCTGTCCGTTGCCACGCTCGACGCCGCCGACTGGGTGCTGGTGGTGCGCAGTGGTCCGTTGGACCTCAGCCGCTTCGCCGGTAAGCGCATTTTCCTCGCCAGCCCGAGCGAAGCCCTGCGGGACAGTGAAGCGTTCCTCCTGCGCGGCGCTGTCGAAGCGCGGGAGCAGGAACTCGAAGCTGCGGCTGCCGCGCCCGACGCCAACGCGCGCCCGCGCATCGTCGCTGTGACGGCTTGCCCCACGGGCGTGGCGCACACCTTCATGGCGGCAGAGGCGCTGAAGCAGGCGGCCCAGCGCCTGGGCTATGAACTCCAGGTGGAAACCCAGGGTTCGGTGGGCGCGCGCGATCCGTTGAGCCCGGAAGCCATCGCGGCTGCCGACGCTGTTCTGCTGGCCACTGATATCGAAGTCGACACCGGTCGTTTCGTCGGCAAGAAGGTGTTTCGCTGCAGCACCGGCGTCGCGCTCAAACAGTCCGAAGCCACCCTGAAGCGCGCTGTAAGCGAAGGGCAGCTGCTGGAAGGCAAGGCGGGTCGGGAAGCCCAGGCGAGCAAGGCCAAGGCCGAGCCCAAGGGGGCCTACAAGCACCTGCTTACCGGAGTCTCCTACATGCTGCCGATGGTGGTGGCGGGGGGCTTGCTGATCGCGTTGTCTTTCGTCTTCGGCATCGAGGCGTTCAAGGAGGAGGGCACCTTGGCGGCCTCGTTGATGCAGATCGGCGGCGAGGCGGCGTTCAAGCTGATGGTGCCGTTGTTGGCGGGCTATATCGCTTACTCCATCGCCGACCGACCGGGCCTGGCTCCGGGCATGATCGGCGGGCTTTTGGCCAGCACCCTGGGCGCGGGGTTCATCGGCGGCATCATCGCGGGTTTCCTGGCTGGCTATTCGGCGCGGGCCATCAATCGCCATCTGAGCTTGCCGCAGAGCGTCGAGGCGCTGAAGCCGATCCTGATCATCCCGCTGCTTGCCAGCCTGTTCACCGGCCTGGTGATGATCTACGTCGTCGGCAAGCCGGTAGCCGGCATGCTCACCAGCCTCACCCATTTCCTCGACAACATGGGCACCTCCAACGCGATTCTCCTCGGCCTGTTGCTGGGCGGGATGATGTGCGTGGACCTCGGCGGCCCGATCAACAAGGCCGCGTACGCGTTCTCAGTGGGCCTCCTGGCATCCCAGAGCTACGCGCCGATGGCGGCCACCATGGCGGCCGGCATGGTGCCGCCCATCGGCATGGGCATTGCTACCCTGCTGATGCGCCGCAAGTTCGCCCAGAGCGAGCGTGAGGCGGGCAAGGCGGCATTGGTACTGGGGCTCTGTTTCATCTCCGAGGGGGCCATCCCCTTCGCCGCCAAGGACCCGCTGCGGGTGATCCCGGCCAGCATCGCTGGCGGTGCTCTGACCGGGGCGCTGTCCATGTATTTCGGCTGCAAGCTGATGGCGCCCCACGGCGGCCTGTTCGTGCTGCTGATCCCCAATGCCATCAACCATGCGCTGCTCTACTTGCTGGCGATAGTCGCCGGCAGCCTGGTAACCGGCGTGCTCTATGCGTTGCTCAAGCGCGGCGCTGAGCAAGAGATGGTGCTGGAAGGCAGCCGCACGGCCTGAGGACCTGTAGGATGGGGGCGACCCATCCTACGGATTGTCCTGCGACTGCCTTTGCCATGCTGCTTATCTCCAATACCGTTCACCTGCCCGACGACGAAATCGAGCTGACCGCCATCCGCGCCCAGGGCGCGGGTGGGCAGAACGTCAACAAGGTGTCCAGCGCAATGCACCTGCGCTTCGATATCAATGCCTCGTCCTTGCCGCCCTTCTACAAGGAACGGCTGCTGGCGCTGCGTGACAATCGCATCACCAGCGAAGGCGTGATCGTCATCAAGGCCCAGCAGTACCGCACCCAGGAACAGAATCGCGCGGACGCCCTGGAGCGCCTGGCGGAGCTGATCCGCAGCGTGGCCAAAGTGGAAAAGGCGCGGCGGCCGACCAAGCCCACGCTGGGCTCGAAGAAACGGCGCCTGGAAGGCAAGGCCAAGCGCGGAGCGGTCAAGGCGGGGCGGGGGAAGGTGGATTACTGAGGTGGTTGGGCGGGACCGTGCGCTTGATTCGCTTTTTGGGTTTCGCAGCATCACCGCACGGGGATGGCCGGACTGGGTAATTGGACAGGTTCCATGCCTTTAGCGATTCCATGCAACTGAATCATTCGGGGTGGCAGCGCATCGAATAGGTGCTCCTTGGAACGTTCCGTCGACGTAGTCGGAAAAGTCGCCAATCGTCAGGGGCGGCTGCCGATGGTGTCGGATGCGCGAATTTCGCATATTCCCTGGCCTCAAAAGAGCCGCTACCTGTGACGGGTGGCCAGGAGATCTGCGCCTTGAACCTGCTTCCCCCGCTGCCAGACGTGCTTGCACTTCGCATGGAGCTCTTGCTCGCCATGACGAGGCGTGAAGTTGAGTCGCGCTATCGGGATGCAGTAATGGGGCGCATCTGGATCATCGTTTCGCCCGTTCTACTGCTCCTGATCTACACTTTCGTCTTCGGCGTGGTGCTCAAGTCGCGCTGGGGAAGCGACCAGGACACCTTTTCCTTTGCGCTGACGCTTTTCGCTGGGCTCCTGCTCAACGGCATTCTCGCCGAGGGTCTTTCCAGGGCCCCAGGCATCATTCCAGGTAACGTCAACCTGGTGAAGAAACTGGTCTTCCCGCTTGAGATCCTTCCCGTCACCCCCATACTGGCTGCCTTCATCAATTCGGCGCTGGGCTACCTGGTACTTATCGTCTTTCTCGTCATCAAGGGCGTCGCGCCGGGGTGGCCGGTTATCCTGCTGCCGCTGATGCTCCTGCCATTCCTGCTTTGCGTAACGGGGCTGGCCTGGTTCCTATCCGGACTCGGCGTCTACGTTCGCGATACTGGCCAGTTCGTCCAGTTCCTCCTGATCCTCCTGCTGTTCATCAGCCCTGTCTTCTATCCGCTCAGCTCGCTGCCGCCTGCTGTGCAGCCATACCTGTACATGAACCCGCTGACTGTCCCGGTGGAAATGGTTCGTGCCGTGTTGTTCGACTCGCCGCTGCCAGAGCTCGGTGTCATTGCGCTCTACTGTGCTGTGTCGACGCTGGTGTTCCTGCTTGGTTTGACCTGGTTCCGTCGTGTCCAGGAAGGTTTTGCCGATGTCCTTTGATTCCCAGCAGGCGCTTTTGCAGTGGCGGTCGCTTGGGCAGCGGCTACTCGAACGTGGGCTGGTGAACCAGCAAGAGCTCGACCGTGCCCTGGCCATGCAGCGCAAGGTCGGTGGGCGATTGGGAGGCATACTGGTGCGTTCCGGTGCGCTTGCGGAAAGCGCGTTGCTTCAAGTTCTGGCCGAGCAATTGCAGATGCCGTTGGTGGGGGAGCACCTCGAGCCGCCTTCGGAACAAGTGATTACGGCGTTCCTGCAAACCTCCCCGATCAACTCCGATTGGTTCGTGGAGGAGCAAGTGGTGGTGTGGGAGGACGGTGAACAACTGCTGTTCGCCGCCCGAGATCCGCTTTCGCCTTCGATCCCGGAAACCCTCCAGTATTTCTATCCGGGACGGGCCATACGACCGGTGCTGTGTCGAGCCCAGGATATGGACGCCTGGCTTGAACGCTGTCTCGATCTCGCCCGCCAAGGGGCTATCCAGGGGGGGGACGGCCGTGACGACGTGCGCCATTTGCGCGAAATGGCTGAGGAGGCTCCGATAGTCGAGCTGGTCAACAACGTGATGGGGCAGGCTATCGAGAAACGCTCGTCGGATATCCATATCGAGCCGCGTGAATTCGATTTCCGCATTCGATTCCGGATTGATGGCGTGTTGCAGGAACAACTCAACTTGCCGCGCGAGCGATTTGCTGCCGTGGTTTCGCGGATCAAGCTGATTTCCGCCATCGATATTGCCGAGCGTCGACTTCCGCAGGATGGGCGCATGAGCATTCGCGTCAGCGGCACCGAACTGGATGTGCGCGTCTCGACATTGCCCGGTGTCCATGGGGAATCAGTCGTGATGCGGTTGCTGCCCAAGGAACGTGAATCCTTGCGACTAGATCGTTTGGGCATGTTGCCAGATCATCTGGGCATCCTGCGCGAATGGATAGCGGAGCCCCACGGCATCATCCTGGTTACCGGACCTACCGGATCCGGCAAGTCGACCACCCTCTACGGTACCCTTGAGGAGATCAACGATGGTGTGCGCAAGATCATCACGGTGGAAGATCCGGTCGAGTACCAGGTACCCAACATCACCCAGGTACAGGCCCACGCCGATATTGGCCTGACCTTCGCCGCAGCGCTACGTTCGATTCTCCGTCAGGACCCGGACGTCATCATGATCGGTGAGATTCGTGACCTGGAAACCGCAGAGATTGCTGTGCAGTCTTCCCTGACCGGCCATCTGGTGTTCTCGACCCTCCACACCAACGACTCGGTAAGTGCCTTCACCCGCCTCGTGGACATGGGTGTCGAGCCATTTCTCGTAGCCTCTCCGGTGCGCGGGGTTCAGGCCCAGCGCCTCGTCCGCAGGCTCTGCCAGTACTGCGCGGAAACGTGCGCTCCGAGCATTGGCGACGCGGAGCTGGAAGACACTCGCGTGGTCGCTGCCCGGTTATTTCCAGGGCAATCGGCGCGGTGGAAACGGGCTCGTGGTTGTGAGCGTTGCGAAGGTACCGGCTACCGTGGGCGCCTTGGAATCTATGAGTTGGTTGATCTGACTCCGGAAATGCGCGAACTGATCGTACAGCGAGCAACTGCCGAGCAACTGCGGCGTTTGGCCTACGAGCAGGGCATGCGAAATCTTCGAGGCGACGGCCTCTTGAAGGCCTGGCTCGGCGAAACCTGTCTCGATGAAGTTCGTCGTGTAACCAGTGGTTGATCTCATGACCTTCATCTATGAGGCCATCGATCGGAACGGTCGGCGATTCACCGGCGAACTCAATCTTCCCTCTCGGCAGGACGCGCTGCGGCAATTGCAGAACCAGGGATTGACACCACTCCGCCTGGAGCAGAAGAGGCGGGCGCTTGGCCGTCGTCGCCATCTGCGTGCTGAGGAGTTGAACATGGCCTTCCATGAACTTGCGACTCTGCTCGCTGCAGGAGTGACGCTCGCGGAAGCTGTGGCGGCTCAGGAGCGGACTGCACACCATCCCGTCCTGGCGGCTGCGTTGGAGGTCATCGGAAGCGGGTTGCGAAGTGGGCAATCGTTTCCCGCTGTACTAGAGGCATCCGGACTGCCCTTGCCTAAGTACGTCTACCAACTCGTGGCCGCTGGCGAACTGACTGGCGACCTGGCCGGGGCGCTACGCGACTGCGCCCAGCAGCTGGAGTACGAAAGGCGTACTCGTGCGGAGATCACTGGGGCATTGGTGTATCCGAGCATCCTGGTCTTGAGCGGTTTGCTTGCGATAGCGACCTTGTTCGTATTTGTCGTTCCCAAGTTTGCCAACCTGCTCGATGAAGTGGTCGAACTTCCCTGGTTGGCTTGGATAGTGCTGAGCACTGGGGTATGGAGCAACGGGAATGCCGGCCTGTTGATGTTAATCGTCCTGGGCTTGTGCGTCGGAGTCGCGATGGGCCTGAGTAACGAGCGATTGCGGGACTGGGCCTTCGATCAACTGGCGAGGGTGCCACTGGTTGGTGAGTGGCTTCTCCAGGCAGAGATCGCGCAATGGTCCAAGGTGCTTGGAACGCTTCTGGGAAACCGCGTCGCGCTGGTCGATGCCCTGGAATTGGCTGGTGGAGGGATGCGCATCGCTCGACAGCGCCAGGTGCTGGAGCGTGTTACCCAGGATGTGAGGGGCGGCACTGCTCTGTCTGTGGCGCTTGAAGAGCGCCAGGCTATCACGGCCATTGGCGCAAACCTGGTTCGTGTTGGAGAGGCTTCCGGGCAACTCGCTGAGATGCTGCTGAGTCTGGCAACGCTGTATGAAGAAGCCGGTCGGGGCCGGATGAAGAAGACCCTGGTGCTGATCGAGCCGCTGGCCATTCTGCTGATTGGCTCCGTGTTTGGTTTGATCATCACTGGTGTTGTCTTGGCCATCACTAGCGCCAATGACATGGCGCTCTAGGTATCGATTGCAAGCTGCCCCGCTTCGTTCGCGGGAGCGACCGGCAATTTGAATCCCGTCGGAAGGCGGAAACATCTGCGGAATCGGTATGAGCAAAGTGGCACAACGAGGTTTTACCCTTCTCGAGATGATCGTGGTGCTAGTGATCATCGGTCTATTGATGGGGCTTGTGGGGCCGCGTCTGTTCAGTCAGGCGGACAAGGCCAAGGCGCAGACCGCCGATACCCAGGTAAAGATGCTCAAGGGGGCGTTGCTAACCATGCGCCTGGATATCGGTCGCCTTCCGAGCGAGCAGGAAGGGCTTGGACTGCTCAATGCTCCACCGGCCGATGAGCGCATCAAGGCATTTTGGAAAGGCCCCTACCTGGAGGGGGGCGTGCCGCTGGATCCGTGGAACCGCCCCTACGTTTACAGCGATAGATCAAGTACCGAGCAACCGTTCACTCTGTTCAGTCTGGGAGCAGATGGGCAGCCTGGTGGTGACGGGCTGGATGCCGATGTTGGCTACCTGCCGCAGCGCTGATCGGGTGCGAGGGTTTACCTTGCTTGAGCTGCTGGTCGTGCTCGCCGTGGTCGCGGCTATCGCTGCGGTCGTGCTGCCAGGGTTGGCAAACATGCAGTCGGCCTGGTCTCGTCGGGTGGCTCTGCAGGATATTCAGGAGCAACTTCAAAGCCTGGGCCTCCGAGTACGCAACGACGGGAGGGAGCTGACCATCGATGCAGATGGCGCGTCGCGCGCGGAGATGTTGCAGGTGCCTACCGGTTGGTTGATCGTCGCGGAACCTCCCGTGCGCTATCTGGCCAATGGGGTCTGTCTCGGCGGCAGTTTGCGGATCATTCACGATGGCCTGCCACGTGATGTCCGGTTGGACCCGCCATTCTGCGCTCCGCAAGGGCTTCCATGAGAGCTTCGCACCAGGCGGGATTCACACTTCTTGAGGCCGTCGTGGCGATGACATTGCTGGCTGTAGTGGGCGGCGCGTTGCTGGCATGGCTCAACTCCGGTTTCAGAAGCTTGCAGCGAGTCGAGGCCGCCGAGGAACGGATTGAGGCTGCCCAGGTTGCAATGGCGTACCTGGAAACGCTGAATCCGATGCAAGACCCCAATGGAGAAGTTCGGTTGGGGCACTACCTGCTGAGTTGGCAAAGTTCGCCTCGTTCAACGCCCAAACCCGTAGTTAGTCGTCATGGTGCCCAGCCCGGCATCTACGATGCCCAGCTGTTTCGCGTCGAAACGCAAGTGCGAGCGCGGGACGAGCTTCTTTTCCGCTTTCGCCTTGAAAAGGTCGGCCATGTGCGGGTAGCCAGCCGTTCTGGAGACGGATGATGGAACGACGGGTCTGTAAACAGTCTGCGTTCACGCTACTTGAGGTGTTGGTGGTCCTCATGCTGGTCTCGCTCGTCAGCGCACTTCTCATGCAGGCGCTGACCTACATCGGCAAGGTCAATAGTACGTTTCACCTGCATGCGGGCAGCAAACGAGTGGAGACGCTTGCCCATGGCTGGTTCCTGGATGCCGTGCGGAACCTCGTCGCTCCTGAACAGGGGGATGTTGCGATGCGTTTACGTGGGGACGAGCTCAGTTTCGAAGCTGTCTCTCTGGGCACCGTGGACCGTCGACAGGGTATTCCCCAGCCGTTTGCGTTTCGTATCGAAGCGCGGGGCCAAGGGCGAGATGCGGAGCTGATATACGTGCGTCCGCTGTTGGACAGCCGTTGGTCAGTTTCGTCGCTGCCAGCGGATGCCCATTTTAGTTACCTGGATGCCAGGGGGGCGTGGCATCAAACATGGCCACCATCCTCAATGAACGTAGACCAGCTACCTGAGGCCATCGTGCTCGAAGCATTAGAGGACAATCTCTACGTCCTGGCCGTTTTACAGCTACCTAAAGTCAGGCCGTCGGTACATGAGCACTGAACAACATCGCAGTCGTGGTTTCGTGCTGGTCGGCGTGGTCTGGTTCCTGGCCGTCATGACTTTACTGGCAGCAGCAGCCGTGCTCTGGGTCGAGCGCTCCGTGAACGTTATGGAGAACCGGCGTGCGGCCATGTTGAGGGAGATCGAGGAAAGTACATTGTTGGCGCGCGTGCAGTGGCTGATCGCGACACAGGGGTACACCATCGCTGGGCTGACGATTCCGAGTGACGGGGTAGCCCAGGCTCCGCAGCTGGATTCGTCGGTCATGCCGGTGGGCGGTGAGCTGCCTTTGGATGGCCGTCCACTTTGCATGGCAAACGGCTGGTGCCTGGGGCTGACGGATGATGCAGCACGGCTCAGCCTCTCAGCTGTGGATCCTCGTCTTTTAGGTAACCTGCTGCTCGGCCTGGGCGTAACGCCGGAAGAGGTACCGGCCATGTTGGCGCAGTGGTCCGACTACCTCATGCCAGAGGGGGCTCCGCGCCTGGGTAGCGCCGGTGGTCGCGCCACCTGGAGGGGCGGCAGCCAAGACTCGCGTCGCACTCCACGTTCGGTGTTGGAGGTTTTCCTTCTCGATCGCTGGCAGCCCTGGGAGGAGCACTTGCTGAATGCCGACTGGACCGAGTTGGTGACGACCAGCGCTACGCCGTTGAACATCAATACTGCAGATCCTCGTGTCTTGAATCTGGCCTGGGGCTTGCCGGTGGAGCAAGTAAGTCGACTAGTGGCGGCTCGCGAGCAGCAGTCACTCGCACGGTCCACCGATTTGCGTGCCCTGTTGGGTGCACACGCAAACCTTGTTCCCGACGATGGCTGGACCCGCCTCGCTAGCTCCACGCTGTCGATCCGTTTGCATCCCACTGGAGTGGAGCGAGCGACGGAGTACGAAGTCAGCTTCAGCTCCGACCATCGAATGCTGCCACCTTGGCAGCTCCAACTGAAAAGGTCCGTGAAGCGAAATGAAGCTGACTCGATCCATGCGTCTGGAGACGTTCCCGGAATTCTCTCCGCCCCGCTTATGGCAGGCCCGTGGTGAGGACGGGCAAGTCGCGCTGAAGTGGACGCGTCGTAGTGTAGGCGTGTTTAGTGGCTGGCCGGTGCAATGGGTCATTGATCGCTCCCTGTGCATCTTCCATTGCTTGGACCTTGAACATGTTCCTCGATCCGATCGTCCCCGGGCGCTGGCGTTGAAGCTCTTATCAGTCTCTCCATTCCGCCATGCCGGACATTATGTGGTCTGGCGAGGCGGGCGAGCGATGGTGTGGTCGTGGGATGAGCGCGAACGTGAGGAAGCGGCTGCGACCCTGAGCGATGCGCCGAAGCGTTATCGCTGCATTCCTGAACCGTTGCTCCAGGCGCTACCCAAGTCCGAGGGGGCGACGGTACGTATGGTGCGACTCGGATCGGGAGTGGATCTGCAGGTGTGGCAAGGAAATACCTTGGTCATGAGTCATTGTTTTCCCATGTTGCCTGACCCCGAGAAGTACCTCCCACTGCTGCGAGGATTGACAGGAGTAGAGGTGTCTTTTGCTGTCGAGGCTACTTGTATCTCTTCGCTCAATCGCCCATGGGCCAATTCCGCAGTCGTCGGTGCTTCATCTCACTGGGAACGGTGGCTTCCGCATGTATTGGCGGCTTCCTTGGCGCTGGGGGGAGGACTGAACATGGGAATCGGATTTTCCTGGTGGTGGGCAGGGCGCGCCTTGCAGGCCCAGTACGATGAGTTGAGCCGTCAGGTCGAGCCTGTGTTAATAGCTCGCAGTACAGCGCTCAGGGCCAATGAAACAAGTGTCAATCTGGTTCAAGCCTCGCGGGCCACGTCACAAAGCAAATTGCTCAGTCAGGTTGCCGCACTGTTGGACCGCGATAGCCGCTTGCTCGCTTGGCGCTTTGGAGGGCAAGAGCTGGAGCTCCAACTGGACACCCGCAAGGTTGATCCTCGCTTCTATGTCAATCGCTTCATGGAGGCCGGAAACTTCGAGAATGTGCGAGTGGAGCCTGTGCCGCGTGATGGGGGAGTAATACTGAGCCTGAGCTTGTCGCACACAGGAGGTGAAGGATGATGTTGAACAACCGGATTCCCTTCCGCGCTCACTGGAATCAGCTCCGACGGCAGTATCAGGAAAGTCTCCCCCTGCGAATGTCGCTTTGGTTGGCAGTAATGCTGTTAGTCGTGCATCTGATTCTGCTTTGCCAGGATTGGCGTGTCGAACGTGAGGACCACTATCGGAGGTTGGCTAAGGATTGGCTCAAGCTGCAAGCGATTTCCCGTCAGACGTCGTGGCCGGAACGTTCGAAGCAGGCGGATGATGTCTTGCTTCGCGTGCGCGAGCGATTCTGGTTGTCCACCAATGCATCTCAGGCGCGCGCGGATGTTCAGGCCTGGTTGGACGATCAGGTCACGATGGCTGGCGTGGATGACGCGAAGATTACTGTTCTGGCACCTACGGGATTTGATCGCGAGGACTCCGTAGCACGGATCGAGGCTCAGGTTCGGGGTGTGTTTCACCCCGAATCGTTCAGCCGGCTGCTACATGCGATCGAGGGAGAGCCACGGCAAATCGTGGTGGACTACCTCGAGCTTAATAACCAGATATCTCCTGCGATTAACCTCCAACTCTCTTTTCTGTTCCTTCAGCCGTCCCAGGCTGCGCTATAGCGGCGCATGGTCCAAATGAGTGGGAAAGGTTGGGACGTTTCCTACCACTAACTCGGCGTTTAGCGGTGGCCGCAAATGCGAGACTTCTTCGCCTTTGCGCCCGCATCCCATTGCCCGACTCGCGTGACATTCATGGACCCCCAATCAACCCTGCGCTGGTACCTGCTGTTCCCCGCACTCACTGTTTCTTTCGGATGGTTGATCGCACCTGATACGGAGCCCCCCAGTGCGAGCATCTCGAACCAGGATGACTGGGTGCCTGTGAGCCTCCAACCTCATTCTGTCGATCCGGCTGGGGCCAAGCAATTGTCCGAGATGCAGTGGTGGGGGGGCGAGCGTTCGTCACCGGAAACTCGCGACAAAGAAAAGCGGGTTTCGACAGGAGAAGACGGCGTTGCCAGGGTTGAAGTTGCCTGGCGTTTTCACGGCATCGTCCGGGATCACCAAGGGACCTTCGCACTGATTTCAAAGGGCGCTACTACGCCGCCTCTGCGATTTTCCCGGGGCGCCATCTTGCCGGGAGGTGAGCGTCTGGAGCTGATCTCGACGCAAGGTATTCGATTCTCTCTCGCCGAAGACGGCGAGATTCAAGGTTTTGACAGGGAACTCTATGCACCACAGCAATAACCCGACCGAGCGATTCTCGTGCGGTCCATTGTTCATCGCAACATGCCTGGCTCTATCAGCGGGTTGCAGCACCACTCCCATGCAGATTCCTCACCCCTTGCTGGAGGTTGATAGTGCTCGTGGCGATGAGGAGCCAGGCGCCATCGCCACTACCGAGAGCGATGATAAACAGGTCGCGCCAGCTCAATTGGAGACCCATTTCAGCCGGACGCCCAGCGGTTTAGCGGTGGAGCGCGTGGGCATCGTAGATCGTGGTGACAAGGTTGTGCTTGATGACAAGACCGCCGATATCCGGCTCAACATTGAGGATATCCAGTTGCCGGCATTCATAAACGAGGTGTTCGGCAATATCCTCGAATTGCCATTCGAGATCGAAAGCGCCCTGAAGGGCAAGGTTGATCGGGTCACGGTCCGGCTGGAGCAACCCCAAACCCCGCAGATGGTCTATGAAGTGGCTAGGCAGATCCTGGCTAACTATGGCGTCGAGATCGTTCGGCAGGGCGATGTGTTTCGATTCCAGATTAAACAGGTTGGGTTGAGTCCCGACGAACCACCGATCCTGATTAGCGGGGATGCCCGGCCGGAGGTGCCCATCGCATATCGACCCGTGTTCCAGTTCATGCCCCTGAAAAATGTCGATACGCGGGACGTCATTCCCTGGCTCAACAGTGCCTATGAAAAGTCTGGGCTCAGTGTGTCGGCTGACGCGGCGCGAAGCGGATTGATGCTGAAGGGCATGTCGTCCATCGTTCGGCAGGCCTCTGAAGCGGTTCGCCTGCTCGATCAGCCCTTCATGCGTGGTCGTCATAGCCTGAGGGTTGATCCGGCGTTCGTAACTGCTGCTGACATGGCTGAGCAACTCAAGACTCTGATTTCGGCTCAGGGTTACAGCGTGAGTATTGGTCAAGCCTCCGGCACCATTGTCCTTGTGCCGCTGGACAGCTCCAACGGTCTCATCGTTTTTGCCAATGACGAGAGCCTTCTTGGTCTGGTGCGTGAGTGGGCGCAGCAGGTGGATCGAGTTCCCGTTGCCGCGGCGGTCGTAGGGCAGGGCGAAGGAAGCGAAAAAGAAGGGTTGTTCTATTACGAAGCACGCAATACACGGGTCACGGAGCTCGCCCGATCGCTGAGGTCGCTGATATCTGGGCTTGCTGGGGAGGGGGCCTACGGCATCACGTCCGGACTGAGAAACAGTGCTTCAGCGCGCGCGGGGATGGCCACCGGCGGCCGGAAACCAAGCGAGGAAGGAGCTAAGGCTCCCGTTTCTCCCTTGCTGCAGGCTGCCGGAGCTGCCGCTCTTATGGGGGGAGGGCAGGACCGCTTGCTGGGCAGTCTGGCGTCGGACATCACCGGCAGTGGGACGATAGTGGAGGACGAGAACCGAAACGCCATACTGTTCCGGGGCTCAGCCAGGACTTGGCAGCAGATGCAGGGGCTTATCCGTCAGATGGACAAGCCTGCGCGTCAGGTACTCATCGAAGTCACGATCGCGAGCGTGAATCTCAGTGATGCAAAGTCCTTGGGGATGGAGTGGAAGATCCTGAACGGAGACTTCAGCAATGCCAAGCTGAGCGGCACCATGGGGGGCGGGGGATTCAACTACGTGGTCAACACTGCAGGGGGCAATATGGCGACCATTTCCGCCATGGCCAAGGATCAGCGTGTCCGGGTGCTAGCTACCCCGCGCATATTGGTCAAGAGTGGTGAACAGGCCAATATAAACGTGGGTAGCGATATTCCTGTGCCCACTGCACAGATCAACGATGATAGTACGACCGGCGGAACCACCAACTTACGCAACGAGATCGCTTATCGCTCCACGGGTACCATTCTGAACGTCGCACCGGTGGTCTATTCCAACAATCGAGTCGATCTCACCGTGAGCCAGGAGCTGAGCGACAGTGGTGGAAGTGGCGGCGAGGGGAAAGGGAGCAGCCTAGCGGCCCCGACTATTACTCGGACTTCCCTGGAAACGGCCTTGACCCTGAAGAGCGGTGGTTCCGTGCTGATGGGTGGATTGATCCGGGACAACGTCACGGACGCCAGTACCGGCGTGCCTTTACTTAAGGATATACCTTGGTTGGGAGCGCTCTTCGGTAACCAGGAGGTCGTCAAAAGCCGCGAAGAGGTCATCCTGCTGATCCAGCCATATGTGCTGGAAAGCGACGAAGACGCTAAGGAAGTCACCGCCAAGCTGCGCGCAATGCTAGATCGATCGCTTGCATGCTCCGGAAGGGCAGGACAGTGCGGGTTGGACTGACGACCCTTTAGCATGGCGGACACGCCGCTCCGTTGGATATCAGATTTCGCAAGTCTTATTAGGCTCGGTGCGAAAAGTGGCTGCGGGCTTCGCGCGTGGTGCTGCGTTAAAATCGGTAGTGGTCAATCCATCCGGGACAGTGGGTTAAGTTTTTCTTCGGCCACTGCAGGTGACAACCCGTTGTTGAATTGATGCGGCCTGATCCGGTTGTAGCGGTGCATCAGGTAATGACTGATGTCCCGCTGGGCCTCCCGACCAGTCAGGTAACCAGTCGCTGGCGTCCACTCCGACTTCAGGCTGCGGAGCAAGCACTTCTCTCAATCTGGAGCCGGATGCGAAGGAGCTGAGGCCGTGAGAGACCAGGTCACTGTTAGTACGGATTGATGTTCCGGTAACGGATCAAGACGTCAGTTGCTCGAGCCGATCAGTCTCGACCTGTGCATGGGCCTCGTTATTCCGAATGCGGCGCTTCCTGACCTGCCAGTCTTCGCTTTTGCCATCACGGCAATTCATGGGTTCGCGGTGAAGAACGAGCAACGTAGCCCCGGTTTGTTTTCGATTCTGTAGCACATTGCCATTGCATTGACATCAAGGCTAATCTTCGCCCTCAGAATTCGATACATCAGAAACTCCCACATATCATCACGTCAGAGCCCGCCACAGATGGTAAGAAAACAACCAGGGATGAACGTCGTACGTAGCCATGCTTCGCGGCTTGTTCTGGTAGCCGCTGCCGGTACTATGCTGGCCGGCTGCGCCAGCACGGGAGTGAACAACACCTCGGGCCGGAAAACGGTCTACGAAGATGTCCGAAGCAGCAGTACCGTCGTCCAAGGCGTTGGCATCGAGTCGCAGGATATCGTCGGCGTGACGGACAAGATGATGCGGGACATGCTGGCCACTCCGGTCCTGGCCGGCCGCAACCCGCCGCCACGCATCATCATCGACTCCGAGTACTTCACCAACGAAAGTTCTTCGCGCATCAACAAGAACTCCATCACCGATCGTCTGCGCATCGAACTGCAGCGTGCCGCTCAAGGTCGCATGGTCTTCGTCGGCCGCCAGTACGCAGCAATGGTCGAGAACGAGCGCGAACTCAAGCGCGCCGGTGTGACCGATGGCGGCACCATCCGCAAAACCCAGGGTACGGCGGGCGCGGACTTCCGTCTGGTGGGGCGGATCACTTCCCTGGACGCGGTCGATACCGCTACCAGCACCACCTCGCGCTATCAGCAGATCACTTTCGAAATGATCGATCTCGAATATGGCACCGTCGTCTGGGGCGGCATCTACGAGTTCAAGAAAACCGCGCAAGACGATGTGATTTACCGCTAAGGAAAAGTCCCGCCAGAGGATGGGTGCCATGCGCGTACTGCTAGCTCCGCTGCTGCTCCTGGCGTCGGCGGTCATTGCCGCTCCGGCGCCACCAGCGCTCACCGCGGCCTTGGAAAAGGTCGAAACCGACGCTCCCGCCAACCAGGTCCTGAACCAGCTGCAGGCGGCAACGCTGGCGCTCGACCTCGGACGTGATGACGACGCAGGTCGACTATTCGATGAAGCCCTCACGGGCGTCACCGCCGTCTATGCGGACTCGCCGCAAGCCGCCGCCGCCCGTGGCCTGTGGCGCAACGAGGGGAGCAAGGACTACAAGGGCGAGCCTTATGAGCGCGCCATGGCGTTCTATTACCGCGGCCTGCTCGACATGCAGGCCGGGGATTACGAGAACGCCAGAGCCAGTTTCAAGAGCGGCCTGTTGCAGGACGCGTTTGCTGAAGAGGCGCAGAATCGTGCCGACTTCGCACTGTTGCTGTTTCTCGAGGCCTGGTCTTCGCAGGTGCTCGGCGCCACTTCGCTGGCCGAGGAGCGCTATGCCGAACTGGCGTCGCTAAGGCCAGAAATTCCACGTCCCGGGGCCGACCATAGGCTGCTCATCATCGCCGAGACCGGAAAGGCGCCACGCAAGCTGCAGGATGGCGTGGGCGGCAACCTGCTGGTGTATCGCCGTGGAAAGCGCTTCACCGAGCAAGGGGCTCAGATCCGGATCAACGGGCAGGTCGTGCGCATGAGCCCAGCCGAGGACATCTTCTGGCAGGCGTCGACCCGTGGCGGCAGGCCCATCGACGGCATCCTCGAAGGCAAGGTCCAGTTCAAGCAGGGCAGCGAACGGGTCGCTGCCAACACCGCCGGCGCCGTCGCCCAGATCGCGCCCCAACTTTCCGCCCAGAGCGGCAGCGCGGGCAGCGCAGCCGTCGGCGTTGCGCTGGTGGCCAGCGCGGCAGCCCTGGTCTCCACCAACATGAAGGGACGCGCCGATAACCGCTTCTGGAACAACCTGCCGGACAAGGTGCATGTCTATACCTTGCCCATGCCGGCGAACCCCGGCGAACTCACCTTCGAATTCCTAGATGCCTCGGGGACTGTAATTCCCGAGCTCACCCAGACCCGCCGCATCCAGGTCGACGACAAGGGGCGGGGCATCCTCTGGGTGCGCGCTCGCCGGGCGACGGACGTGGACAGCCGATAAGGAAGCATCAGCCAATGAACTCCAAACTGACTTGCCTGTTGGTCGGCGCCGCCCTGGCGCTGAGTGGCTGCAGTGCCGTCGACCCTAACGAGGGCGCCAGGCCTGGCGTTCGCGTGGCCGACGAGCGCGCGCCCAACGCCGGGATCAACCTCGACACCGTAGTCATTCTCGACAAGGCCCTGCAGGACCGCCGTTCCGGCAAGCTCGCCATCGAGAACAGTGGCGCCCGGCGCACTGCCACCGGCACCCTCGAAGTCTTCGCGGTGATTCGCAATCGTACTGACCATCCGCTGCAGATCGAGGCCAGGACGCAGTTCTTCGACGACCTACCGGTGCCCGTCGAGGGCCCGACGCAATGGCAGCGGGTCTACCTCGACCCGCAGTCGGTCGGTGCCTACCGGGAATTCTCGACCCGCGCCCAGGGCATTGCCCACTACTACATCGAAGTACGGGAGGGGCGCTGATGGGTAAGGGCCATTTCCCCCTGGCGGTGCTGACGGCCCTGCTCGCGGGCGGGCCATTGGCCCATGCCGAGGAACAGCCCTTCGACTCGTCCGTCCTGGAGAGTCGCCTGGAGCAGGCAACTCCGGCCGGACGAGTGCCCCCGCCGAGCAGCCAGCCAGGCGCAGCGGCCTTGCCCGACGAGCAGCCCTACATCACCGAAGCTGCCCCGCCAACGGAAGAAGCCTCTGGCGCCACCCTGGCCGAGTTCGACGCTGCCTACCGGCAGGCGCGCTCGCCACGGCTTGCGATCTACTTCAATCGCGAACTCAGCGACGAGATACGCGAGTGGATTCCTGTCCAGCGGCAACAGGTCACCCTGCAATCCACCCAGTCAGCAGCCGGCTACAGCCAGGACGCAGGTCAGTTCGCGGCGCATGGGACGGCTACCCTGCAGGTGGAGAGCACTGACGAGCTGCACCACGGCGCCAGCGGTAAGCGTGAAGACCCCAGCGAGGCCTGGAAATGGCGTTTCGAGGATGCCATCACCCGCCTGTTCCTGGAGGCGAACGTCAAGGTCGTGGATCGCTCGGTCATCCTGCGGCAGATGGCGCGGCAGAACCTCTCGGCCGACTCCACCAGCCTGAACGAGATATCTGCCCTCGACCGGTACGCCGACATCCTGGTGGAAACCAGCGTGACCCGCTCCGGCTCTGAGCCTGGCTACGACTTCCGCGCCACTGCGAAGGACATCCGGACCGGACGCATTCTCGGCACGGCCCTGGTCAATGGCTCGGACGTCGAAGGCGCGCGTAAATCTCGCTTCGTCGCCACCAACAAGGGTTACGAGCGGCAAGAGGAAAGCCCGGAGATGACCGTGGAAGGCATCTCGCGGGCGCTGACGCTGAAGCTCATGCGCTCCCTGTCGCAGCAGATAGGCAACAGATCCTGACGCGGCCGGCCGGTTAGGCCATGGACGCGAACACTTACAACGAACAAGGTAGAGACGCGATCGTGAAGCTCCTCACCACCGCCATTCTGGGTTGCGCAATGCTCACGGGCTGCGTTCACCGCCCGAGCACCGAAGAGATCATGGCCGAGTTGGCCCGCATCGAGGCGGAGACACCCCCCGATGTGCGCGCGATGATGGAGAGTTCCATGGCCGCACGGATAAAGCAGATCCAGCCGGGGCAAACGCTGCAGGGCCAGCTTTCCATCGCATCGGAGATTTACAGCTTCCAGGCGGAACCGGGCTCGCAGGTGACCGTTACGGTTCGTTCGGAAGTATCGGACACCTCGCTCTCCCTGCATCACGTGACCAAGGCGATGGTAGAAAAGCCGATCGCATTGGACCAGTCATATGGCCGGAGCTTCGACATTAATGGCCCCAACTCGGAAGTCGTGATCACCCTGCCGCCGGATGACGACAAGACCTACTTCATTCTTGTGCATTCGATGCCGAAGAATGGCGCGATGCCCCAGGCGGGAGGGGCATACTCCCTGAGCCTGGTATCCGGCGCAGCCCCTGCGCAGGACATCCTCCGCCTGCCGCAACCCATCCTGGGCAGCGGCGGGAAATACATGAGTCCTTTTACCGAAGACGATACTGTGGCGCCCTGGGTCGAGAAAGGGTTGACCGTATCCGCCGGTATGAGTACCGGCAGTGCCGTGGGCAACCTTGCGGCGGCGAGCCAGAACGGAGGCGCTGCCCTGGTTGGGGCTGGAGCCACCTTGGCAGCCCGGGAGTTGGCGTTACAGGCGGTGGGTGGGTGGGACTTCATCAAGGCAAACTCGGACCTCTCGTTCAACTCCGCCGCAGATCTCGCCCGTGACCTCCACTTTCGTCACGCCGGGCATCCCCAGTACAAAGACGTGCTGACCGCCGTCTACCCCATCTACCCGGAGGTTCAGGGAGAAATCCAGCTTCTGGAGCGGGACCAGGCTGCGGAAGCGGCTACTGCCGCGATGTGGTCGAAGGGTCAGTGAGTAAGTCCAGCGAATAGCCGCCCGCTTCACTCACGCGGCCTTCAACGTTCATGGACAGAACTGCATTCGCTAAAACCGGCTGGGCTGCATTCTGCGAGGATGAAGCGGTGGTTGGTCGGCGCGTTCATATCGGCGAGTACAACACCCAAAAGAAAACGGGCCCTGCTGGGCCCGTTCTTCATTTGAACAGGAGTTACCTTGGCGTGTGAGTGAAAGGGCGGTTCCTACTGGCCGCTCATGCCGACTGCACCATTCCCGCACCCACTCCAGTCCCTGCCTCCGCATCAATCGCTTCCATGCTCAGATGCGCCGTCTCCCGTAGCAGGAACGAACACAGCGCCACCAGGGCCAACGCCGCTGCGCCGTACGCCGCCACACCAAAGGGGCTGCCGGTGGTGATCAGGATGGCGGTGGCCAGGCTGGAGGCGGTACCGCCGCCGAAGGCTGCACCGATCTGGTAGGCGGCGGACATGCCGGAGTAGCGCATGTCGCGGGGGAATTGTTCGGCGAGGAAGGCCGGGATCGGGCCCTGGGTTGCGCCCATCAGTGCACCGACCACGATGTACGCCATGCAGGCGATGGGCAGGCTGTGGCGACCCACCAGGGCGAAGAAGGCGAAGAAGCCGGCGGCCATCAGGGCGGCGCCGAGGATCATCACAGTGCGGCGGCCGATTCGGTCGGAGAGGCTGGCGAATAGCGGTGCGCTGATGACGATGGCCACCGACAGGCAAACGTCGAACAGCAAGGCTTCGGTGCTGCCGTAGCCCAGTTGCGTGGCGTAGGCGAGGAAGAAGGTGCTGCCTATGTAGGCGATGGTCACGTAGCCGAAGGCGATGCCGGTGCACAGCAACATTTCCCGGGGGCGCGAGCGCAGGGCGGCGACCAGGGGCAGGCGGGGGCTTTCGTTGCGTTGCAGCGGCTTGCTGGCGGGGTTGGACAGGCGTGCGTACAGGCCGATCAGTACCAGGATACCGCCGAGCCAGAAGGGGATGCGCCAGGCGAAGTCGGCCAGGTTGTCAGCGTATGCGGTGCTGACGATGGCGAACACCGCAGAACCCAGGATGCCGCCGATGCCGATGCCCATGCTGGTGAAGCTGCCCCACAGGCCGCGCTTGCCGCGGGGTGCAGACTCGATGCCGAACAGCGCCGCGCCGCCCCACTCGCCGCCCGCGGCAAAACCTTGCACAAGGCGCAGCAGTACCAGCAGCACGGGCGCCGCGGCACCGATGCTCTCGTGGGAGGGCAGGCAGCCGATGGCCAGGGTGGAAAAGCCCATCAGCAGCAGGGTGATCACCAGGGCTTTCTGGCGGCCGGCCTTGTCGCCGAGGTGGCCGAACACCATGCCGCCCAGGGGACGGGCGAAGAAGCCGGCACCGAAGGCGCCGAACGCCACCAGCGTTGCGGTGAGCGGGTCCAGGTCGGGGAAGAACACCTGTGGAAAGACCAGGGCGGCGGCGATGCCGTAGATGACGAAGTCGTAGAACTCCAGGGCGGTGCCCATGCCCGAGACGAAGAACGTCCGGAGCGCCGATTGCGAACCCGATGCCGGGGAAGGTTGATTGGCCATGTGCCTTTGCTCGTCTTGTCGTTGTTGGAGGGAGCTGTTGGCGGCCGGTGGCGCCGGCCGCCGATCAGGGTCAGAAACGCACGCTGCCCGAGCGGGCCAGTACCACTGGGTTGCCAGCGGCGTATTCCAGCTCGAACTGCTCGGTGTCGATGCCGATGGTGAGCAGGGTTTCCCAGCGCTCCTTGGGCGCCAGGGCCAGGTCCGGGTGGAAGCAGATCGGCGCCTGCTCGCCCAGGTCGCCGCACATGGCACTGGCGCGGGAGGCCAGGGTTCTGCCGGACATGGCGTCCAGATTGCCGTTCACGTGGTCCAGGCGGGCGTAGGTGGTGGACACGTCCAGGGTGCGTTCGCCAGGAACCAGCTCCGGGGCGAGGAAGTGGTTGGTGTGGGTGATCCAGCCGTCCTCGCGAGGGAGTACCACGGCGGTGGCTTCGCGGGAGAGTTCGATGCTCGCTGCGCGGGGCGATGCATCGTGGCGCGAGAACACCGTCAGCACGGTGGACGCGCTGACCCGCGCCGAGCGGGCGAGGGCAATGGCTTCGTCCACGCTGCGGGCTTCTTCCAGCAGGCGCCGGGCGATGGCGTGCACCGGCACGCCGGCGCTGTCGTTGTCGCTGCGGTGGTGGAGGATGTTGAAGTGCAGGCCGAGGCCTGCGCTGTTCACGCCGATCTTGCCGAGCATGCCGAACTCGGTGAACAGCTTGACACCAAGGCCGGTGCTGCCCGTGAGCTGCAGCATCAGGCCATTGGGCACCAGGGCGTCGTGCCAGTCCCAGGTCTGGATGGTGCGCGGGGCCTTGGCGCCGCGTGGGGCGAACACGGCGGTGGAGCATTCGCCTTCGGGCGGTGTCGGCATCACCGCGAGGATTTCGGTGCGGGCGTTCAGTGCCGCCAGTTGCCAGACCGGCAGCCCGGCACCTTCTGCGGTGGCCGCCACTTCCTGGGCCAGTGCCGGGCTCCAGGCTTCCAGGGCGCCGAGGCTGGCTTCGCCCAGCTGGCGGACCTGGGCAGGATCGACATCCACCTGGGAGAAGAAATCGAGGTAGAGCGATACCGTTTGCCGGATCTGCTCCGCCCACCGTTCACCGATCTGCCGGCCACGGATCTGTGGGTTCTGGGTGTCGGTGACGAAGGTATGGACTTTCACTGCAAGTTACCTGTTGAACGTTGGATTGTTTCGGGGCAGCACACCGGAGCGGTGCCCTGTGGCGGGAAGAAATAGGTCAGCGATTGCGGGTGAAGACATCGCGCCCGGCGAACCAGGTTTTCAACACCTGGGTATCGCGCAGGGCCTCGGGCTCGACCTGGAACACGTCGCGGTCCAGCAGGACCAGGTCGGCCTGTTTGCCCGGTTTCAGCGAGCCGATCCGGTCGTCGAGGCGAATGGCGCGGGCGGCGTTCAGGGTGTAGGCCTGGAACATCGTTTCCCGGTCGATTTCCTCGGCGGCGTTCAGCACGCCTTTCGGGCCCTTGCGGCTGACGGCCTGGTAGATGGCCTTCCACGGCTCGGGCGTGGTGATCGGCCAGTCGCTGGCGCCGGCGATGATGGCGCCGCGCTTCAGCAGCGAGCGGGCCGGGTACTGGTACTGGAAGGCCATGGCGCTGACATAGGGCTGGACCAGGTCGACGCTCAGCTCGTCGGCGCTGGCCCAGTAGAGCTGCATGGAGGCGATCACATCCAGCGGCTTGAAACGGGCGAACTCCTTCGGGTTGACCATCTGCAGGTGCGTGATGGAGTGGGGGATTCCACTGTTGCGGGTCTTGCGCGCCTGCTCGATGCCATTGAGGGACTCGCGCACGGCGCGGTCACCGATGGCGTGCACATGCACCAGCCAGCCACGGGCGTCGGCGGCATCCACCAGTTCGCCGAAATGCGCCGGGTCGATCAGCAGCTCACCGCTCTTGTTGGAGTTCTTGTAGGGCTCCAGCATCGCCGCGCTCTGCGCCGGGTGCTCCGCCACGCCATCGGCGAAGACCTTGATGCCGGGCAAGCTCAGGTTCGGCACGCCGTGGAATTGCTGGCGCACCTTATCGAGTTCGTCGAGGTCCTTGGGCGTGGCCTTGGAGTCGGCCATCAGCAGGGTGGCGACATGGGCGGTGAGCTCGCCGGACTCGGCCAGCGCCTTG
Organism: Pseudomonas sp. D(2018); assembly: GCF_005502555.1. Lineage (NCBI taxonomy): Bacteria > Pseudomonadati > Pseudomonadota > Gammaproteobacteria > Pseudomonadales > Pseudomonadaceae > Pseudomonas > Pseudomonas sp. D(2018). Next base: position 98,169 of record NZ_SCOK01000014.1, read on the forward strand.
TAGGTGGGCAGTACGCCAACCGAGCTGTTGTCTAGTGGCCCGCCGGGAATCTCGTTGGCCAGCGGGTCCATCCAGGCGGTAATCCCCAGGCTGTTGTAGTACTTCAGGGCGTCGCGGCCGCCGGCCAGCAGGTCGCGGTCGGAGGGCAGGGGGATCAGCTCCTGGGCGGCATACAGGCCTGCGTCAACCAGAAAACCGTTGGGCTGGCCGTCTTTGCTGTGACCGATGGTGGCCAGCGCTTCGCCCGTCAGGCGCTTCACCTTGGCGGCGTCGATACCCGCGCGCTTCAGCATGGCCTGGTTGGCCCAGCCGGTGTGGTAATCCCAGCCGGCGAAGAGGATTGGCGTATCGGTCCATTCGCCGTGGTTGAAGCGCTGCCCGAAGGCGTCGAGCTGGTCCCAGTAGCTGGAGGGCAGACCGCCGACTACCAGGAACTCGCCACGCTTGGCCTTGCCGTCTTCACGCCATTGGCGCAGGCGTTGCTCCAGCTCATCCAGCGGAATCTCCTCGCCATTGAGGTTGGCCTGGCGCATCTGCAGCCCACCCTTGATCACATGGGCGTGGGAGTCGATGAAGCCCGGCATCAGCACCTTGCCGCCGAGATCCAGCACTTGTGTCTCCGCCTGCTTGAGCTTCAGGACCTCGGCGTCGGAGCCGACGGCCAAGATCTTGCCGTTCTCGATGGCGACTGCCTGTTGCAGGGGGTGGCCCGGTTCGGCGGTGTAGACCTTGCCGTTGTGCAGGATGAGATCGGCGGCTGCCATAGTTTCCATGGAAGAAAAGGCGAGGGCGACGGAGAGTGCCAGGGAGACAATCGGCTTCATGGGTGGGTGGCCTTGATTCTTGTTGGTCTGTGGGCAAAGACTAACCAGTCGGCCAGCCTGGAATAACGCCGGGCTCGGCATAACTTCTTTTCTGAAGTGGAAATAAAAATGGACCGATTGACCGCGCTGGGCATGTTCGTGGCCGCCGCCGAACAGGGTAATTTCAGCCGCGCCGCCGAGCAGCTCGGCACTACGCCGTCCTCGTTGACCAAGGCCATCGCGCAACTGGAAGAGGGCCTTGGCGCCAAGCTGTTCGAGCGCACCACCCGTCGGATGTCACTCACCGAGGCTGGGCACATCTACCTGGAAGGCGCTCGTCAGGCGCTGATGCAGTTGCAGCTCGCTGGCGAGGGGGTCGAACAGTTGCAGCACGAACTGCGCGGCAGCCTGCGCATCACCGCGCCGCCGTCATTCGCCCCAGCCTTCCTCAATGCCGTCTGCTGCCGCTTCCTGCGCGAGCATCCTCACGTGCACCTGGAGGTGGACCTCTCTGACACCTACGTCGACCTGGTGGACGGTGGCTATGACCTGGCCTTGCGCGATGGTCCCACCGACCTGCCCGGCGTGATCGCCCAGCCGCTGGTGGAGAACCGCATCACCCTCTGCGCCAGCCCTGCCTACCTGGCGAGTCGGGGCGGGGAGGTGACCCTGGACAATTACCTACAGCACGACTGGCTGATCCTCCGGCATCCCTTGCTCAACCGGCATTTCTGGTGGGTGACCAAGGACGATCAGCGCATCCGCCTGAACCAGCCCGCGCCGCGTGTGTCGAGCGACAACTACGACTTCCTGCTCGCCTGCCTGCTGGACGGCCAGGGCCTGCAGTTCATCCCGCAGTGGAGCGCGACACCTTATCTGGCGCGAGGCGAACTGGTTGAGGTGATGCCCGAGTGCTGGCGCGAACCGAGCGGCTTCGGTCCGCAGATCTACGTGCTCTACCTCACCCACCGGCGCAACACGCGCAAGGTGAAGGTGTTCATCGAGTACCTGAAGGCGTACTGGCAGGAGCACGGCGCCAGCGCGTGAAAGGCACCGGGCGCGTTTGTCGGACGCCACCGTCGGCCGTGGCTGCTGGCAGGCCCGCCTCCCTGAAATGTCCGGCAGGAAACCCCTGCCGCGATCCACCCCGTGCGCTCACAAGGGGGACGCGGATCAAAGGGCTTACTTGGCGAACAGCTGGCCGATGTCCTTGAAGGCCTTGAACTCCAGGGCGTTTCCGCACGGGTCGAAGAGGAACATGGTGGCCTGCTCGCCGACTTGGCCCTTGAAGCGGATGTGGGGTTCGATCACGAACCGGGTGCCGAGTGACGCCAGGCGCGCGGCCAGGGCTTCCCACTGGGGCCATTCCAGCACCACGCCGAAATGCGGCACGGGCACATCGTGGCCGTCTACCGCGTTGGTGTGGGCGTGGCACTGCGAGTCGGTCTTGGGATGTTCGTGAATCACCAACTGGTGACCGAAGAAGTTGAAGTCCACCCACTGGGTGCTGGAACGGCCTTCCTCCAGGCCGAACACTTCGCCGTAGAAGGCACGGGCGGCGGGGAGGTCGTAAACGGGAATCGCCAGGTGGAAGGGGGAGAGGCTCATCGAAGTCTCCGAGCGGTTGCCTGTAATTGGAGGCTTCAATGTTCGATTCGAACCCTTCGGGGCGAAAGCGAATATGCGCATCGCTCAGCCCAAAGGATCTTTATGCTTGGTGTCGCCGTCAATTTCGCTGGGCGAAGCGGACGCTCAGCTCCTCCATGTAACCGAGCGCTGACTGCTGCAGCACCCTGCGGAACAGGTCGACCTGTGGCAGTGCCTTGTTGCCGTAGCGGCACACCAGCACAATCTCCCGCGTGAACGCCCACTCACCCAGGGCACGTACCTGAACCGTGGATGCGCTCCGCAACCAGACCCCGGCAAAGGGAATGATGGCCACGCCCAGGCCGGTTTCCACCATGCGCACGATGGCGTCCAGGTCATCCAGCTCCATGACCTGGTCCACGTGCAGCTTGCGGTCCTTGAGGAACTTGCCCACCAGCCGCCCGCCGAACGACTTGCTGTCGTAACGGATGAAGGGGTGGCACTCGAGCATTTCGGCGATGCTGTCGAAGCGCGTTCCCGGCGGGTGGATCAGTACGAAGGGCTCCTCCAGCACTCGCTCCATATGGATTTCCTTGGCGAGCGGGAAGGGCGGCTCGATGATCAGCGCCAGGTCCAGGTCACCGGCCTCCACCTGGCCCACGAGGTCCAGCGAAACGCCGGGAATCAGCCGGGCTTCCAGCAGCGGCGCGGCCTCTTTGAGGCGCTTGAGGGTTTCCGGCAATACACCGGTCTGCACCGTACCGATGGCGCCTATGTTCAGGCTGCCACGATAGCCCTCCAGGGTTTCCGGCAGGCACATGCGGGCGTACAGCGCCAGCATCTCTTCCGCCATCGGCAGAACTCGCAGCCCGTTGGCATTGAGGGTGACCGACTTGGCCGTGCGGTCGAATAGCGGCATACCGAGTGCATCTTCCAGGCTCTTCATCTGCGCGCTGACCGCGGCCTGGGTCAGGCTGACCTGGCGGGCGGCAGCGGAGAAACTACCAAGCCTGGCCACTGCCACGAATGTCCTGAGTTCTCTGATCACGTTCGCGCTACCCGTCCTGGAAATGCTGCCGCCATGCTACTGGAGTCGCCCCGGCGATGGTGGACCGATGGCACGTGGATCGTTGGGTTTCGCTGCGCTCTACGCCAACCTACGGGTCTGTAGGATGGGTTGAGGCACGAAACCCATCGGGCGGAGTGGCAGGGGGCACGGACCGTTGGGTTTCGCTGCGCTCTACGCCAACCGACGGGTCTGTAGGATGGGTTGAGGCACGAAACCCATCAGGCGGAGTGGCAGGGCGCGCGGATGGTTGGGTTTCGCTGCGCTCTACGCCAACCTACGGGTCTGTAGGATGGGTTGGGGCACGAAACCCATCGGGCGGAGTGGCAGGGCGCACGGATCGTTGGGTTTCGCTGCGCTCTACGCCAACCTACGGAGCTTCTGCCTTCTGGGCGAGTCGTTCGCGGCAGAAGTCGACGAACAGTTGCGCAGGCTTGGTGAGCTGGCCGCGCTTGAGGCGGGCGGCCACCAGGCCGGAGGTGGCGACGGGTTCGGTGATGTCGACGGTGACCACCTTCTTGCCGTCGTAGGTGCATTCGGAGTGGGGGCGGGTGACCAGCAGGGAGAAGCCGAAGCCCTGGCCGACCATGCCGCGCACCATCTCGATCGACGGTGAGCTGAAGACGATGTTGGGCGTCAGGCCCAGTTCATGGAACAGGCTGACGAAGTAGGTGCGGCTCGGCTGCACGTCGAGCAGGATCATTGGCTCCAGGCAGAGGTCGCGCAGGGAGACCTGGGGCTGGCTGGCGAAGCGATGATTCTCCGGCAGCAGCGCGTAGGGCTTCTGCGGCGGCATCAGCGGTTCGGTGGCGATGGTGCTGTCCAGGTCGTGCTCGTAGAGGAAGGCCAGGTCGAAGGTGCCGGCGGTCAGGCCCTGCACCAGTTCCTGCTGCTCGCCGTCGCGGATGCGGATGTCCACGCCGGGGTAGCGCTCGCGGAAGCCCGCGATCAGTTGCGGCAGATAGAGCGGTGCGACGGTCTCGAAGCAGCCGATGTCGATCTGCCCGGCGACGATGTCGTTGTCGGCCAGGGCGTTCTGTTCGAATTCGCGCGCCACCCGCAGCAACTCCTGGGCTTTCTCGTAGAAGCGCGCGCCGCTGGGCGTGAGGGATACGCCCTGGGCGTGGTGGCGGATGAACAGCTGCACACCGAAGCTCTCTTCCAGGCCCTTGATGGCGGTGGAGATGGACGGCTGGGCGATGTACAGCTTGCGCGACGCTTCGGCCACGCTGCCGGCCTCCACTGTCGTCACGAAATACTTGAGTTGTCGCAAGGTATAGGTAGCCACTGGCACCTCCGCTTCTTGTCGGCCGCTGGCGCTGTGCGGGCGGCTCATTCTTCTCGTAGTCGTGAGTGGCACCTTACCCCAGACGCGCCGTGCCAGGCCTGATGGGCTGCCGAGCTTTTTCATATGACTCGAGCATATTTTTAATAATTTTCCTCTGCCGATAGCTGGCGCACCATCTGCCTCGACCCGAATAACAACATGACCGCGACGACGGTCGATCTGGGAGTGCAGCGTGTTAGATCTCGGCTATTGGCAGCAAAAAGCTGCCCGGCAAGCATTCACTGACAAGGCGCTGATCGGCGGCCGCCAGGTGGCCGCCGCCTCCGGTGCCACCTTCGACTCCATCAACCCGGCCACCAATGAACTGCTGGCCCGCGTCGCCGCCTGCGGCGAGGCTGAGGTCGACCTCGCCGTGCGCACTGCGCGCCGCGCCTACAACGAAGGCCCTTGGGCGCGCATGGCACCGGTGGAGCGCAAGAAGGTGCTGCTGCGCCTTTCCGAACTGATGATGGCCCATCGCGAAGAGCTGGCCCTGCTGGACTCGCTGAACATGGGCAAGCCGGTGATGGATGCCTGGAACATCGACGTGCCCGGCGCCGCCCATGTGTTCGCCTGGTACGGCGAGGCCCTGGACAAGCTCTATGATCAGGTGGCGCCCACTGCGCCGAACGCCCTGGCCACCATCACCCGCGAAGCGCTGGGCGTCGTGGCCGCCGTGGTGCCCTGGAACTTCCCCCTCGACATGGCCGCCTGGAAGCTGGCTCCAGCCCTGGCCGCCGGCAACAGCGTGGTGCTCAAGCCTGCCGAGCAGTCGCCGTTCTCCGCCCTGCGCCTGGCCGAACTGGCGCTGGAAGCCGGGCTGCCGGAAGGCGTGCTGAACGTGGTGCCGGGCCTGGGCGAAAGCGCCGGCAAGGCCTTGGGCCTGCACCCGGATGTGGATTGCCTGGTGTTCACCGGCTCCACCCAGGTGGGCAAGTACTTCATGCAGTACTCGGCGCAGTCCAACCTCAAGCAGGTCTGGCTGGAGTGTGGCGGCAAGAGCCCGAACCTGATCTTCGACGACTGCCGCGACCTGGACCTGGCCGCTGAGAAGGCGGCCTTCGGCATCTTCTTCAACCAGGGCGAGGTCTGCTCGGCCAACTCGCGCCTGTATGTACAGCGCTCGATCCGCGACGAGTTCATCGAACGCCTGCTGGCCAAGGCCCGCGACTGGATGCCCGGCGACCCGCTGGACCCGGCCAGCCGTGCCGGTGCCATCGTCGACGCCGGGCAGACTGCGCGCATCATGTCCTTCATCGAAGGCGCGCAAGGGGAGGGCGCTCGGTTGCTCACCGGGGGGCGTCGCCTGTCCTTCAATGGTTCCAGCAACTTCGTCGAACCCACTGTCTTCGCCGATGTGAGCAGCGACATGCAGTTGGCGCGTGAAGAGGTGTTCGGCCCTGTGCTGGCCGTCAGCACGTTCGATACCGAGGAAGAGGCGTTGCGCCTGGCCAATGACAGCATCTACGGCCTGGCTGCCTCGGTGTGGAGCGATGACCTGCACCGCGCCCACCGCGTCGCCCGCGCGCTCAAGGCGGGCACGGTGTCGGTCAATACGGTGGACGCCCTGGACGTCACCGTGCCCTTCGGTGGTGGCAAGCAGTCCGGTTTCGGCCGCGACCTCTCGCTGCATTCCTTCGACAAGTACAGCCAACTGAAAACCACCTGGTTCCAGCTGCGCTGAGGTCGCCATGACGACCCGGCCGCGTGCTCCTTCGGTGCGCGGCCGCCCATAACGAGAAACACCTTCCTGTCGCGTGGTGCACGCGCGGGTTCACGGCTTCCTGGCCACGACTGCCTCAGCAACTGACCACAACTTACAAGTAGTGAGGGAGTTTTCATGCTCAAGTCCTTACCGTGCATCCGTGTCGCCTTTGGCGTCGCCCTGCTGGCCGCCGCCGGTGTACCCGCCCAGGCCCAGTCCTCCAGCCTCACCGTGATCTCTTTCGGCGGCGCTACCAAGGCCGCCCAGGATGCGGCCTATTTCAAACCCTTCGAACAGAGCGGCGCCGGCAAGGTGGTCGCTGGTGAGTACAACGGCGAATTGTCCAAGGTGAAAGCGATGGTCGACATCGGCCAAGTCACCTGGGACGTGGTGGAAGTGGAAAGCCCCGAGCTGTTGCGCGGCTGCGAGGAAGGGTTGTTCGAGCGTATCGACCCGGCTCTGCTCGGCGAGTCGGCCAGTTACATGCCCGGCACCGTCAGCGAGTGCGGCGTGGCCAGCTACGTCTGGTCCATGGTGCTGGCCTACAACGCCGACAAGCTGGCCGCCGCACCTGCCTCCTGGGCGGACTTCTGGGATACCCAGCGTTTCCCCGGCAAGCGCGGCCTGCGCAAGGGCGCCAAGTACACCCTGGAAGCCGCGCTGCTGGCCGACGGGGTTAAACGCGAAGACCTCTACAAGGTGCTGGAAACCCCGGATGGTGTGACCCGTGCCTTCCGCAAGCTGGACCAGATCAAGCCCCATATCCAGTGGTGGGAAGCCGGCGCCCAGCCCCCGCAGTGGCTGGTGGCGGGTGATGTGGTGATGTCGGCCGCCTACAACGGTCGCATCGCCGCTGCGCAGAAGGAGGGTTCCAGGCTTGCCATCGTCTGGAACGGCAATCTCTACGACCCGGACCACTGGGCCATTGTCCGCGGCAGCCCGAACAAGGCCCTGGCCGAACGCTTCATTGCTTTCGCCAGCCAGGCGGATACGCAGAAAACCTTCTCCAGCCAGATCCCCTACGGTCCGGTCCACAAGGACGCCTTGGCCGCACTGCCCGCTGCCACCCAGATGCAACTGCCCACCGCGCCGGCGAACCTGGCCGATGCGCAATTGGTCAGCGCGGAGTTCTGGGTCAACCACGGCGAGGAGCTGGAGGAGCGCTTCAACGCCTGGGCGGCACGTTGAACATTGCGCCCCGCAGACGCCGGAAGTGCGGCGAGCGGGCGGGGCGTGACTGGCGGGGCCGGACCTTACCGCGCCCTGCACTACCAGTGCTCGTCGGTGGTTACGGCCGGGCGGGCCAATAACAAGTACAAGATCGGGAGAATGTCATGAGTGCAAGTGTGTCCGTTCCTGCCCATGGGCAGGTGGAAGAGGGCGGATTCCGCCGCGTGCTGGGCCTTGGCGCGCTATTGGCGGTGGCCATCGGCTTGGTGGTGTCCCAGGGTGTGATGGTGCTGATGCTGCAGGGCGCCGGTTTCTCCGGGTTGGGCTTCATCGTCCCGCTGGGGCTGGCCTACCTGCTGGCCCTGAGTTACGCGTTTTCCTTCTCCGAACTGTCGCTGATGATTCCCCGCGCCGGCGGCCTTTCCAGCTACACCGAGGTTGCCCTGGGGCATTTCCCGGCCATCCTGGCGACCTTCTCCGGCTATGTGGTGGTGGCGATGTTTGCCTTGTCGGCCGAACTGCTGCTGCTCGACCTGATCGTCGGGAAGGTCTATCCGGGGGTGTTCCCGCCCTTCAGCGTCGCCTTCGGCGTGCTCGGCCTGTTCACCGTGCTCAACCTGATGGGCATCGACATCTTCGCCAAGCTGCAGACCGCCTTGGCGGTGGTGATGGTGATCGTGCTGCTGGTGCTGGGCCTGGCCGCTGTCGTTGAAGGCGCGCCCAGCGAAACCGCCAGCACGGTGCTGCACGGTGACTGGAACCCCATGGGGGCGGGTGTGCTGACCCTTACCGCACTGGCCGTGTGGGGCTTCGTCGGCGCCGAGTTCGTCTGCCCGCTGGTGGAGGAAACCAAGCGTCCCGAGCGCAACATCCCGCGTTCGATGATCATCGGCCTGACCGTCATCTTCATCACCATTGCGCTCTACTGCCTGGGCGCACTGTTCATGGTGCCCACCGAGGCCCTGACCACCGACGCACTGCCGCATTACCTGTTCGCTACCACGGTGTTCGGCAAGGCGGGTGAAGTGTTCCTGGTGATCGCCGCGGTCACCGCCACCTGCAGCACCCTGAACACCTCGCTGGCGGCCATCCCGCGCATGCTCTATGGCATGGCGCAGAACGGCCAGGCTTTCCCGCAGTTCAAGCGGCTCAGCCCGCGCGCCCGCACGCCCTGGGTGGCGGTACTGTTCGTGGCCGCCATTACCGGCCTGCCGATTCTGGTCATGGGCCAGGATGCCGCCTCCATCAACCTGCTGCTGCTCGCCGCGGCCCTGGCCTGGCTGCTGGCCTACATCATCGTGCACCTGGATGTGATCGCCCTGCGTCGCCGTTACCCGGCCATCGCCCGACCGTTCAGCACGCCGTTCTACCCGCTGCCGCAGCTGTTCGGCATCGTCGGCATGCTCTACGCCATCTGGTATGCCTCGCCGAGTCCGGACATGACCGGCAAGATTTTCGGCATTGCCGGTGTGGTGCTGGCGCTGGTGTCGCTGATTGCCGTGGTCTGGATCAAGGTCGTGATGCGCAAGGACCTGTTCCGCCCTGAGCCGCTGGAGCAGATCCAGTGACACGCCGCGACTGAATGCAGGGTCGGGCGACATGCAGTTCGTCGCCCGGATACCTGCCCGCATGCCCGGCACCCGGCCGGGCATCGGGCGCCTGGGCGCTCGGCGGGCAGGGCAGCTTTTTCGTATAGCTCGAAGACATATTTAGTATTTTCCCTGCCCATCGGCTTCGGCCAGCATCGGTACAGCTGAATAGCGGGAAGAGGAGACCCCCAAAGATGAACGCTCAATTCCAGGCACAACGCGAAACCCGTGATTACCAGGCAGCGGATGCGGCCCACCACATCCATGCCTTCCTCGACCAGAAGGCGCTGAACGCCGAAGGGCCGCGAGTGATCGTCGGTGGCGAGCGCCTCCACCTCTGGGACAACGACGGCAAGCGCTACCTCGACGGCATGTCCGGCCTGTGGTGCACCAACCTCGGCTACGGCCGCAAGGACCTCACCGCCGCTGCTACCCGCCAGTTGGAGCAGCTGCCGTACTACAACATGTTCTTCCACACCACCCACCCGGCGGTGGTGGAACTGTCGGAGCTGCTGTTCAGCCTGCTGCCGGGCCACTACAGCCACGCCATCTACACCAATTCCGGCTCCGAGGCCAACGAGGTGCTGATCCGCACCGTACGCCGCTACTGGCAGATCCTCGGCAAGCCCGAGAAGAAGATCATGATCGGTCGCTGGAACGGCTACCACGGCTCCACCCTGGGCGCCACGGCGCTGGGCGGCATGAAATTCATGCACGAGATGGGCGGCATGCTGCCGGACATCGCCCACATCGATGAGCCTTACTACTTCGCCAACGGCGGCGACCTGACTCCCGAGGAGTTCGGCCTGCGTGCGGCGCGCCAGTTGGAAGAGAAAATCCTCGAACTGGGCGCCGACAAGGTTGCCGCCTTCGTTGCCGAACCTTTCCAGGGGGCCGGCGGCATGATCTTCCCGCCGGAAACCTACTGGCCGGAAATCCAGCGCATCTGCCGCAAGTACGACGTGCTGCTGTGTGCCGATGAAGTGATTGGCGGCTTCGGCCGTACCGGCGAATGGTTCGCCCACCAGCACTTCGGCTTCGAGCCGGACACCCTGTCCATCGCCAAGGGCCTGACCTCCGGCTACATCCCCATGGGCGGCCTGATCCTCAGCAAGCGCATGGCCGAAGTGCTGGTCGAGCAGGGCGGTGTGTTCGCCCACGGCCTGACCTACTCCGGCCACCCGGTGGCCGCGGCGGTGGCCCTGGCGAACCTCAAGGCACTGCGCGACGAAGGTGTGGTGACCCAGGTGAAGACCGACACCGGCCCTTACTTGCAGCAGTGCCTGCGCGAAGTGTTCGGCAACCACCCGCTGGTGGGCGACATCCAGGGCGCTGGTCTGGTTGCCGCGCTGCAGTTCGCCGAAGACAAGGCTACCCGCAAGCGCTTCGCCAACGAGAACGACATCGCCTGGCGTTGCCGCACCATCGGCTTCGAGGAGGGACTGATCATTCGCTCCACCCTCGGTCGCATGATCATGGCGCCGGCCCTCGTGGCCACCCGTGCCGAGATCGACGAGCTGGTCAGCAAGACGAAGATCGCGGTGGATCGCACCGCGCAGGAGCTGGGACGTCTCTAGTCCCGCTACGGACCGCCGGCGACCAGGGCCGGCGGTCCGCCACCACAGCTGCTAGGCAGTGTTACGGCGCCCGGGATTGCTGCCCGCGCGCCGTTTTTTTCTGTCGGAATTCAGGTGTCGTATAGATCCTTTGCAGGGGCGAATTCATTGGCTATGTCTGCGTTAGCTGTTGCAGCGCTGAAGGAATGGCTCTAGCACGGGCCTTCGAGGCTTCCGCGCCAGCCTGACACAACCCTCATCCGAACGCGGCCCGCCCCGGCCCCTCTCCCAGAGGGCGAGGGGTGACTCGCGCCGGCGAGGCACGAACCATCCTGAAGCCCACACCGGCCTGATACTGGGCAGACGAGGTGGGGCAGCGACTACGCCCCTTCAGGAGGCCGAGCGGAATCGTTGTGCAGGGGGACGAGCGGCATGGATGCCGCGAGAGGCGTGTGGGGCCATGGATGGCCCCTCGCGCCGTGCCCCCGGAGCAACGATGGAGCGAGGGAAGTCCGGCGAAGCCGGACCCGGATGCAGGGGCAAGCCCTTTGGTTCCTTTCGGCGATTGAGAAAGGGACTCGTCCGGGGGGACGAAACCAGAAACATCCGCAGAACTCGGCAAGCAGCCTGGCTCAGGACGTTCTAGCAACACTTAACGCAGACATAGCCAATTCATTCGCCAAGCAGGCCGAAGGTCTGCCCCCGGAATTCCAATGGGTCGCTTCGCAACCCTTGGCGGATGAATTCCCCACAAGAGCAAACGCTCAAGGATTTATGGGTCCTCCCCGCGACGAACGGTTTGAGAAGGTATATTGCGGTCATAATATTACGAGTGTAATTTAAGCGCACTGCTCACCCCCGAGCCCTTCCCCTGGAGACTGAACCATGAGCGAACACAAGCACCAAGGCGTGGCCCTGATCACTGGCGCGTCCACCGGCATCGGTGCCACCTATGCCAAGCGCCTGGCCGAGCGGGGTCATGACCTGTTGCTCGTCGCCCGTGACCAGAACCGCCTGGAAGCCCTGGCAGCCGAACTGCGCCAGCAGGCCGGCGTGAAGGTGGAAGTGCTGAAGGCCGACCTGACCGACAAGGCCGATCTGACCCGCGTTGCCCAGCGCCTGCGCAGCGATTCCGCCATCAGCGTGCTGGTGAACAATGCCGGCGTGGCCGTCAGCGGCAGCCTGCTGGATACCGACCTGGACCGCTTCGACGCGATGATCCAGCTCAACGTGGTAGCCGTGACCCACCTGGCCGCCGCCGCTGCCGCCAACTTCGTCGCCCAGGGACGCGGCACCATCATCAACATCGCCTCCGTGCTGGCCCTGGCGCCGGAAATGTTCAACGGCACCTACAGCGGCACCAAGGCTTTCGTGCTCAACCTCAGCCAGTCGTTGAATTCGGAAGTGAAGGACAAGGGCGTGCGTGTGCAGGTAGTACTGCCGGGGGCGACCCGTACCGAAATCTGGGAGCGCTCGGGCACCGGTATCGAGAACATCCCGCAGGAAATCCTGATGGACGTGGTCGAGATGGTGGATGCCGCGCTGGCCGGTCTGGATCAGGGCGAACTGGTGACTATCCCCTCGCTGCCGGAGCAAGGCGACTGGGAGCGCTTCACGGCGGCCCGCTTCCACATGGCACCGAACCTGTCGCGTTCGTCGGCGGCGGATCGCTACAAGGCCTGATTGGCTCCCCAATGCAAAAGGCCGGGCGAATGCCCGGCCTCTTGCTTCGCGAGTGAGTTCGTTCCCGCAAGAGGGAAGGGAATCAGGCGAAAACGAAGTACTTGCGCACCGTCTCCACCACTTCCCAGGTGCCTTTCATGCCGGGTTCGATCACGAACACGTCGCCGGCCTTCAGGTGCTTCGGCTGCTCGCCTTCCGGGGTGATGATGCAGTAGCCATCCAGGAAGTGGCAGTACTCCCACTTCTCGTAGTTGACCTCGAACTTGCCGGGTGTGCAGATCCAGGTGCCCATGATCTTGCTGCCGTCCTTGGACAGGTAGGCGTTGAGGTTCACGGTGTGCGGATCGCCGCCGATGCGCTTCCACTTGGTGGCGTCCAGGACGGGGGTAGGGCAGGTCTCGCGCAGGACGGTGATGAAGTCGGACATTTCAGCTCCAGACAATCTGATGAAAGGCCCGTCACCATAGGTCTAATGATCTGCCGGGAGTTGTCTGGATTCGACCCCCAGGTGTCTATGAACGCGCCGGCAAAATGGGCAAAAGGGCGCTAACGTGAATCCAGGGGGCCGATTCTTCCGGTCTCAGGCGGCGGCCCGTGTCGGGTTGCCTCGGCAGTAGCCGGTGGGGCGGGGGCGCTCCACGAGGAGGTGCTCTCATGAACACCCAGTGGTTCAGCCATGACAACGCCGCCTCGGAGGGCAGCTTCGACAAGTGGTGGGACACCTATGGCGAATGGTTCGACTCCGAGGATCAGTTGCTCAGTGGCGAAAGCGGCATCCAGCGCCTGCATACCCAGGATGGTCGGTTGCTCTACAGCAAGCGGCAGATCAACCACTTCCACCACGACCTGGTCCACCCGTTCGGCGAGCCGACCATCCTCCATGAAATGAGAGCCCTGCAGGCCCTGGCCAAGCTGGGGGTACGCGTGCCCAAGGTGGTGTTCAGCGCCGCACGCAAGACCGAAACCGAATGGCAGGCGTTGCTCATCACCGAAAGCCTCGACGGCTTCATCAGTCTCGAAGCGTGGTATGCGCAGCCAATGCCGGCCAGTCTGCGCCAGCAGATGATCCAGCAACTGGCCAACAACATAGCGCGCATGCACCGTGCCGGCTGGGAGCACGGTCGGCTCTATCCGAAGAACATCTTCGTCAAAGTCACCGGTGAACGGGAGCCGCATGTGGAGGTCGCCCTGCTTGGCCTGGCCAAGGCCAATCATCGCCTGACCGCCTACAGTGCATCGAAGCACGACTACGAGCAGTTCAAGCAGCATCGAAAGCCCATGCCGGATGAGGACTGGAAAGCCTTTGCGACGGTGTACCGGGACGTGATGGAGAGCGACTACACGCGTTAGCCCGGCAGGTTTCGCCAGCGCGGTTAGCCCTGCGCCCTCTGGGAGGGCCGGGGCGAATGAATCAGCTATGTCTGCGTAATGCGCTGGAATCGCTTGTAGGCGCTGGCTCTTGGTCCGATGGTAAATCTCTCGCAACAGCTAACGCAGACGTGGCGAATGAATTCGCCCCCACCGGGCCTGCCATTCCCGGTAGGCGCCCTTCATGCACCGCGCACAAGGCCGATACCCGGCCGCCTGTGCCGTGGCTGCATCAAGGAAGAACACCCGCGCCGATACATACCCGCCACGCGCAATGGCGCGCAGGGCAGTGGGGCAGGCGAGGCGGCCGTAGATACGTGTCCGGCGATGCCCGCCCAGGGTGCCGGGCACCGGGCTGGCGTACGGCTTGCCGTCCGCCCCCAGCAGGGTCCAGCGTTTCACCCTTCGGCCTCGCGCTCCAGCAGGCGGCGCTTGCGCTCCACGCCCCAGCGGTAGCCGGAGAGGTTGCCGTCGCTGCGTACAACCCGGTGGCAGGGAATGGCCACGGCGATGCTGTTGGCCGCGCAGGCCTGGGCCACGGCACGCACGGCGCGGGGCGAGCCGATGCGCTCGGCAATCTCCGCATAGCTGGCGGTGCTGCCAGGCGGGATTTCCCGCAGCGCCTGCCAGACCCGCTCCTGAAAGGCCGTGCCGCGTACATCCAGCGGCAGGTCCAGGCCCAGTTGCGGCGCTTCGATGAAGCCAATGACTTTGGCCACCAGTTGCTCGAAGTCGCTGTCGCCCCCGATCAGCCGGGCGCGGGGGAACTTGTCCTGCAGGTCACGCAGCAGGGCGTCCGGGTCATCGCCGAGGAGAATGGCGCATACGCCAACGCCGCTCTGCGCCACCAGGAAGGAGCCCAGGGAACATTCGCCCAGCGCGAAGCGGATTTCATTGTTGACGCCGCCGGCACGGTAGTCGGCGGGCTTCATGCCCAGCACCTGGGCGGAGTCGGCGTAGAAGCGGCTGTTGGAGTTGAAGCCGGCGTCGTAGATCACCTCGGTCACCGAGGTGCCAGCGCCCAATTGGTCGCGCACCTTGCGGGCGCGGCGAGCGCGGGCATAGGCCTTGGGGGTGACGCCGGTGACTGCCTTGAACACCCGATGGAAGTGCGAGGCGCTCATGCCCACCGACTCGGCCAAGGCCTCCAGTCCTGGCGCTTCCTCGGCGCTTTCGATCTGCCGGCAGGCGGCCGACACCAGCGCCGCGTGTTGCGCGGCAACGCTGGTCATGTCCGCAGCGGCGCGGCGGCTGGGGCGGTAGCCGGCGGCTTCGGCCGCTTCCGCGCTGTCGAAGAACTCCACATTCTCCGGACGCGGCAGGCGGGTGGGGCTGCTGGGGCGGCAATAGATGCCGGTGGTTTTCACCGCGTAGACGAACTGCCGATCGGCGGCCGGGTCGCGGGCCTGCACGGCGGCCCAGCGGGGGTCCTGTTCGATGGCGGTCCTGGCAGAGGGCTTCATGGCGCTTTCCGCTTGCTGTTCGGTCATGGCAGAGAGTATGCGGGCAGGATAGCGCCCGCATCCCGACTCTTGCTGTCGAATTCAGCGGCGCGAATACACCTTGAAGAGTGTCTGGTCCAGCTCGCTTGGGGCGCCGAAGTAGCGGGTATAAAGCGGCACGATGTCACCGGAGCGATAGAGCTGGCTCAGCGCCGTATCCACCTGCAGGCGGAAGTCCTCGTCGCCGCGGGCCATGGCCATGGATACCGGCTCGAACTCGAAGCGGCGGTCCAGCACCATCAGGTTGGTGTTGGCTGTGTCCCGTGCCACCAGGCTGCGCAGGATCATCTGGTTGGAGAAGAATGCGTCCACCTTGCCGCTGGCCACGTGCTCCACGCCCTCGGCCGGACTGGCCACGGTCTCCAGGGTGATCTGCACCTTCAGCAGACGCAGCCTCTCCCGCGCCCACTCTTCCACCAGCGTCCCGCCTTGCACCGCGAAGCGGTGGGCCGTAAGGCCGCGATTAAGCGTGGCGCGCCAGGTGGGGCCGGTTTGTTCCACCTCGCCATTGAGCACTCTGACCAGCGACGGCGGGGCGTTCTTGCGCAGCACCACGCCAATGCCAGCGGTGTACACCGGCAGCGAGAAGGCCAGGTTCTGCCGACGCTTCAAGGTTTCCACCATGGGGCTGCAGAGCAGGTCCACGCCCGCTTCCTGCACGACGTCCAGGGCCTTGTCCGGCGCCAGGGGCACGAAGCGCACCTTGAGTGACCCCAGGCCAGGAAGGGTACGCAGTTGCTCGGTGACTTTCTGGCACAGGTCGATGGCGTAGCCGGAAGCGCCTTCACCCTCGGCCGAGGAGAACGGCGGCTGGTCCGGCAAGTAGCCGAGGGTGAGGGTGCCGCTGGCGCGGATGCGGTCCAGGGTCTGGGCGGGGGCCAGTGACGGCAGCAGCAGCGCCGCTATCAGGGGCAGCCAGAGCGTTGTTTTCCGGTTCATGCCTTGTCCTCCAGACCGAGGGCGCGAGCCTGCGCGGCGCGCTCTTCGAGGAAGCGGTCGGCGATGTAGCCGAACATCAGGTAGCCCACGGCGGTGACGATCATGCCGCCGAACACCGCCTCCGTCCCCGAGGCGTAGAGCGCATAGAAGCTGTAGGCCATCGCAATGAGCAGCACCACCACGTTGCGGTGGTGCGGGAAACCCGTCACGCCGGCCTTCTGCATGATGACCAGCAGCGCCGAAAGCGAGGTGATGTAGGGAATGATGTTGGTCACGGCCGCCAGGTTGACCAGCTTGCCGAACTGCTCCGAGGCATTGGGCGAGATGGTGGAGATCGCCATGCCGCTCTGCAGAACGGCATTGGCGATCAGCCCGGCGACAGGGGCGCCCAGCAGCGAGACCTTGGCAAACAGCGTCGGAAACATCTTCTGGTCGGCGGTGACCTTGGCGGTCTGCGCCAGGGTGAATTGCCAGCCCAGTAGCGAGCCGACGCAGGCCATCACCGCCAGGCCCATGATCACGTCACCCACCAGCGGATTGAACATTTTCGCGTAGACGAAGGCGAAGGGCGCGCTGGAGTTGGCCAGTTCGGGGTTGGGCACGATACCCATGATCACCGAGGTCGAGAGCACGTAGACCACCGCAGCGCCCAGCGTGCCCATCAGGCAGGCCAGCGGCACGTTGCGCTTGGGGTTCTCCACGGCATCGGAGTTCTGCGCCGCGGACTCCATGCCGAGGAAGGCCCAGAGGGTCAGCGGAATGCTCTGGGTGATGGCATCGTTGGTGGAGATGTCGTTGGGGTTCCAGGCCGCCGCGAAGATGCTGGCGTCGAACCAGAACCAGCCGATGACTGACAGCCCCGCCACCGGGATGATCACCCCCCAGACCGTGATCGAACCGATGTGCCCGGTGATTTTCGGCCCGCCGAAGTTGGCCAGGGTGGTCAGCCAGATCAGCCCCACGGCGCCGATGAACAGCGGGATGGCGCCGGAACCCAGCCAGGGGAAGAAGGGCGTCAGGTAACCCACGGCGGAAATGGCGATGGCCACGTTGCCGATGGCCAGCGAGAGGAAGTACAGGTAGGAACAGAGGAAGAAGGCCGACTTGCCGTGGGCTTCCTCCGTGTACGCCGACATCCCGCCTGAACGGGCGCAAAAGATGCCGCACTGGGCGAAGCAATAAGCGATGGCCATGGAGCCTATCGCCGTGATGATCCAGGACAGCAGGGAGATCGCCCCCAACTGGGCCATGCTGGAGGGCAGCATGATGATGCCGGAGCCCATCATGTTCACCGCCACCAGGGTGGTGAGTGCGGTCAGGCTCATTTTCTTGCCGGAGGCGGCCATGTCTGGCTCCTTGCTGGAAAGGCGTATCCAGAACGATAGGCTGCTCCCGGCATAGTTGCTGCCGGCCAGGGAGTAGAATTCACTTTCCTGCCCTATCCCGTCCCGAGTTGCCCATGCCCCTGAAGCCCGAAGACCTCGCCAGCATCACTGCCATCACCCTCGACGACTACAACCGCAACGCCGAGGGCTTCCGCGAAGGCACTCGCGACCACGACGTGAGCCAGAACATCGAGGCGATGCTGCGGCATATCCGGGGACGCGCGCCGTTCACCCTCCTCGACTTCGGCTGTGGCCCCGGCCGCGACCTGCAAACTTTCACCCATCTGGGGCACTGCGCTGTCGGCCTGGACGGCGCGGAAAGCTTCGTTGCCATGGCTCGTGCCGACTCCGGCTGCGAAGTCTGGCACCAGGACTTCCTCGCCCTCGACCTGCCTGCGAGCCGCTTCGACGGCATCTTCGCCAACGCCAGCCTGTTTCACGTTCCGCGCCAGGAACTGCCCCGCGTCCTGCGCCAGCTGCACGCCACGCTGAAACCCGGCGGCGTGCTCTTCAGCTCCAACCCGCGCGGGCAGAACGACGAAGGCTGGAGCGGAACCCGCTACGGCGCCTGGCACGATTATGAAAGCTGGAAAGCCCTGCTGGAGTCGGCCGGTTTTGAAGCCGTGGAGCACTACTACCGTCCGACCGGCCTGCCACGGGAGCAGCAGCCGTGGTTGGCGAGTGTGTGGCGCAAGGGCGCTCGGTAGGGGCTTGCAATCGTAGGTTGCGGCTGAGCTCTGCGAAGCCCAACGTTTACGGTCACGTCCACGCGTTGGGCTTCGTTCCTCTGTCCGACCTACGGCAGGCCGCAGGCCTGCTTGGCGAATGAACTGGCCCCACAGGGAGCCCTGTCAGGCTCGAATAGAGACTTCACCCCTTGCGCGGCATTTCCTTCGGCAGGTCTTTCCCCGCTTCGGGCACCTTGGGGTGGGTGAGGGCCTGGCGCACCTTCTCGTAATCGTCGTAGGGCAGACCGGCGCGGCTGAGCATTTCCAGGGCGAACTGCTTCACCTCGGCGTCGGTGTAGGGGCGTTGCTCGGGTTCGGGTTGGCTGGCGCATCCGGTGAGGGTCAGTGCCATTACGGCCAGCGCAAGGATGTGTGCGTGTTTCATGGGGTGGCCCCGAGCGGTGTGTGGGTCAGAGCGCGCAGGCTACCAATGGCCGGGGAGGGGGAAAAATCATCCCCGCCGATAATGACTATTTCATTACTCGCAACTATGTCGGTTGCGGCGAATTGATTAGGGAGCTAACCTTCGTCGCCTGAAATTCATCGGATGATTGGATGTTTGCCATGCCCACCACTTCCCTCAAGCGCTCCCTGGTGGATATCGCCCTGGAGCAGATTCGCCAACGCATCGATGACGGTACCTGGCCCCTGGGCCAGCGCCTGCCGTCGGAGCCGGAACTGGCCGAGATCATCGGCATCAGCCGCAACACGGTGCGCGAAGCCGTGCGGGTGCTGACCTTTTCCGGCGTGCTGGAGGTCCGCCAGGGTGATGGCACTTACGTGCGCGCCTGCGCCGACCCGCTGTCCACCATGCAGGCGCTGGCGCGCAGCTCGGTGGAGCAGGCCCTGGAAGCGCGCGGGATGATCGAGATCGAAGCCTCGCGCCTGGCAGCCCAGCGCCGCACCGAAGAGGACCTGGCAGCCCTGCGCCTGGCCCTGGAAGCCTCCGCCGCGCGCTCCAGCTACGAGGACATCGACGACTACATCGTCCATGACCTGGCCTTCCACCAGCGGGTGGTGGACAGCGCCCACAACCCGGTGCTGAGCCAGTTGTACCGTTACTTCTCCCAAGTGATACGCGTGGGGCTGGAACGCACCATCTCCGACCCCGAGCGAGCGCAGCCGAGTTTCGACCTGCACCGCGAATTGCTCGATGCCATCGAACGAC
Organism: Pseudomonas sp. D(2018); assembly: GCF_005502555.1. Lineage (NCBI taxonomy): Bacteria > Pseudomonadati > Pseudomonadota > Gammaproteobacteria > Pseudomonadales > Pseudomonadaceae > Pseudomonas > Pseudomonas sp. D(2018). The sequence goes on from NZ_SCOK01000014.1 coordinate 117,745, forward strand.
AAGACGCGGACGCCGCCGCTGCGGCCAACCGTGCGTTGCTGATCTGACCTCGCCCCCTTTCTGGAACTGCCTTGCATGAATGCCCCGAACCCCCTGGATGACCCCAAGCCGGCCTGCCCGCCGGAAGAGCTGCTGATCGACGCCGAAGCCGATGACGAACCCCAACCCCATGCGCTGCATGGCAGTACCTGGCTGCTGTTGGTGGGGTTGGTGATGGTGGCGCTGAACCTGCGCCCGGCGCTGTCGAGTCTGGCGCCAATGCTGAACATGGTGCGCGAGGCCACGGGCCTGTCAGCCACCGGCGCCGGACTCCTGACCACCTTGCCGGTGCTCTGCCTCGGCCTGTTCGCGCCACTGGCGCCCCTGCTGGCGCGACGCCTGGGCAGCGAACGCACGGTGCTGCTGATCCTCCTCACCCTGGCCGGCGGCATCGTCCTGCGCAGCCTGTTCCCGGTCGCCGGATTGTTCCTCGGCAGCCTGGTGGCCGGGGCGAGCATCGGCATTATCGGCGTGCTGCTGCCGGGGATCGTCAAGCGCGACTTCCCGCATATCGCCGGGCTGATGACCGGGGTCTACACGATGGCCCTGTGCCTGGGCGCGGCGCTGGCTGCGGGCGCCACGGTGCCGCTGGCCGAGCTGCTGGACCACGCCTGGCAACCGGCGCTGGCCTTCTGGGCGCTGCCGGCGATCCTCGCCGCGCTGATCTGGCTGCCCCAGGCGCGCCAGGGCCAACACGCCCATCGACAGGCCTACAAGGTGACGGGCCTGTGGCGCGACCCGCTGGCCTGGCAAGTGACGCTCTACATGGGTCTGCAATCGTCCCTGGCCTACATCGTCTTTGGCTGGCTGCCGTCGATCCTGACCGACCGTGGACTCTCCGCGGTGGAGGCAGGGCTGGTGCTGTCGGGCTCGGTGATGACGCAGCTGATCAGCGCCCTTGGCGCCCCCTGGCTGGCTACCCGCGGCCGCGACCAGCGTCTGGCCGTGGTGCTGGTGATGGGCCTGACCCTGGCCGGCTTGCTGGGCATGCTCTATGCGCCGCTCACTGGAATCTGGGGCTGGGCGGTGGTGCTGGGCCTGGGTCAGGGCGGCACCTTCAGCATCGCCCTGGCGCTGATCGTGCTGCGCTCGCGGGATGCCCACGTGGCTGCCAACCTCTCCGGCATGGCCCAGGGCGTGGGCTACACCCTGGCCGCCATGGGGCCGCTGATGGTGGGGGTGGTGCATGACCTGACCCACGGCTGGAGCGCGGTAGGGATCATCTTCGTCGTCATCAGCCTGGCGGCTACCGCATTCGGCCTCGGTGCCGGGCGCAACCTGTATGTGGCCGCCCGCAGCGAGCACCTCTGAGGCCCGGACCCATTCGTAGGATGTGGTAGAGCGAAGCGAAACCCATCAGCATCGGGCCCCGGTGTGGCGCGCTGGTGGAAGTGAAGAGCGACTTCCACCCTTGTGGCCCGTGCGAAACCGCGTTCCGCGTCAGGGCCGCCAGTTGGCGTTGAACTGCTCCGCCAGCTTCTGCTGGCGGAAGCGCTCGACGATGAAGTCGATGAATACGCGGGTCTTGGCCGGCAGCAATTTCTGCGCGCTGAAGTAGAGGGACAGGCTGCCGGTATCCACATACCAGTCCGGCAGCACGCGTTCCAGGGTGCCGCGCTTGAGGTGAGGCAGGGCGTGTACCGTGCTGACCAGTGTGACGCCCAGCCCTTGCATGGCCGCATGGCAGGCAGCCTCCGGGTCGGTCATGGCCATGCGCAGCTTCAGTTCGAACGTCGCCTGGCGGTCGTCGCGGGTACGCAACGGCCAGCTGCGCACGCGCCCGGTCTGGGGCGAGCGGATGAGGATGCCGTCGTGCCGGGCGAGATCTTCCGGTGATTCGATGGCCGGGCTGCGCGCCAGGTAATCCTTGGACGCCAGCAGCACGCGGTGGGCCGGCCCCAACTGGCGGGCAATTACCCCAGGTGGCAGCTCGAAGCCGCCACCGATGGCGGCATCGAAGCCTTCACCGATCAGGTCCACGGGGCGATTGTCGAACTGCCAGTCGGGGACGATGGCCGGGTAGCGGGCGAGGAAGTCGGCGAGGTGCGGCAGGATGTAGTCGCGGCCAAAAGCCACGCCCATGCTCACCTTGAGCGTGCCTGCCGGCTGGCCCTGGCTGCTGGCGAGGTTCGCCACCGCCCCCTGGATGCTCGCCAGCCCGCCACTCACCTCCGCCAGAAAACGCTCGCCGGCTTCGGTCAGGGTCAGGCGCCGGGTGCTGCGCAGGAACAGCCGAACGCCAAGATTGGATTCCAGCCGAGCCACATTCTTGCCCACCGCGGCGGGGGTCAAGCCCAGGCGCCGCGCGGCTTCGGCAAAGCTGCCAGCCTCGGCGGCGCGCACGAAGCACTCGATGCTGCTGAGGGTTTCCATGGGGTCTCCATAAACCATTGGTATCGACTGAATATAGCGATTGCCGGCTTATCGGTTGTGAATCGGAGGCCAATACTGGGGCCGTACTCAACCACACCCCTGGTTCCCGGAGATTCCTCAATGAGCACCCACAAAACCCTCGAAGGCAAAGTCGCATTCATCCAGGGCGGTTCCCGCGGCATTGGTGCCGCGACTGCCAAGCGCCTGGCAAAGGAAGGCGCCGCCGTCGCCCTGACCTACGTTGCATCCGCCAGCAGCGCGCTTGAAGTGGTCCAGGCCATCGAAGCCGCTGGTGGCCGCGCCATCGCCATCAAGGCGGACAGCCGCGATGAGCAGGCCATCCGCGCTGCCATCCGCCACACGGTGGAAACCTATGGCCGCCTCGACATCCTGGTGAACAACGCTGGCGTGCTGGCCGTGGCGCCCATCGAAGAGTTCAGCATCGACGACCTCGACCGTACGCTGGACGTCAACGTCCGCAGTGTGGTGATCGCCAGCCAGGAAGCCGCCCGTGTGATGGGCGAGGGCGGCCGCATCATTACCATCGGCAGCACCAATGCCGAGCGCATGCCGTTTGCGGGCGGCTCGGTGTACGCCCTGAGCAAGGCGGCGGTGGCCGGCTTCACCAAGGGCCTGGCCCGTGACCTGGGGCCGCGTGGCATCACGGTCAACAACGTGCAACCGGGCCCGGTGGACACCGAGATGAACCCCGACCAGGGCGAGTTCGCTGAATCCCTCAAGCAGATCATGGCCCTGCCGCGCTATGGCCAGGCCGAGGAGATCGCCAGCTTCGTGGCCTACCTGGCCGGCCCGGAGGCGGGATACATCACCGGCGCCAACCTGATGATCGACGGTGGCTTCTCGGCCTGAGGACGGGCGGGAAAGGCTTCCGCAATTGGATGGGGCGGGCGAAACCCATGCGGACCGTGATCGATGGGTTTCGCAGGCTCTACCCATCCTACAGACGCACATGGACCCTACAGGAGCTGAGTCAGCCTGTCCCGCAACGCCTGGTCGGGTTCCTTCCCCCGCCCGGCCTGGAGGTTGTCCAGCATGTGGCGGGGGTTGCCCGTTCCGGGGATCACGCAGGTTACCGCCGGGTGGCTCAGGCAGAACTTCAGCAAGAGTTGCGGCCAACTGGTGCAGTCGTAGTCGGCGGCCCAATCCGGTAGTGGTTGCGGCATGAGGTTGCGCAGCAGGTTGCCGCCGCCGAAAGGGCGGTTGACCAGCACCGCCACGCCGCGCTCCTGCGCCAGGGGCAGGATGCGCGCTTCGGCGTCGCGGTCGTTGAGGGCGTAGTTGACCTGCAGGAAGTCCAGCTTCTCGGCGCGTAGCACCTTTTCCAGTTCGTCGTACGCGCTGGAGGTGTAGTGAGTGACGCCCAGATAGCGGATGCGGCCTTCCTCCTTCCATTGCCGCAGCGTTGTCAGGTGCTCCTTCCAGTCCACCAGGTTGTGTACCTGCATCAGGTCGATGTGCTGGCGCTGCAACAGGCGCATGGAGTGTTGCATCTGTTTCACGCCGCCCTGACGCCCCTGGGTCCAGACCTTGGTGGCGACGAAGGCATGCTCATGGGCCTTCAGCTCGTTCAGCAAGCCGCCGATCACTTCTTCCGCCTGGCCGTACATGGGTGAGCTGTCGATCACCGAGCCGCCGGCCGCGAAGAGCGCTTCCAGTACCTTGCGGCAGTCGGCCCAGGCCTCGCTGGCATCATGGGAGATGTCGAAGCCCCGGTAGGTGCCGACGCCGATCACGGACAACTGCTCGTCGCTGGATGGGATGGCGCGGCGGCGCAATGGATGCGGCTCCAAGTCGGCGCCGAGGCTGAATGGGCTCATGGCCAGAAGTGCCGTACCCGCACTGAGGCGGAGGAATTCGGCGCGGGTGATACCGGTTCTCATGGCTTGGCCTCCTGTGGGCTTGCCGAGGATTCAGTGTGCTCGTGCCGCACGCCCAGGCGCCAGCCCAGTACGGACCAGGCCACGGCTACGCCTGCGCCAACCAGCGCCACCGTGGCGGCAGCAAGGCCGATGCCGATGAGCAGCGTGTTGAGCCAGGCGCTGAGGGCGTCGCCTCCGCGATAGACCACGGTGTCGATGAAGTTCTTCGCCCGGTACTTCTGCTGGGCGCCGAGCGGTACGAAGAGCATTTCCCGCCCCGGCCGAATGAAGGCGTACTCGCCCACGCGACGCAGCACCATCACCCCGGCCAACACGGCGAATTGCGGTTGCCACGCCAGGGCGAGAAAGCCCAGGGCGACCAGCAGCGGCACCACTGCCAACAGGGCGCCAACGCCGAAACGCTGGGCCACGCGCCCGGCGACGAAGAGCTGGCAGATCAGGGATAGCGACTGCACGCTGAAGTCGATCAGGGCGAACACACGGACCTGCTGTCGACTGTCCGGGAACAGCGCTGCCACCAGCCGTGCCTGCTCGAAGTAGAGGAACGTGCTGGTGCAGGACAGCAGCAGGACGAAGGTGCAAATACCCAGCAAATAGGGAGAGCCCAGCACCAGGCTGATACCAGAGAAGGGATTGCCGGGCACCGGGCGCTCCGGTGGTTCGCTTTCTGCGCCGGGCCTTCCTGCCCCACCGATACCGCGCCAGGTCATCAGGAACCGGCGCAGGGCCAGGGTCGGCAGCAGGAGCAGGGCGGCCAAGGCCAGCAGCCCTGCCGTGCCCAGAGGCTCCACCAGCAGGCCGCCCAGTACAGGACCGAGCAACCCGCCCAGGCTGGCCCCGGCGGCGATGGAGGGGAAGAGACGTTTGGACTGGCGTCGATCGAACACATCCGCCAGCAGGCTCCAGGCCAGCGACACCACGAACAGGTTGTAGACCGACAGCCAGACATAGAAGGCCCGCGCCACCCACAGCGGGTCCGGCGTGCGCCACAGCAGCCAGGCGAAGCCCAGCAGGTTGCTGGCGAAGAACAGGTAGACACAGTCGAGGAACACCCGTCGCGGTACCCGCGCGTTCAACCAGCCGTAGGCCGGCACCGCCAGCAGCATGACGACGAAGGTGGCGCTGAACAGCCATTGCAAGTTCTCGATACCGCCGGCGATGCCCATGGTTTCGCGTACCGGCCGCAGCATGAAGTAGCCGCCGAACAGGCACAGCAGCAGGGCGAAGGCGGCCAGGGCCGGGGCCAGTTCACCGGCCCTGGCGTGGATGGCGCGGTGGAGAAGGGGCATGGCGGTGGTTTATGTGAGGT
>NZ_SCOK01000015.1:0-112365 GCF_005502555.1 Pseudomonas sp. D(2018)
CCCCCGTCCCGCCCGAATCACGTCCGGAGAACTGCCATGCTGACTCTGCTCGGCTTCGCCATGGTCATCTGCTTCATGTACCTGATCATGACCAAACGCCTGTCCGCCCTGATCGCCCTGATCATCGTCCCAATCGCCTTCGCCCTGCTCGGCGGCTTCGCCGCAGGTATCGGCCCGATGATGCTGGAAGGCATCAGCAAGCTCGCGCCCACCGGCGTGATGCTGATGTTCGCCATCCTCTACTTCGCCCTGATGATCGACTCCGGCCTGTTCGACCCGGCCGTGCGCAAGATCCTCAAGCTGGTGAAGGGTGACCCGCTGAAGGTGTCCATGGGCACCGCCGCCCTGGCCCTGATCGTCTCCCTGGACGGTGACGGCGCCACCACTTACATGATCTGCGTCGCCGCCTTGCTGCCGCTGTACAGCCGCCTGGGCATGAGCCCGCTGATCATGGCCGGCCTGATCATCCTCGCTGGCGGCATCATGAACATGACCCCCTGGGGCGGCCCCACCGCCCGCGCGGCCAGCGCCCTGCACGTCGACCCCTCGGACATCTTCGTGCCGATGATCCCGGCCATGGCCGCCGGCGCCATCGCCCTGTTCGGCCTGGCCTGGGCCTACGGCAAGCGCGAACGTGCGCGTCTCGGCGTGCTGCACCTGCCGGACGACCAGCTCAACCATGACGAGATCAGCGTTTCGCAGTACCCGGAAGCCCGCCGGCCCAAGCTGCTCTGGGTGAACGGCGCGCTGACCGCCACCTTGATGGTGACCCTGATCGCCGGCCTGCTGCCGCTGCCCGTGCTGTTCATGATCGCCTTCAGCATCGCCATGATCATCAACTACCCCTGCCTGCAGCAGCAGAAGGAACGGGTCGCGGCCCATGCCGGCAATGTGCTGGCGGTGGTCGGCCTGATCTTCGCGGCGGGCATCTTCACCGGCATCCTGTCCGGCACCGGCATGGTAGAAGCCATGTCCAAGAGCCTGCTGGCGGTCATCCCGCCGTCCATGGGGCCGTACATGGCGGTGATCACCGCGGTGGTGAGCATGCCGTTCACCTTCTTCATGTCCAACGACGCTTTTTATTACGGCGTATTACCGGTTCTGGCCGAGGCGGCGAGCCATTACGGCATCAGCCCGGTAGAGATGGCGCGAGCGTCTATCGTAGGCCAGCCGGTGCATCTGCTGAGTCCGCTGGTACCCTCCACCTACCTGCTGGTGGGCCTGGCCAAGGTCGAGTTCGGCGACCACCAGCGCTTCACATTGAAGTGGGCGGTGATGATTTGTCTGTGTATCCTCCTCGCCGCCTTGTTGCTGGGTGTGTTCCCGCTTTTTGGATCGCACTGACCAGCCGCTGAATGACACCCCCGAGGAAGCCGGAAACTGCCTAAGCTCTTTCCGGCTTCTTCGTGTCCCATCCCTAGCCACACGACACTCATGAGGATCAACGCATCATGGAATGGCTGACCAGCCCGGAAATCTGGGTCGCCTTCTTCACCCTGACCGCCCTGGAGATTGTCCTGGGTATCGACAACATCATCATGATCGCCATCCTCGTGGCCCGCATGCCGCCGCACATGCAGGCACGCACCCGCCTCTTCGGCCTGGCGCTGGCGATGATCACCCGCATCCTGCTGCTGCTCTCCATCACCTGGATCATGCGGCTCACCACCGACCTGTTCCACCTGTTCGGCCAGGGCATCTCCGGCCGTGACCTGATCCTGTTCTTCGGCGGCCTGTTCCTGCTGTGGAAAAGCACCACCGAGATGTACCACAGCCTGGAAGGCGAAGATGAGACCAACGCGGCGCCCTCAGGCGCGGCGCGTAACTTCATCGGCACCATCATCCAGATCGCCATCATCGACATCGTGTTCTCCCTGGACTCGGTCATCACCGCCGTCGGCATGGTGTCCCACGTGCCGGTCATGGTCGCCGCGATCATCGTTGCCGTCCTGGTGATGATGCTGGCCGCCGGTACCATCAGCGACTTCATCGACAAGCACCCGAGCCTGAAGATGCTGGCCCTGGCCTTCCTGGTGGTGGTCGGTACCGTGCTGATCGCCGAATCCTTCGAAGTTCACGTGCCGAAAGGCTACGTCTACTTCGCCATGGCCTTCTCCCTGGCCGTGGAGGCGCTGAACATCCGCATGCGTATCGCACGCGGGCGCAAGGAAGACCCGGTGAAACTGCGCAAGGACATTCCTGGGCAGTAAGCCGAAGCAATGAAGAACGGGGCCATTCGGCCCCGTTTTTCATGGTGAACGGCTTACTTGTAGGGGCGAACTCATTTGCCAAGGGCTGCGCCGCTGCCCCCGCGGTCCAAGGGCAGACCTTCGGCCTGCCTAGCGAATGAATTCAATACCCCTTCAACTCATCCACCTTGAAACCACGGAAGCCGCCGCTGTCCAGCACCACCCGGAGCAGGTGGTCCATGGTCTGCAGGTCGTTGTCGAATCCACCATGGCTGGTGCTGCGGCTGGCCGGGCCGCTGGTGGAAGCGACCACCAGGGTGCTGCCGGGCGGCTGCTGGGCTGGCTGGAACTTCTGCATGCCCAGTAGCGGCATCCGCCGTTGCCGGTCGTCCAGCGCATTGGAGACGAGGTAGAGCAGCGACTTGCGGTAGACCTTGGCAACGTTGTCTTCCTGTTCGGCCTGGTCCGACAGCACGAACAGCGTCTGCTGGCGGATGCCGTGCCCCAGCGCCTTGAGAAAGGTCGTCTGGTAAAGCTCGAGGGTGCAGGCCGGGGCGAACAACACCAGGTTGTCGATGGCCGGACCGTTGAGCGCCTGCCAGGCCTGCCACAGGCGTGCATGCCAGATGGAACCCGCGCTGTGGCCGACCAGATGGACCTTGGGTGCCTGGGTTCCCTGGGCGGCCAGCCAGCCCACCAGGCGCTGCAGCGCCTGCGTTCCCGCCGCACCTTTCTGGAAGGCGCGATCGGCATCCCGTTTCATTTCCTGCCAGAGAGCGAAGCCGGCGGGCTGGACCAGGCTTTCCACCTGGTTGTCCCACCAGGAGCTCACCGAGCCCACGCGCTCGCCTACCAGGGGCAACTTGCCGAGCAGGATGTCGCCCAGTTCGGCCAGCAGGCCGGTCTCCCAGATGAAATGCAGTTCGTGCACGCCGTTGTCGCGGAATGCCGGCCGCCACTTGAACGCGCGCATGGCCGAGCCGTTCACGCTGTTCAGCCCGCCGTGGGCGTAGAGCAGCAGGTGCTGCGGCTTGCTGTGTTGCAGCTCTTCGATGATGGCCTCCACCTGGACCAGGTCGGAGGCGTACTGGCCCAGGCCGTCGAAACGGCCATCGTCGATGTGCAGGTAATGCAGGTAGATCGCTTCCTGGGGCGGTCCCTGCAGCGCCAGGCGTGCAGTGCCGCCGTCGGACACATAGCGGGTGGCGGTGTCGGTGACGCCATGGTTGACCGCAACCCCCAGCTGCGCGACCCAGACGTCCCAGACATTGGCCTCGAAATCGGCGTAGCTCCACAGCGCCACCCCCGCGTATGAGGCCTTGCCCTGGCGGTAACCGCCCCAGTCAGGCCCCCAGGAGTTCTGCACCAGGAAACCGTCACGGTTGTAGCCGATCAGGGCAAAGGCGTGCCCACCACCGATGTCCGGTGAATCCGGCTTCCAGTCGATAACGCCACGCCGGGGCGCGCGCCAACCCTCATGGTTACGCGCCGAGGCGAACAGCACGCCGACGTCACGCAGGGCTGCCTGGACGTCGTTGATCCGCGAGAAGACCCGGAAATAGGCACCCAGGGGGATATCCAGCGCCTCCTGCTGGATCGCGGGGGTCAAGCCGCTGCCACCCCGCCAACTGCCCTCCAGGCAGACACCATGCTTGTGCCAGCCCTTCATGGCGCCTCGGGCGCTGCTGAAGTCGTAGTTCTCCCCCGGCCACTGGTCATAACGCCGGGCCATGGCGAAGAGCATCTGCGGACTGGCGCGGCCGGGCAGCGCACGTCGGCCACGCAAGTAGTTGATCGCTGCGGCCAGGCCGAAACCGGTACAGGCGCCTTCCTCGCCCTGGTCGAGGATGTGCAGTAACGGCCAGTCCGGATAGAGCTCGTCGGGCAGCGGCGCCAGGGACGCGGAGTAGGTGAGGTCGCGGAAATCCATGGAGTCGCGGCGGACGTCCAGTCGCTTGCCTGCAGCCTTTCTGCGGGGTTTCGTCGATTCGGTGCGCTTGGCCATGCTGACCTCCCTGTCCAGGTCGGGGCTGTACAGGCAAGGATTGACCGCATTCGCTGGCCAGGCGGGATTGCAGACGAATGGTGGCCCCGCTGCCGGGGGGAAAATGCACTTCGGCGAGCCGATCTCTCCTGGGTCGAACGGCCAGGGCGGCCGCGTGAATCAACTAACCCATTGATCTGAAAGGGCGCACTGCACCATCAACAACGTTGATGTTCTCTATCTGGAGTGATCACTTCTTAATCAACACCCCATCCGTAAGATTGGCTCCGTACCCAGTTTCCAGCCCCCTTGAGGAGCCCACGATCATGAAAACCCAAGCCTTCGCCGCCCTGTTCATCGCCACTCTGAGCACCTCCGTCTTCGCCCTGCCGTCTGACTCCCAGCCGGTGCTGGGTGAGTCCAGGGAAGCCACCACTATCCAGGTCATCGAGCCGGTGGCTGCTGAAGGCAGCTTTATGGTGCTGGACCGCGTCGCCGAAGGTGGTGCCGACCGCACCGGTGCCAACCGCATTGCCGAAGGTGGCTCGGATCGCACCAATAGCTTCCGCGTAGCTGAAGGCGGCTCCGATCGCACCAACGCCCTGCGCGTCGCCGAAGGTGGCGCCGACCGCCTGCTGCAAGCCCAGCGCGTCAGCTGATCCAACTCGCTGCAAACCCTCAAAGCCCGGCGGATGCCGGGCTTGTTGTTTGTGGGAATCCGTAGTCTGTAGATCCTATGCAAAGGCCGCCCGTACCAACCGACAAGAGCGGTTCCATCCGCGTCGTGATCAGAACAGGCTCAACTGATCCTGCCCGTTGACCGCTGCGGGCGTCGGCGCTTGCGGGTTGTCGACAGGCGCCGCGACGCCAAGGCGCTCCGCCAATCCCGCTGCCCGCTCGGCACGGGTCGATACCGCTTCACTCAGCCGTGCCGGCAGCCCCCAGATTTCCACCTTCTTCTTCGCCCGGGTGATGCCGGTGTAGAAGAGCGCGCGGCTGAGCAGGGGGCTGGGCTGCTCCGGCAAGGCCAGCAGCACCTCGGTGAACTCCGAACCCTGGCTCTTGTGCACGGTCATGGCGAAGGCACTGTCATGGCTCGGAAGCCGGGCTGGAGCAAAGGGCCGGTAGCCCTCATCGCCCTCGAAGAACACCCGCAGGCCGTGGGGCGTAGCGAGGCAGAGGCCGATATCGCCGTTGAACAGACCCAGGGCGTAGTCATTCTGCCGCACCATCACCGCGCGGCCGGGGTACCAGCGCTCGCGCGAAGGCACGCCCAGGCGGCGCTTGATACGCGCCTCCAGTGTTTCGTTGATGCCACTCACGCCCCAGGAGCCTTCGCGCTGTGCGGTGAGCGCACGGAAGCCGTTGAAGGCGGCAAAGGCGGAAGCCGGGTCAGCGGTGCGCACGGCGACGAAGTAGGGCGCATAACCCGTCTCCAGCCGCTCCAACAGGGCCGCCGGAGTAGGGCCGGCATTCCACGCCAGGTCCGGGTGACCGCCGCGCAGCAGCTCGAGCGTGCCACGGGCATCGCCACCGTTGATGCGTCGCGCCAGCTCGCCAATGCCACTGTCGCCGGCGAAACGGTGGCTGTGGGTCAGCAGTACCACGGCGTCCCCGAGGCGCGAGCGGGGGTGTTCCACCGGCACCGGTTGCCCGGTGATCCGCGTCAGGTCGGCGGCCGCAGCCACATCCAAGCCACGCCCTTCGCACAGTTCGGCGAACACCGCACCCGCCTCCACCGCCGCCAACTGGTCCTTGTCACCCAGCAGGATCAACCGCGCATTGGGCGGCAAGGCGTCCAGCAGCTTGGCCATCAGCGCCAGGTCCACCATCGAGGCCTCGTCCACCACCAGCACATCCAGCGGCAGCGGGTTATCCGCGTGATGGCGAACCTTCGGCGTGTCACCACGGCTGCCCAGCAGCCGGTGCAGGGTGCGCGCTTCTTCCGGCAGCGCGGCCTTGATGGCGTCAGCTACCGGCAATTCGGCTTTGGCGTTGCGGATGGCTTCGGCCATGCGCGCGGCGGCCTTGCCGGTAGGCGCGGCCAGGCCGATGGCAAGCCGTTCACCGCCCGGCTGTTCCAGCAGCGCCGCCAGCAGACGGACCACGGTGGTGGTCTTGCCGGTACCGGGGCCACCGGAGATCACGGCCAGGTTGCGCCGTACCGCCTGCGCGGCTGCCAGCCGCTGCCAGTCGGGCTGTTGAGTGTTGCGGGCGAACAGGCGGGCCAGGGACTCGCCCAGTTGCGCCTCGTCCACGCTCGGCCGTGCCGTCGCCCGCTGCAACAGGTTCTGCGCCAATCTCGCCTCGTAGGCGTGGTAACGGCTGAGATAGAGACGTGCACCGTCCAGGGTCAGCGGTGCATAGCCACCGGGGGGCGCCACCAGGGGCGAGGCTTGAAGGGCCGTGAGCCAGGCGGGCAGGGCAGGCGCCTGCAGGCCGGGGCCGCCCTCGACGAACAACGGCTGTCCGGCCCAGCGCGCCAGGGGCAGGCAGACATCGCCGTCACCCAGCGCCTGGCAGCACAGCGCGGCAGCGGCCAGCACGGCGTCCGACGCCTGTGGGTCGAGGCGTTGCAAGCTCTCGGTGAAATGGCGCTCCAGCGGTCCCAGGGACCAATCGGCCAGGCTCATCAGCGGCCCTCCTCGAACAGCAGATCCAGCGCATCCAGCAGGCTGTCGGCAGGACGATGGAAGAACACCCCGGCGTCTGGCATGCCGCGCAGGAAGAGGTACCAGGCGCCGCCCAGCTGCTCGCTGGCGAAGCCGGCCAGGCGCTGGCGCAGGAAGCGTCGCAGCGCCACCAGGTAGATCAGGTATTGCAGGTGATAGTGCTCGGCAGCGATAGCCTGCTCCAGGCGCTCACCACCGTAGTAGCTGGCATCCGGGCCGAGCCAGTTGGATTTGTAGTCGGCGATGTACCAGCGCCCGTCGTGCTCGAAGGTGAGGTCGATGAAGCCCTTCATGAAGCCCTTGAGGGTGTCGAACTCCAGGCGCTCGGCGGCCAGGCGCATCACCTCCGGCAGTCCGTGGACGGGGTCGGCAAGGATCGCCCGCAGGCGGCCGACATCCAGCCCGGCCACCGGGAAGGTGAAGCCCAGCTCTGGCAACCGGCGGTTGGGGGCCAATGCGGACAGGCGCAGGCCCTGGCCGTCCAGGTCGGTATCCAGCACCCGCTGCAGGTGGGCGCTGGCGATCTCCGTCCAGCTGTCCGGCAAGCCGTGGCCCTGCAAGTGTTTCTGCACCAGCGCCGGCAGTTCGCCTTCACCGCGCATCCAATCCTCCAGCATGGCGTGCAGGCAAGTACCGGCGCGGGCGCCCCGGGGGAAGGCGAAGAAGCCGCTTCCCGGTTCGCTGGCCGGCGGCACGACCAGGCCGTCGCGGTCGGGCGCTTCCATGTGCAGGCCAGCGGCCAGGCCGGAGAAGCTGCCCACCCGCCAGGCGCTGGCCAGGGTGCGGTCAAGGGTGGCCAGGCCAGCCGGGGGCAGGGCGCGGGACTCGCCCTGGGCGCTGGCGTCCTCGGCCTGCGGCGCCACCACGGCGATCTGGCCGCCACTGGCCTCGGCCAGGGCCTCCAGCTCAACACGCAGGGCGGCGCCATCGCGAGTAGCCAGGTGCTGGGCGAGGGCACCGAGCACATCGGCCTCATCCAGCTCGCGGCCATGCAGCAGCCAGGCGAGGGCGCAGCTGTGCAAGCCATCTTCCGGCAGCTCGCCGTCCTTCTTCGCCTTGGGCAGGGCCACCGGCCCCCAGTGCAGCCAGAGGCGGTCACGGGCGCGGGTCAGCGCCACGTAGGCCAGGCGCAGGCGCTCGGCGAAGCGCTCACGGCGGGCACCGGCACGGTGTTCGTCGAAATGTTCACCACCCAGATCGAGCAGCGGGGTGCCGTCCTCGGTATGGCAGGTGATGTCCTCGTCGCGGCGCAGCAGCGCACCGTCCCAAAGGTAGGGGCAGAACACCAGCGGATACTCCAGGCCCTTGCTGGTGTGCACGGTGACGATCTGTACCCGCTCGGCATCGCTCTCCAGGCGCAACAGGGCGTCGTCGCCGTGGCTTTCGGCGGCGCGCTGGGCATTGAACCAGGCCAGCAGCGGCTCCAGGCCGGGCCGCTGGAGGCTTTCGGTTTGCAGCAGTTCGGCCAGGTGGAGGAGGTTGGTCAGGCGTCGCTCGCCATCGGGCAGGGCGATCAGGCGCTCAGCCACGCTCTGCTCATCGAGCCAGGCGCGGAAAGCACGCATGAAACCCTGCTGCTGCCAGAGCTGGTGGTAGCGCTCGGCGTTCTCGCGCTCTTCGTCCCAGGCATGCTCGTCGTCCTGGCAGCGCGCCAGTTGCTGGGCATCGCGCCCCAGCAGGCGGGTAGACAGGGCGTAGCGCAGCACCCCTTCGCGGCCGGGCTCGGCATAGGCGGCCAGCACCGCCGCCAGCTCCTCGGCCTCTTCGCTATGCCAGACGCTGTCGCGGCCGCGACGCACGCTGGGTACGCCACGGGCGGCCAGCTCGGCGGCAACGTCCCCAGCCTGGCGATGGCTGGCGACCAGCACGGCGATATCACCGCCCTTGAGCGGCGAACGCAGGCCATCCTCGTCGAAATAAGCCTCGCCACGGGCACTGGCGGCCAGCAGGCCGGCAATGCGCCGGGCGGTGTCAGTGGCCACCGCGCTGCCGGCCTCACCCTTGCCCAGGGGCTCATCGCCCAGCCAGACCAGCTCCAGCGGCGCACCGGTTTCGGGCAGCACCAGCTGCGCACGGGCTTTGCTGCTGGCGCCGACCGGCGGGTAATCCAGGCCGGGCTCGGCGAAGGGCAGGGGACGGTCGAATACCCGGTTGAGGGCCGCGATCAGCTGCGGCGTGGAACGGTGGTTGGTGTCCAGGCTGTATTGCCGCGCGGCTTCCTCGCGGGCCTTGAGATAGGTGGCGAGGTCCGCGCCACGAAAGGCGTAGATGGCCTGCTTGGGATCACCGACGAAGCAGAGGTCGCCCTGCTGCTCGTAGACACGGTGGAAGATCGCGTACTGCACAGGGTCCGTGTCCTGGAACTCGTCGATCAGGGCCACCGGATAGCGCTCGCGCAGGGCCTGGCCCAATGCGTCGCCGGCCGGTCCTCGCAGGGCGTCGTCGAGACGATTGAGCAGGTCGTCGAAGGCCAGCAGACGCTGGGCTGCCTTGCGTGCCGGCAACTCGCGATTGAGGGTGTCCAGCAAGCGCACCTGCAGGTCGATCAGGCGGGCCTCACCGGCGGGAGCGGCTTCCGCCAGTGCGTCGCAGAGCCGTTGCAACGCGGCGCAGACGGCATGCTCCGGCGCATCGAAACCTTTTTTGGTGGCCTTTGCCAGTGCCTCGGTGCCGAGCTTCTCCAGGCCCGTTGGCGCGGCGAACAGAGCGGCCGGATCGGCGAAGTAGGCATCCAGTTCGGTCTGCCAAAGCGCGAACTTGGCGGCGTCGTAGCTGCGCTTGTTGAGGCCGTCGAGTTGGGCGAGCTGGGCAACGCATTCGGCACCCTGGCCCTGCCAGAAGCCCTGTGCATGACTCCAGGCCTCGCTCGCGGCGGACAGATCGCCAACCTCGTGCTCCCGCGGCTCGACACGCAAGTAGGGCTTGCCCAAGTGCGAACGCAGACGCTGGCGCAGCCAGGTCGGGGTAATGCGTTTCTGTGCCAGGAAGCGCGCCCAGGCCGGCTCGGCGTCGGCCAGCTCGCGCCGCCAGAGGTCGGCGAGCAGCGCATCGAGCACTTCGCGGTCGTCGGTGGCCAGCTCGCTGTCGAAATCGCCACCAGCCTCGAACGCGGCGTCCTGCAGGGCGCGCTGGCAGAATCCGTGGATGGTGAAGATGGCCGCCTCGTCGAAACCATGCACCGCCAGCAACAGGCGGCGATGGGCATCTTCGCCGGGATACTGCGCGTACAGCCCGGCCAGCACCGGGTCGGGTGCCGGCGCGCCTTCGTACATGGCCAGCAACGCCGCCAGTCGCGCACGGATGCGCTCGCGCAACTCGGCGGTGGCCGCCGTGGTGTAGGTCACCACCAGGATCTGCCCGACGCCGAGCTTGCGCTCCAGCAACAGGCGCGCGTACAGGGCGGTGAGCGTCCAGGTCTTGCCGGTGCCGGCGCTGGCCTCGATCAGGCTGCAGCCGGTGAAGGGGTCCTTGAGCAGGTCGAGGCTCATACAGCGTCCTCCGGCACGAACGGCTCCCTCTCCCTCTGGGAGAGGGTTGGGGTGAGGGAGATCAACGCCACTGCCGGGTTTCGAGGGGCAGACCTGCAGTCTGCTTGGCGAATGAATTCGCCCCCACAGTTCGATACGTCCCTACAAGAGTGCACGGCGTCATTCCTCATCATCATCTCCCGCCAGCGCATCCAGCGCCGGGCCCAGCAGGGTTTCGGCCAGTTGTTCGAAGCGCTCGCCCAGTGGCTCGCGGTCGCGGAAGGCGAGGGCATACCAGGGGTCGCGGGATTCGCCGGCCGGGCCGAAGTCGATGCCCTCCCAGGCCACGCGGGCCTTGGAGCGGGCGGCCTCGATCGGCTCCTTGCGGCCCGGTTTGCGTAGGCCGTGGGCGAAGCCGTAGCTGGACTTGGTCAGCAGGGGCAGGGGCGTGAGCAGGGCTTCGCGGTAGGCGCGCAGCCAGGGCTCCAACAGTTCGCGGGCGTTGGCCAGGGGGCCGGCCTGCCAGTCGCCAGCGGGAGAAAGCAGCCGGCTGTCGCGGGCGATGCCGGGGGTGGCGGCCAGGTTGAGCAGCAGGTGACGCAGCCAGAAGGGCGCCAGTTCCCACTCACCGAGACGGTTCAGGCGCCAGCCGAACAGACCTTCCGGGGTAACCCCGTCCAGCCAGCCGTGGATGCGCACGCCGGCCAGTTCGATATCCACCAGCAGCGGTTGGGGCACCGCGTCGGGCCGGGCTTCGAACAGGCGCGGCGCGAAGGCGCGTACCGGGCCGCGCAGTTGCCCCCAGAGGGCATGGCCCAGCTCGCCGACGGGTAACCAGCCGGCGGCGCGGGCGATGCGCTTTTCGTCCTGCTCGGACCAACCACGCTCCACAGCGTCCAGGGCAAGCTGGCGCAGCCCACGCCACGCCGGGCCTTCGAGGCTGAAGGGCTCATCGCTGGCCAGGGCCTCTTCGGCCTCGGCAAGACGCAGGCCGAGGCGCTGTTCCAGGAGGAAGCGTGCGGGATGGCGGAAGCACTGGATCAGTTGGGACGGTTCCAGGGTCAACCAGTCGGCGTCCGGCTCCGGCAAGGGCAGGGCGAAGGGCGCGGCAGCTGGCTGGGGGGCTTCCGCCAGGCGCTGGGCCGCACGGAACCAGGGCGCGGCGAAGCCGGCCTGCTGCCCCCCACCGAAGTTGGTCGAGGCGAAGGGCTGCAACGGGTGGGGCACCAGCACCCGCTCGCTGGCCTTGCACTCGCCCGCAATGGCGGTGAGGTCGATGGTTTCCAGGAGTTCGCTGACCAGCACCGACGGCGGCAGATGGGCGTTATCCCGCGGGTCGCGGCCGACGAAGCTGAGGTAGAGGCCGTCGCGCGCCGATTGCAGGGTTTCCAGCAGCAGGTAGCGGTCGTCCAGGCGCCGGGCGCGGTCACCACGTCGGGGTTTGCGCGCAATCAGGTCGAAACCGGCGGCCGGGGTTCGGCGCGGGAAGGCGCCGTCGTCCAGGCCGAGCAGGCAGACCTGACGGAACGGCAGGCTGCGCATGGGCACCATGGTGCAGAAGGTCACGGCGCCGGTGAGGAAGCCCGAGGCGCCGCTGCCCTGGTCCAGGGCCGCCACCAGATGCTGACGCACCAGAGTCAGTTCCAGCGGGCGCTCGATGCCGGCGGCCTCGGCCTGTTCACGCAGGGCGCCACAGGCCTGGGACAGCAGCAGCAAAGTATCGCCCGCCTCGCGCTCGTCGAAGAGTTGGTCGATCAGGCCCTGCAGGGTCTCGGCCCATTCCGCCAGCGGGCGTGGCCGTGCCATATCGTCGGCCAGTGCGCCCAGGCGCTGGACGAAGCCGGCGAGGCGGCCGAGCAGTTGGGCGCGGGCGCCTTCCAGGGCATCCAGCGGCCAGCTGTCGCCGAGCAGGGGGGGCGCGTCGCCGGCCAGTTGCGGTGGCGCGGCGAATCCCAGCAGCAGGCGGTCCAGCCCCTGCCGCCAGCTGAAGGCACCTTCTTCCGGCAGGCCGAGACGCGCCCGGTGCGCACCATCGCGCCCCCAGCGCACACCGGCGTCGCGCAGCCAGTCGCGCAGTAGCGGCAGGTCTTCGTTCTCGATTCCAGCACGGGCGGCCAGGGCCGGTTGTTCCAGCCAGGCCAGCAATTCTTCGGCGGCGAAGCGGCTCTGCGGCAGCTCCAGCAGGGCGAGGAAGGCTTCCACCAGTGGCAACTCGGCGCGCAGGCTGCGGTCGGCCAGGCTGAAGGGGATGCGCGGCACGCCTTCACGCGGGGCGAACACCGCTTCGATGTAGGGGGCGTAGCGCTCGATATCCGGGGTCAGCACCACCACCTGGTCCGGGGTAAGGCTGGGGTCGGCCTTGAAGCGCGCCAGCAACTGGTCATGGAGCACTTCCACCTCGCGCAGGGGCGAATGGCAGAGGTGCACTTCCAGCGACCGATCATCCTCGCGCATGACCATGCGCTCTTCGGGATGACGGGTACGCAGGCGCAGGATGTCGTTCTGCACGGCGCGCAGCAGGCTGCTGTCGCGCAGGTCGTCGTCCTCGGCATAGACGCCGATGTCCTGGCCGCCGAGGGTGAAAAGGGCGTCGAAGAAATCACGTCCCTGCTTGCCGAGGCTGGCCAGCAGCGGATGGCCGACGTCCAGGTACCAGTCGTCGATGCCGGGCTCCGGCAGCCTCGCCAGCTCGCGGATATCGCGGATATCACCCCAGGCCTCGCGGCAGGGGTTGAGGGCGAAGAGGATCACCTCGCAATGCCGCGCCAGGCCTTCCAGTACCCGCATGTGATGCGGTGGCAGGCTGCTGATGCCAAACACCACCAGTCGCTCCGGCAACCCTTCGACCGGCTCAGCGTGCAGCCGGGCCAGCAGATCGCCCAGCAGTCGCGCACGGTGGGGGTGGCCATCGGCAGTGAGTTCACGCCAGAGCAGGGCCTGCCATTCTTCGTCCGCGCCCAACCCCAGCAACTCTCCGCGCTCCCAGGTATCCAGCCAGTCGTCGCGATAAAGCAGGTACTGGTCGAAGACGTCGGCGATGCGCGAGGCCAGGGTCAGCCGGCGGCGTTCGTCGCCGCCGTCCAGGTACTGCGCCAGGCGTGGCGCACGGGTGAGGTTGTGCGGTTCGCACAGCCAATCGTAGAGACGCCAGCCAAGGGTGACCGGATTGAACGCGGACTGCGGCGGCAGCTCGCCAAGCACCAGACGGGTGACATCCCAGACGAAGCGTGCCGGCAACTGGATGTCCAGGTGCATGGCGATGCCCTGCTTGCGCGCCAGTTGCAGGGTCAGCCAGCGCCCCATGCCCTGGCTCGGCACGACTACCCGGGCGGGTGCAAGCGGGTCGTTCTGGGGTTGTGCGAGCAAGGCGCAAGCCAGCTCGCCGAGGCTTTCCAGGTCGTTGGCGTGGTAGAGGTTGAGCATGGGGGCGCCGCTTGCTGAAGGTCGGCACAGGTTAGCAGCCGATCCGGCCGGCGGTCGCCCCCGTCCGCAGGGTTTTCAGAGCTCCGAGGCGGGGCCGCGGAGCTTGGCGCGGATGCGCTGGGGCAACGACCAGACATAGGCGAAGCCGATGCCCGCCGGGTGGTCGAAGCGGTCCGCGCTGTCCTGGGCGGTAAGGCTGTAATCGAACAGTGCGTGGTCGGTTTCCCGCCCCTCCACCGTGATGCTGCCCTTGTACAGGCGCAGGGCAATGGTGCCGGTGACATTCGCCTGGCTGGCGTCGACGAAGGCATCCAGCGCCTGACGCAAGGGCGACCACCACTGGCCGCGATAGGCCAGTTCGGCATATTTCAGCGCCAGCTCGGCCTTGCAGTGCAGGGTGTCGCAGTCGATCGTCAGGTCCTCCAGCTCGCGAAGGGCGACGTGCAGGATGGCCCCGGCCGGACTCTCGTAGAGGGCGCGGTTCTTGATGCCCATCAGGCTGTTTTCCACCATGTCGACGCGCCCCACGCCGTGGCGCCCGCCCAGTTCCGTGAGGCGGCGCACCAGCTCGACGGCGTCCAGGCGCTGACCGTCGAGGCGCACCGGCGTCCCCTGCTCGAAACCGATGGTCAGGCGCGCCGGGAGATCCGGCGCGCACTCGGGGTCAGCGGTCAACTGGTAGGCATTGGCTGGAATCCTGGTACGAAAGTCGTCGATGCTGCCGCACTCTGTGCTGGTGCCCCATAGGCTGCCATCCATGCTGAAGGGGCTGTCTGGCGTGGCGCTGACGGGAATGCCATGTCGCCGGGCATAGGCCAGTTCCTCGTCGCGGGACTTCAGCTCCCATTCGGCGCAGGGCGCCAGCACCTGCAGCGCCGGGTCGTGGGCCACCACGCCGGCATAGAAGCGCACCTGGTCATTGCCCTTGCCAGTGGAGCCATGGGCCACGGCCTCGGCACCTTCGGCATGGGCGATGCGCACCAGCTGACGCGCGATCAGCGGGCGGCCCAGGGGAGCGGCCATGGTGTATCGACGCTCATAGAGGGCGCCGGCCCGCAGCGCCGGAAAGACGAAATCGCGCAGGTACTCCTCCCGCAGGTCTTCGATGAACACCTTGCTGGCGCCACTGGCCAGGGCCTTTTCGCGAATTGCCTGGAAGTCCTCCGGCTGACCGAGATCGGCGCAGAAGGCGATCACCTCCGCCTGGTAGCGCTCCTTCAGCCAACGCAGGGCGACGGAGGTATCCAGACCACCGGAATACGCAAGAACTATCTTCATGGGGTGCTCCTTCCCTGGATGCGGGCCGTGTCGTACCAAGAACCGTTGAAACTCATGGAAGAAACTCATGCTAGACCATGCCATGGACGCCGCCCTGGTCAGGGCCGCCGAGCGTTTCGCAACCCCGCTCTTCACCTATGACCTGGCGCGCATCCGCCGCCAGGCGATGAACCTGCTGGCGGCCCTGCCACCGGGAGCGGCATTGCACTATGCCTTCAAGGCCAACCCGTCCCTGGGGATCTGCCGCACGCTGCAGGAAGCCGGGCTGGGCGCGGACATCAGCTCGGAAGGCGAGCTGGTTACGGCCCTGGCGGCAGGTTTCCCACCGGAGCGACTGCTCTTCACCGGTCCGGCGAAATCCGCGCCGGTGCTCGAACGCCTGGGCGCAGCACGCCCGGCGCTGGTGGTGATCGAATCCCTGGAAGAAGCGCGCCGACTCAACGACCTGGCCCGGCGCCTGGGCTATCGCCAGGACGTCTTGCTGCGCGTGCACCCGCCAGCCGAGGTGCTGGAGGAGGCGGCCCGCGACGGTATCCCGGTGGCGGAGGCGAGCAGCAAGTTCGGCATGGACGACGCCCGGCTGTTCGAGGGGGTGGCCGGCCTGGGCGGGCTGGACGACCTGCACCTGCGCGGCCTGCAATGCTATGTGGCGAGCAATGTGCTGCAGCCCGGGCGCCTACTGCGCCCCGCCAACTGGTTGCTGGGCCGCCTGGAGGCGCTGCGCCGGCAGGGTCACGACCACCTCGACTGCCTGGATATCGGCGGCGGCCTGGGCGTGCCCTACGCCGGGGATGAGCCCGCCTTCGACCTGCCGGGCTTCAGCCGGGGCCTGCGGGAGCTTCTGGCTGACGCGTCGATGCCGGTGCGCCTGCTGCTGGAGGTCGGCCGCTACCTGGTGGCCGAAAGTGGCTGCTACCTGACCCGCGTGCTGGACGTGCGCGAGTCGCGCGGGCGTACCTGGGTGATCGTCGACGGCGGCATCCACAACCTGCTGCGCGGTTACAACGGCAAGGCCAACCGGCTGCTGCGCCTGATGGGCGGGCAAGGGCGCCCGCTGCAGCGCGTCAGCATCGCCGGCTGCCTGCCCACGCCCCAGGACGTGCTGGTGGAGGACCTCGAACTGCCGAGCCCCGTACCGGGGGACCTGCTGGTCCTGCCCAACTGCGGCGCGTACGCCTATCACCACAGCCTGCTGCAGTTCGGCCTGCATCCCGCTCCGGCGGAGGTGGCGCTGGATGAACAGGGCGGCTGGCTGCTGCGACGGCGGGGGCGGGCAGAGGCAGTGTTGGAGGACCAGTACCACGCCCGATGAACAGCATTTGACTTATAGGTCAGCGGTACTAGTTTTCCTTTCCACCACGGAAGAACCAGGGACGGGCGACAGGATGCGCATCGTTTTCTTCGGCTTTCAGCGCTGGGGGACCGAAACCCTCGAGGCGCTCCTCGACAGCGGTCACGATATTCCCCTGGTGGTGACCCACCCACCGAGCCGCAACCCCGCCGACAACCTCTGGGCGGCCTCCGTGGCAGACCTCGCGGAGCGCTGGCGCATTCCGCTTGTCGAATGCCGCTACGCCAACGCCCCGGAGCTGTGCGCGCGCATCGCCGCGCTGCAGCCGGACTTGCTGGTGCTGTCCAACTGGCGCACCTGGTTGTCGCCCAAGGTCTGCGACCTCGCCCGCCACGGCGGGATCAACCTGCATGACGCGCTACTGCCACGCTATGGCGGCTTCGCCCCGATCAACTGGGCCGTCGCCAACGGCGAAACCCAGACCGGGGTCACCGTGCATCGCGTGGAAGACGAACTGGACCTGGGCGCCATCCTGCTGCAGGAAATCGTCCCCATCCACCCACGGGAAACCGCCACCGACATTTTCCAGCGCACCCTGCCGCTGTTCGCCAGCCTGGCCATCGCCGCAGTGGATGCCCTGGCAAAGGGATCCGCCCGCTTCACCGCGCAGGACGCCAGCCAGGCGACCTTCTTCCACAAGCGCGGCGAACGCGAAATGCGCATCAACTGGTCGCTTCCCGTACGGGATATCCACAACCTGATTCGCGCCCAGTCGCCCCCCTATCCCGCCGCTTTCAGCACCTTCGCCGGCGAACGCCTCGAACTGCTCGGAGCCTCGCCAGCGCCGCGGGACTACCGTGGCACGCCCGGCCGCGTGCTGTGCACCGCCGATGGCGTCGTGGTCCTGTGCGGTCCGCCCGGCCCCCAGGGTCTGCTGATCGAAACCGTGGCAACCGAGCAGCACCCGGCCATGCCGGCCAAACAATTCTTCGCCGGTTGCTCCGGCTACTTCGACTAGTCGCAAGAGGCCCACGGCGGAACTCGCCGTCGTGGAAATGGAAGATCGCGCTACACAGGAGGAACCTAAATGGACCAGTACGTCATCGCGCCGAGCATCGGCATTGCCAGGGTCGGCAACAGCCCCGACGCCTTCTATCTCGCCCCCGAATCCATCGGCGGCCGTCCCCTGGCCTGCGACGCCCAGGGCCAGCAACTGTTCGACCAGGGCCAGCCGGTGTATGTCGAGCAGTACAAGGACGCCGAAGGGCGCATCAAGCGCCAGGCCGCGCGTTTTGCCGTGTACGCCGTGGCGGCGGACGGCTCCACCCGCGAAGTCACCCTGGACGACTCGCAAGTGGCCAGCGTGCAATGGACCGTGCACGTCGCGAACAAAAAGGCCGTCTGGTACAACTTCCAGGAACTCCAGGGCAACCTGCTGCTGGGGCCGGACAACAGCTACGAGAAAGTCGGCGTGCCGCTGCGCAATGCCAGCGTT
Organism: Pseudomonas sp. D(2018); assembly: GCF_005502555.1. Classification (NCBI taxonomy): domain Bacteria; kingdom Pseudomonadati; phylum Pseudomonadota; class Gammaproteobacteria; order Pseudomonadales; family Pseudomonadaceae; genus Pseudomonas; species Pseudomonas sp. D(2018). The sequence goes on from NZ_SCOK01000015.1 coordinate 17,800, forward strand.
ACCGGCGAGCAGGCACGCCAGCAGCTGATCATCGATCCCGGTCCGCGCACCCTGCAGGGCGCCGGCGGCGTGGCCGATTTCTCCAGCGACAGCATCCCGCCGGACTACCGCTTCGGCTCCTTCCCGCCACCGCCGTCCCAGGGACTGCCGATCAAGACACTCGGGGAAATGCGCACCGACCAGCAGGGCCGCCTGCTGGTTCTGGGCGGCTACGGCCACGCCGGCGGCAACCAGTCGATCACCAGCTTCGCCGGCGCCGACGGCTGGCATGACGACATCTCCGACGGGCCGGTGACCTGCACCCTGACGCTGACCAGTGGCCAGGTGCTGAACCTGACGGCCTGGTGCATCGTCGGCTCGCCCAAGTTCGCCCCGGAACTGGAAAACATCGTCACCCTCGACGACCTGGCCTTCGACGTCGCCGTGCGCGACCTCGGCTTGCTACCGGAACTGTTCAGCAACGGCTGCTACAACCCCGACTACGTGGCCAACTACAGCCGCGACATCGAGCCCATCCTGCGACGCCCCGGCACCTACCGCTGGGTCGCGTCGGTACCGTCGCTCAACAGCTTCTCGCCGCCCCCCTTCGATGCCACCGACGCCAGCGAGCGCACGGCCGAACTGCGCCAGGCCTACTTCCGCCTGTTCCGTGATCCGGGCGCGAACGGTTTCACCGACGGCCAGCAGGGCCAACTGTTCGACGCGGACTCGGGCATCCCGATGATGCCGCTCAATTCAGGTTCCAACTCGGTAAGCAACGCAGTGCTGGCCAAGTTCCTCACCCTGACCCGCACCCAGCACTTCCTGCTCGGCCAATGGGCCGCCGGCAAGTTCAGCCTCGATGCACCGGCGCCGTTGCCCGGTGTCACCGCGCTGGACCGCGCCAGTGTCGGCAACTGCGTGGGCGGCCCGCTCTGCCCCGGCATCGAAGTGACCTGGAGCCTGTACAGCCCGGAGCTCTATGAAGCGCCGTTCCGCATCCGCCACCGCCACGACGAGGCCTACTACTACCAGTACGGCCTGGACCCGCAGGAGAACGAGACCGTCCCCGGCCTGGCCTTCCAGGGCTGCGAACCGGGCGACCTGACCAAGCGCATGGCCATTCCGTGGCAGGCCGACTTCTTCCAGTGCACGGTGCAGTACGTCAACTTCACCGACCCGGAAGTGAACAAGGAAAACGGCGTGCCCAAGGCGCCCAGCTACTACGCCTACTGGTGGCCGCCGCAAAGCCCATGGAACGTGCTGCCCGGCGACAGTACGGCGCTCAGCCAGGACCAGTCCGGCATCCCTGCGGCGCTGCAGTCGATCTACAGCCGCGGGATCAACAGCTTCTCGGAGATGATCCAGGCCTGGCATTACCTGGGCTTCATCACCAACCAGGCGACCGGGCCCTACCGCAGCCTGTTCCCCTACTTCGTGGAGACCGAACGCAACAACGAGCGGTTCGTTGCCGCCAGCGTGGCGGTGGCGGGCGCCGGCAACGTCCTGACCGGCGCCGACGCCAACTTCTTCAACACCTGGTACCTGGCGCCCGATCCCGAGCGGCCGAAGGTGGATACACGCCGGGCCATCGCCACGCGGGGGCACCTTGCACGCTGAGGCGCCGAGGACCCTCGACGTGGTGATCGCCGGGGGAGGGCCGGCCGCTTGTGCGGCCGCCCTCACCCTGCGGCGCTACACCGGTCTCTCGGTGATGTTGCTGGAACAATCGGACTACGACAGCGACAAGGTGGGCGAAACCCTGTCCCCCGGCGCACTGCCCTTGCTGGAGTACCTCGGCGTGGCCGAGGCCTTCCGCGCGGCCGGTTTCCGCCCGTCCTATGCCTTCACCGCTGCCTGGGGTGACGACCAGGTACAGGCGCGGGACTTCCTCTTCACCGGCCGTGGCTACGGCTGGCACCTGGATCGACGTCGCTTCGACAAAGGACTGGCCAGCGCGGCCGGGGCCTTCGGCGCCGAACCCGTGCTCAATGCGCGGCTGCGGCAGGTCACGCGTGAGGACGACGGTTGGCGGCTGAAAGCGACAGTGGAGGAACACGAGCTGGCCCTGCGTTGCCGCGTCCTGATCGACGCCACCGGCCGCAGCGCGTGGCTGGCAAGGGCCGTGGGAGCGAAGAAGCAGCGCCATGACCGGCTGGTGGGCATCGCCACCTACCACGACGCGTCAGCGACATCGGTAGAGGCCTGCTCCCTGGTGGAGTCCGTGCCCCAAGGCTGGTGGTACAGCGCACCGGTGCCCGATGGTCGTGTTGTATCGGTGCTGATGACCGACTCCGACCTGCTGCAGGACAACCACGCCAGCCGCACCGCGTTCTGGCAGGCCGCGCTGGAGTTGGCACCGCGGACGCGGGCGCGCATCGGCGGGCTCGACGTACTGGAGCCGCTGCGCGTCTGGCCCGCCCATTCGCAATGGCTGGAACCCTGCTGCGGCGACGGCTGGGTAGCGGCAGGCGATGCGGCGGCGGCCTTCGATCCGCTCTCGTCCATGGGCATTGGCTACGCCCTCAGCACCGGTATCCAGGCCGCACGACTGGCCGCCGCGCACTTCACCAACCCGGCCGGAGCCCCGCTCCAGCGCCAAGCCTACAGCGACGACATACGCCACCACGTGGACGAGTACCTCACCCTCAAGCGCGGCTATTACGGCGCCGAAGGGCGCTTCGCCGGAGAGCCATTCTGGGCGCGGAGGCAGAACGGCTGAAGCCATTGACGCCTGCCGCGCCACCGGCGCTGCGTGGGGGAGCGATTTCAGTTGCGGATGATTTCGCTCCCACAGGGCGCCCTCTTGCGGAAACAACCTCAACTTTTTTCTTCAAGCCATTGATCGGTAACGAGCAGAACGGCTGCGAACAGGCTTTACTTGTCAGCAGATGCCAGAAAAGCCAGGCGAGCCCCGGATAACCGGCAGGACCATGAAGGTCTAAAGATGACAATCGCGTTACACCTCGCCTGACAGCGCCGCTGTTTCCCCGCGCATGGACACAGCGGCCTTCGAGATCGCCAGGAGGGCCACCATGCTGACGCTGCTCAATCTGCTCTCGGCCGTCGCCTTGCTCATCTGGGGCACGCACATCGTGCGTACGGGCATTCTCCGCGTGTATGGCGCCAACCTGCGTCGCCTGCTCAGCCGCAGCGTGCGCCGCCCGCCCCTGGCCTTTGCCGCCGGGATCGGTGTCACCGCCCTGGTACAGAGCAGCAATGCCACCGCGCTGCTGGTCAGCTCCTTCGTCGCCCAGGGGCTGATGCTGCTGGCCCCGGCCCTGGCGATCATGCTCGGTGCGGACGTCGGCACAGCACTGATGGCGCGGGTGCTGACCCTGGACCTGTCGTGGCTGTCGCCGCTGCTGATCTTCTTCGGGGTGATCTTCTTCCTCTCGCGCAAGCAAACGCGCCTGGGCCAACTCGGACGCGTGGCCATCGGCCTCGGGCTGATCATCCTCGCCCTGCAACTGATCATCGCCGCCGCCGAGCCCATCACCACCGCCAAGGGCGTGAAGGTGCTGTTCTCGTCCCTCACCGGTGATGTCCTGCTGGACGCACTGACCGGCGCGCTGTTCGCGATGATCTCCTACTCCAGCCTGGCCGCCGTGCTGCTCACCGCCACACTGGCCGCGTCCAAGGTGATTTCCCTGAAAGTGGCGCTCTGCCTGGTGATCGGTGCGAACCTCGGCAGCGGAGTGCTCGCCCTTCTCAGCAGCAGCCTGCAGAACCCGGCCGGGCGCCGCGTGGCCCTGGGCAGCCTGCTGTTCAAGCTGGCCGGCTGCGTCCTGGTGCTGCCGCTGGTGGGGCCGCTGGCCAACTGGATCGACAGTTGGCCCATCTCCAACGCCGAACTGGTGATCGCCTTCCACCTGCTCTACAACAGTGTGCGATGCGCCCTCTGCCTGCCGCTGGCGGTGCCCATGGCGCGCTTCTGCGACTGGCTGCTGCCGGACCGCCCGCAACCCGACGATGTGGCCAAGCCGCGCCACCTCGACCCCGCAGCCCTGGACACCCCCAGCCTGGCGCTGGCCAACGCCGTGCGCGAAACCCTGCGCATGGGCGATATCGTCGAACAGATGCTGAACAACCTGCTGCACTTGCTGCGCGGCGGCGACCCTCTGCTGGGCAAGGATATCCACAGGCTGGACGACGACATCGACGCGCTTTACACGGCCATCAAACTCTACCTGGCGCGCATGCCCCATGAGGATCTCGGCGAGCGCGACAGCCGACGTTGGGCGGAAATCATCGAGCTGGCCATCAACCTGGAGCAGGCCGGCGACGTCATCGAGCGCATGCTCGACGACGTGCAGAGCAAGAAGAACGCCCAGGGCCACGCGTTCTCCGATGAGGGGCTGGCGGAGATCGTCAATCTCCACGACCAGTTGGTGGAGAACCTGCGCCTGTCTCTCTCGGTTTTTCTCAATGGCGACCAGGAGAACGCCAAGCGCCTGCGTCGGGCCAAGCAGCGCTTCCGCATCCTCGAGCGGCGCTACGCCCATGCGCACGTCTCGCGCCTGCACCAGCAGGTGGTGCAGAGCATCGAGACCAGCGCCCTGCACCTGGGCCTGATCAGCGACATGAAGCGACTCAACTCGCTGTTCTGCGCGATTGCCTACGCGGTGCTGGACAACCCCGACGCGCCAGAGGCAGTGGAAGAGGAGCGCGTAGCGGTCGAGCCCCAGCGCTACTTCGAGCCGGAGATCGGCTCACATCGTTGAGCGGCGCTCTTCCCAGCGCGCCGGCCGCTGGGCAGAATCCGGGGATGACCCCACATGACCCATCCAGTGCCTCGGTCAGCGCCAGTCTGACCCAGGCGATCCTGCATGCTGCGACCCAGCTCGGCCTCAATCGCCAGGAGCTGCTGCGCGCCAGCCAGCTCGATGAGCACCGCCTGGGAGACCCGGACGCGCGGGTCCCCTTCAGTGCCCAGGAGGCACTCTGGGGTGCCATTCACACGCGCCTTCCTCATCCGGAACCGGGTCTGGCCATTGGCCGCGCCCTGGCACCCGGCCAGTTCAGCGTGCTCGGCTACCTGCTGCAGAGCAGCCCGACCCTGGGCGAGGCCCTGGAAGCCGAGCTGCGTTATCAGCGGCTGGTGGGCGAGGGCGGCAGCCTGGCACTGGAGGTGCGGGGCGACGAACTCTGGACCCTGTATCGCCCGCTGCACCCGAAACTACCGGCGACCCGTGCGCGAGTACTGGCACTGATGGCCTTCTGGCTGGAACTGATGCGCCCGCTGCTGGCAGATCTGCGTCTGGTGCGGGCCTGCTTCGTGCATTCGGCGCCGACGGACATCACGCTCTACCAGCAATGCTTCGCCTGCCCGCTGCAGTTCGACGCGGAGGATTACGCCCTGGTGTTGCCCCTGGCCCTGCGCGCGGCACCACTGAAACAGGCCAACCCGCCCCTCCAGGCGGTGTTGCGTCAGCACGCCGAAGCCTTACTCGCGCGCCTGCCCAGCGAAGGGTTGCGGGCGCGGGTGGTGGCCCTGCTGGGGGCGCAACTGGCCCGTGGCGAACCCGATCGCGGCGCGCTGGCCGCCGCACTCGGCGTCAGCGAACGCACCCTGCAACGGCGCCTGGCGGACGAGGGCAGCAGCTACCAGCAACTGCTCAATGACACCCGCTGCCACCTGGCCGAGCGCCATCTTGAGGAAGGCCGCCTGCCCATCGCCGATATCGCCGTGCTGCTGGGCTACTCCGAGCCCAGCGTGTTCTTCCGCGCCTTCCGCCAATGGACCGGGCTGACGCCGGGGGAATACCGGCAGAAGCACAAAGACTGATCACCGGGGCGCTTGGCAACTTCATCTGTAGGAGTCAACCCACCTTGGGCGCAATTCCCCGCGCCTTGAGGAACGCCAGGAACGCCTCGCGGCTGGAATACGTCGGGCGGTAGCCGAACTCTTCCTTCAGGCGGCGGTTGTCCAGTACCGGGCGGTAGCGCAGGAAATCCAGTTGCTCCGGGCCGTACTGGGTCAGGCCGAGCGGCTTGAGCAGGGCCAGGGCGGTGCTCAGCAGGCCGGCAGGGAGGGGGCGGTAGGGCTTGCCGAGGATGCCGGCGATCTCGGCCATGCTCAGCGCACCATCGCCGGCCAGGTTGTAGATACCTTCGGCGCCGCGCTCCAGGCCCTCGCGGATGATCGCCACCACGTCCTGGTCCCAGATGAACACGAAGCGGCTCTCATGGCCCTTGATGCCCAGCACCGAGCGCTTCTGGAACAGTTCGGTGATCTGGTTGTTCACCTGCTCGCCGAGGATGGTGCCGGGGCGCAGCACCAGTTGGCGCAGCTGCGGATGCTGCCTGCGCGCGTCGGCCAGCAGCAGTTCCACCTCACGCTTGTGACGGGCATAGGCGAAAAGGTCATGGCCACGCAGCGGGTGCTGTTCGTCGATCCACTCGGCGTTCTCCGGGTAATAGCCGTAGGCGGCGCCGGAGCTGGTGACGATCAACTGGCCCACGCCATGAGCCACAGCCGCGTCCAGCACGGCGCGGGTGCCGCCGACGTCGATGGCGTGCAGGCGCGCTTCACTCATGCCGCGCGGCGGCGTCACCACCGAAGCCAGGTGCACGATGGCATCGGGCTTCCAGCGCTGAACGCAGGCGCTCACTTCGCGGGGCAGACTGATGTCCAATGACACCGGTTCGATATTGGGCTTGAGCCCCTGCCGAGTCAGCGGGCGGATGTCCGCCGCCACCAGGGTCCAGTCCGGGTGACGCGCGGCCAGGTCGTTCAAGACCTGCTGGCCGATGAAACCGGCGGCGCCGGTGATCAGGACGCGCACGGCATTTCCTCCTGGACACGGGGCGCACGGCGCCGCCAGACAGCCACCAGCGACAGGCCGGACACGATGTGCCAGAGCCCCCAGAAGCCCGCCACCAGGGCCATGTCCAACTGGCCGCCGAACTGGGTCAGGATCAGCCCCAGCGCCAGCCCGGAGTTCTGCATGCCAACCTCGATGGTCAGGGCGCGGCGGTCTGCCTCGGACAGTCCAACCAGGCGCGAGGCGCTCCAGCCCAGCAGCAAGGCGGTGGCGTTGTGGCCGACCACCACCAGCAGCACCAGGCCGGCATTGGCCACCAGCAACTGCCAATTGCCTGCTGCCGCCACGACCAGGAAGCCGCCGAAGGCCAGCAGCGAAAAGCGTTTGAACCAGGGCAGCACGCGAGCGCTCAGGGCCGGGGCGAGGTTGCCCGCGGCCATACCGGCCAACAGCGGCAGCACCAGCAGTACGACCAGGCCGCCGATGATGCCGCCGGCATCGACATCCAGGCTGCTCATCTGGCCCTGGAGGAAGGCGGCGGTGTCCGGGTTGAGGCTGGCGGTGGCGGCGAAGTTCAGCGGCAGGCTGATGATCGCCAGCAGGCTCGAAAGGCTGGTGACGCTCACCGAGAGCGCGGTATTGCCACGCGCCAGATGGGTGATGACGTTGGACAGGTTGCCGCCGGGGCACGCGGCCACCAACAACATGCCCAGCTCCAGGCCGGGGCGCAGATCGAGGAAGAGGGTGACGACGAGGGTCAGCCAGGGCAGCAGCAGGCACTGGCAGAGCAGCCCCACCAGGGCCGGCAGCGGCCGTTTCAGTACCAGGAGGAAATGGGCCAGGCGCAGCTCCAGGGCCACGCCGAACATCAGCGCGGCGAGCACCAGCCCGAGTATCAGTTGCTGACTGCTGTCGTAGTTCATCGAGGAGAATCTCTTGTTGTTCTTCTGTCGCCCACGCAGGCGCAAGGCCAGGGCAGCTTAGCCCTCAACCCTCGCGCCGGCAGTGGCCGACATCGCCAGGCCGAGTGGCCAATCGCGACAGGCACCGGCCGGTTGCCAGGCCACGCACACTGGGCCAGAGTGCCAGCATTCGCCCCGGAGCAGGACGTCCATGTCGATCAGGAAACTGCGCATCAGCGATATCGAAGCCTTGCACCGGCTGTTCGCCGACGTCAGCGCCGAAGGCGAGTTTCTCCTGCGCGCCGAAGCGCCGCCGATCGAGCCTATGCGCGCCATGCTACTGCGCGCGCTGCCGTTGAACCTGCCGCAGTTCGTCGCCGATTCGGAAGGCGAGCTGGTGGGCTCCATCGAGATTTTCCCGGCCAGTTTCTGCCAGCAAGGGGACGACTCGGGCGAGGACTTCGGCTTGCTCGGCATGCAGGTACTCAAGGCCCATCGCGGCCAAGGCCTGGGAGGCTTGCTGATGGAAGCGGCGCTGGAGCAGTGCCGGCAACTGGGCATGCCGCGGGTCGACCTGACAGTGCTGAAGTCCAACCTCCCGGCCATCCGCCTCTACGAGCGCTTCGATTTCCTCTGGGTGGAAGACCTGCCGCCCGTGACCCTACCCAACGGCCGCCCCGACCAACCGCAGAAGATGCGCCTGCGCCTGGTCTGAGCCGCAGGCCGTCAGGCCGGTCGCCGCGCGCCTTCTCAGGGCTGGCGGCGGGCAGTATCCTGCGCGCCTCCGCCCCCAGCCCTGTCGCGACCGATGCTGCTGCCCGCCTTCAAACCCCATGTGCTCAAGCTGATCGAGCTGTTGCAGCGTCACCCACGGCTGATCGCCCTCTATGGCTTCTGCTCGGGCATGGCGAGCTTCTTCCTGGTCGATCGGGGCGCGCGGGTGGCCAAGGTGATCGCCATCCTGCTGCTGGTCAGCTGGATCTGGCTGATGCTGGAGAACCTCTTCCGACGCGGCGTCGAACGGCTCTTCGGCATCGAGTTGCCGCCGCCGCTGATGCGTTTCCTGACCCAATTGATCCACCAGGAAAGCCTGTTCTTCGTACTGCCGTTCTTTGCCATCACCACCAGTTGGAACAGCGGCCAGGCCCTGTTCACCGGCCTGCTGGGGGCGGCAGCGCTTTGCTCGATCACCGACCCGATCTACAACCGCCACCTGGCGCCGCGCCGCTGGCTGTTCCTCGCCTATCACACGCTCACGCTGTTCGCCGTGCTGCTGGCGGCGCTGCCGCTGATCCTCCAGCAGACCACCGCCCAGAGCTACCGCTGGGCGCTGGGCATTGCCGTGGCGCTGTCCTTCGTCAGTCTGTTCGGTGTCATCCGCGTGCAGAGCTGGTGGCGCGGCCTGGGGCTGGTAGGCCTGACGCTGGCCCTGGGTGGGCTGGGCTGGGTGACGCGGAGCTGGGTACCGCCGGCGACCCTCTGGCTCACCGAAGTGGCGGTCACCCCGGATCTGGACAACCACAAGCGCACTCCGGGTGATGGCATCAACGAAGTCAGCGCCGCCGAGCTGCGTAGCAAAGGGCTCTACGCCTATACCGCAATCAATGCGCCGCGCGGGCTGAACGAGCGCATCTATCACGTGTGGCGCTTCAACGGCCGCGAAGTGGACCGCATCGCCCTGGATATCCATGGCGGCCGCGAAGCGGGCTACCGCGCCTGGACCCACAAGCAGAACTTCCCCGGAAATCCCGTGGGCCGCTGGCAGGTGCAGGTGCTGACCGAGGCGGGTCAGATGATCGGCACCTTGCGCTTCCGGGTGACCCCGTCCGAGCTGCCGCCCAAGCCCCACTGATTACTCGGCCGAACGTCTCACACCCCCCGAAGGATCAGCCGAAGAACCAGTAGCAGACGCCGATGGCCGCCAGCACGCCGGCCAGTTCCGCGGCCAGGGCGCAGCCCACGGCGTGGCGCACACGCTGGATACCCACCGAACCGAAGTAGACCGCCAGCACGTAGAAGGTGGTTTCCGTGCTGCCTTGCACTGTGGCCGCCACCAGTGCCGGGAAGCTGTCGACGCCCTGGCTCTGCATGGTCTCGATCAGCATGGCGCGGGCCGCGCTGCCGGAGAACGGTTTGACCAGGGCGGTGGGCAGGGCCTCGACGAAGCGGGTGTCCCAGCCGAACCACTCGACCATCGCGCGAATGCCGTCCAGGCCGAAGTCCAGCGCGCCAGAGGCACGCATCACGCCAATCGCGCAGAGCATGGCCACGAGATAGGGCAGGAGGTTCTTCGCTACATCGAAGCCTTCCTTGGCACCCTCCACGAAGGACTCGTAGACCGGCACGCGCTTCAGCGCGCCCACCAGGAGGAAGATCAGGATGATGCCGAACAAGGTGAGGTTGCCGAGCAAGGAAGACAACGCCGCCAGGGCCGTGGCAGAGAGGCCGGCGAGCAACGCCATGAAACCGCCCAGCAACAGCGCTCCGGGCACCAGGTAAGCCAGCACCACCGGGTCCCACAGCCGCAGGCGTTGCACCAGGGCCACCGAAAGCAGCCCCACCAGGGTGGACGCGCTGGTGGCGAGGAGGATGGGCAGGAACACCAGGGTCGGGTCCTCGGCGCCTTGCTGTGCGCGGTACATGAAGATCGACACCGGCAGCAGGGTCAGGGACGAGGCGTTGAGCACCAGAAAGAGAATCTGCGCGTTGCTCGCCGTGGTCGGACTGGGGTTGAGATCCTGCAAGGCACGCATCGCCTTGAGACCGATGGGCGTGGCGGCGTTGTCCAGCCCCAGGCCATTGGCGGCGAAGTTCAGGGTGATCAGGCCGAGGGCGGGGTGTCCCTTGGGTACTTCAGGCATCAGGCGGTGGAACAGCGGCGCGAGAATGCGCCCGAGCCACTCCACCAGGCCGGCCTTCTCGGCGATGCGCAGGAAGCCCATCCACAGGGTCAGGGTGCCGAACAGCAGGATCATCACTTCGACCGAGAGCTTGGCCATGGCGAACAGGCTTTCCACCATCGCCGCCCAGACACCCGGGTCACCCCCGATCCAGCGCCCCAGCGCGGCCACTGCCGCCACCAGGAAAAACCCCAGCCACAGGCCGTTGAGCATTTGCAGTCCCCCCGAAATCAATGAGGCGGATTCTAGCGGGGCAGCCTGTACCGCGGCGAATTCATTGGCGATGTCTGCGTAACGTGTTGGAGGGTCCGGAGTCCCCTTGTAGGAGCTGGCTTGCCAGCGAATGCGGACAGGTTCGCCAGCCAGGCCGAAAGGCTGCCCCATCACAGCAGCGAACGCCGGCTAACAAAAAGCCCCGACCAGGTCGGGGCTTTCCGTCGATCAGATGAAGGCTCAGTCGATCACCGCACTGCCTTGGCGCTGCGCGTTGCCGTTGCGAACGCTCGGCAGGGAAGCCAGGTAGCGCTCGCCCTTCTCGGCGTCGTACATGCCCTCCCACTTGGCGATCACCAGCACCGCCAGGGCATTGCCGATCACATTCAGGGCGGTGCGGGCCATGTCCATGATGCGGTCGACGCCAGCGATGAAGGCCAGGCCTTCCAGCGGAATACCGACGCTGCCCAGGGTAGCCAGCAGCACCACGAAGGAGACGCCCGGCACGCCGGCGATGCCCTTGGAGGTGACCATCAGGGTCAGCACCAGCAGCAGTTGCTGGCTGATGGACAGGTCAATGCCGTAGAGCTGGGCGATGAAGATGGCGGCGATGCTCTGGTAGAGGGTCGAGCCATCGAGGTTGAAGGAGTAGCCGGTGGGCACCACGAAGCTGCTGATGGCGCGCGGCGCGCCGTAGGCTTCCATCTTCTCGATGATGCGCGGCAGTACGGTTTCCGAGCTGGCGGTGGAGTAGGCCAGCACCAGCTCGTCCTTGAAGATGCGCATCAGCTTGATGATGGAGAAACCGAACAGGCGCGCCACCAGGCCGAGGACCATGAAGGCGAAGAAGGCGATGGCGAAGTAGACCAGCACCACCAGCTTGGCCAGCGGCAGCAGGGAGGCGAAGCCGAAGTTGGCCACGGTCACGGCGATCAGCGCGAACACGCCAATGGGGGCGTAGGCCATGATCATGTGGGTGACCTTGAACATGGTCTCGGACACGCCCTGGAACACCCTGACCAGGGGCTCGCGCGTTTCCGTCGGCAGGCTGGACAGGCCAAGGCCGAACATCACCGAGAAGAAGATGATCGGCAGCATCTCGCCACGGGCCACGGCGGCGAAGATGTTGGACGGGATCAGGTTCAGCAGGGTCGAGATCAGCGCGTGGTCATGCTGCACTTCCTGGGCGGTCTGCTGGTACTTGGAGATATCCACGGTACCCAGCGTGCTCATGTCGATGCCGGTGCCGGGCTGGAAGAAGTTGGCCAGCAGCAGGCCGACCACGATTGCCACCGTGGTGATGATTTCGAAGTAGAGAATGGTCTTCAGGCCGATACGGCCAAGCTTCTTGGCATCGCCGACACCGGCAATGCCGACGATGAGCGAGGCGATGACAATCGGGATCACGATCATCTTGATCAGGCGGATGAAGATGTCACCAGCCGGTTGCAGGACGTTGGCGATCCACCAGGCCTTCTCGGCACTGAAGTGGTTGAGCAGGGCGCCAATGGCGATACCCAGCACCAGCCCGATGAGAATCTGCCATGCGAGGCTCAGTCTGGCCTTGGTCATAGTCGTCACCCTCTGATTTCTTGTGGAAGTAGGGAGCACGGCTTCGTCCGGGATGGCCGGCCGAACCGCAAAGGGGCGCCATGATTCATAGGGTGCTAACGATCGTCTAATGCCGTAACCGTCTACCCCATGCCGAATCGGCATGAGCCAACATGAATGGGACGTTGGTTCCAGCGCTATCCGTATGGCGACTTCGGCATAGGCCTTTTCCTAGGACTGCGGCGGCAAAGTGCATGCACGCCATCTAGGCTGACTGGGGCCGGCCCGATCGGGCCGCCAATCTGTGGCTGAATGGAGAGCGGCGATGAAGAAGGTCCTGGTGCTGTATTACTCGATGTACGGTCATATCGAACGCATGGCGGAATCGGTCGCCGAAGGTGCGCGCAGCGTGCCGGGCGTGGAAGTGACCCTGAAACGGGTGCCGGAAACCATGCCTGAGGACGTGGCCCGCAAAGCCGGCGCCAAGCTGGACCAGGCCGCACCCGTCGCCAGTCCGCAGGAACTGGCTGACTACGACGCCATTCTGTTCGGCACGCCGACCCGCTTCGGCAACATGACTGCACAGATGCGCAACTTCCTCGACCAGACCGGCGGACTCTGGGTGAAGGGGGCGCTGATCGGCAAGGTCGGCAGCGTCTTCACCTCCACCGGCACCGGCGGTGGCTCGGAAACCACCATCACCTCGTTCTGGAACACCCTGGCGCACCACGGAATGCTGATCGCCGGCCTCCCTTACTCGGCGCCGGAACTCGGCGACATCAGCGAATTGCGCGGCGGCTCACCCTATGGCGCGGCCACCGTGGCCGGCGCCGACGGTTCGCGCACGCCAAGCGCCAAGGAGCTGGCCCTGGCGAAATTCCAGGGCGCACACGTGGCGACTATGGTGAGCAGGATGACGTGAAGGGAGGCGAACGAAGCAGTCAATACTGAGGCAGTATTTTTCCGCTGCCCACCGGGAGCTGGAGCATTTCCAGCTCCCGGCAGCAGCTTGCCTGACCCGGCCCGCATGGCTGCGGAGGCACCCCGTCTGCCCCTGGGTCACGCCGCTCCTGATGACGCGGAACAACCCGGCCCCCTGGTCCATCAGCCCGTTACCGGGCATTGATCCCTGAAGCGTTCGAACCTCGTCAGCCGGATCGGCGCCCCATGATGAAGGACACGATGAACAGCACCAGGAAGATAATGAAAAGAATCTTCGCGATGCCCGCGGCGGTCCCGGCGATGCCGCCAAACCCCAGCACGGCGGCAACGATGGCAATGACCAGGAAAGTAAGTGCCCAGCTCAACATGGCCTTTCTCCTTCTGCTTTTGGTGTTGTCAGCGCAGCGGCCGTTGGCGCGACTGCGCAAGGACCACCGGCACGACACAGGGTGTCGGGTCGGCAGGTGTTGCGATTCTGTGGAAAGCGCTGCGCGAATAGACGAAGCGGCACAGCGAGAGGCTCAGGGCGACGAGGAGATTCCACATGACGAAACGCCTCCCAAGAGATTCAGAAAACCCAGCGCGGCTGGATGCCGATATCGGCCTGGATGCGCGAGCTCACCTCGTGCAGCGGGCCGTCCGCGCGAACCGGTGCCGTCGAGCTGCTTGGCTCCGCTGCCGGAATCTGCAATGGCCTGGGCTGGACGCGATCGCGCAAGTGGTGTTCGGCAAGCGTGCCGAGTACCACGAGTGCGATCAGCAGGGCCATGAGCCACTTGGATGAGCACCATGGGAAACCGTTCATCCTCGAATCCTCCCTTGGGACGGATTTTCGACCTCGAGACTTCTCAGCTGCATGGCCCATGCCACTCGTGGCCATTAAAGAAGCATCGACAATTCAATTGGTTACGCCAGCGCTCCAGCCTGGCCTGACGGCACTTTGCACGATCAGGACCTGCTCATCGGGCAAATTGCACGCTTTCAAAAGGCCCGGAACCTCCCTGTTCCAGGCGGAGTGCTCCTGGGGTGCGCAGGGGTCACAAGAGGTAAAAAAGACCCATGCACATTCAGGTACAGGGACTATGGCAAGGCCTGTGCCAGTCCTTCCGATTGGCAAATATCCATATAGATCAAATGGTTAGCCTTTAAGCCAGGACTTCCTACACTTGCATGCTGCAAGAGCTGTAGGAAAAGCGCGTGCAACTTGCACGATATTTCTTGGACTAACTTTCTATGACTCGGAAATGGAGTGAGAGCATGGAACAGGTAACCGAGAACCAGGGACGAATCCTGCTGGTGGATGACGAAGCCGCCATCCTGCGTACCTTCCGCTACTGCCTCGAGGACGAGGGCTACAGCGTCGCCACTGCGGATAGCGCGGCGCAGGTCGAAGCGCTCCTGCAGCGACAAGTGTTCGATCTGTGCTTCCTCGACCTGCGCCTGGGTGAAGACAACGGCCTGGATGTGCTGGCGCAGATGCGCGTACAGGCCCCCTGGATGCGCGTGGTGATCGTCACCGCGCACTCAGCGGTGGATACCGCGGTGGACGCGATGCAGGCCGGAGCCGCTGATTACCTGGTCAAGCCCTGCAGTCCGGATCAGTTGCGCATGGCTGCGGCAAAGCAATTGGAAGTGCGCCAACTCACCGCGCGCCTGGAAGCCCTGGAGGGCGAGATGCGCCGGGTCGGCGACGGCCTGGATTCGCAGAGTCCGGCGATGATGACGGTGCTGGACACCGCCCGGCAGGTGGCCGCTACCGACGCCAACATCCTCATCCTTGGCGAGTCCGGCACCGGCAAGGGCGAACTGGCACGCGCCATCCACGGCTGGAGCAAACGGGCGAAGAAGTCCTTTGTCACCATCAACTGCCCCTCGCTATCGGCGGACCTGATGGAGAGCGAGCTGTTCGGCCACAACCGCGGCGCCTTCACCGGCGCCAGCGAAAGCACCCTGGGCCGGGTCAACCAGGCCGACGGCGGCACCCTGTTCCTCGACGAGATCGGCGACTTCCCGCTGAGCCTGCAGCCCAAGCTGCTGCGCTTCATCCAGGACAAGGAGTACGAGCGGGTAGGCGACCCGGTGACGCGCCGCGCCGATGTGCGCATCCTCGCCGCGACCAATCTCGACCTGGACGAGATGTCCCGCGATGGCCGCTTCCGTGAGGACCTGCTCTACCGCATCAACGTGATCGCCCTGCGCTTGCCGCCATTGCGGGAGCGCCACGAGGACACCCTCGACCTTGCCGAACGCTTCCTGGCTCGCTTCGTCAGCGAGTACGGACGCCCCGCACGCGCCTTCAGCGAAGAAGCGCTGGCAGCAATGCTGGGTTATCGCTGGCCGGGCAACGTGCGCGAACTGCGCAATGTGGTCGAACGCGCCAGCATCATCTGCAACCAGGAACAGGTGGAAGTCAGCCACCTGGGCCTGGGCGACTCCCCCATCGCCAACGCACCACGGGTAGGCGGCCCGCTGAGCCTGGAAGAACTGGAGCGCGCACATATCGCCGGTGTCCTGGCCAACTGCGAGACCCTTGACCAGGCCGCCCGCACACTCGGCATCGATGCCTCGACCCTGTACCGCAAGCGCAAGCTCTACGGCCTCTGAACGGGCCGCCACCATGCGACTGCGTACCAGGCTGTTCCTGAGCATCTCCGCGCTGATCACCGTGGCCCTGGTGGGCGTCTTGCTGGGGCTGGTCAGCGTGATGCAGATGGCCGGTTCCCAGGAACGCCTGATCAATCAGGCCTTCTCCACCATCGATATCAGCCTGCGCATGCGCCAGCACCTGGGCGACCAGATGGTCAATCTGATGGGCAAGGACCTCGATTCGCCGGCCCTGCAAGCCTCGCAGCAGAAGTTTCTCGCCGCGCTGGAAGAGGGCCTGAGTTCGACGACGGATGCGCAGACCCGCGAGCACTTCCAGCGGATCGCCGCGTCCTACCAGGTGTTCCTCGATGTGATGCGCCAGCCCGCCAGCCTGCGCTGGAGCCTGCTGGACGACGATGATTTCAGCCACGCGCTGGACATCCTGCGCACCAGCATGGTGGAACTGCAGCGCCATTCGCTGTCGGTCGTGGGAGACGCGGAAGGTGCGGCGCGCGACCGCGCCTTGCTGATCGCCAGCCTGCTGGGACTGCTCGGGGTGGCGGTGCTGCTGATCGGTTTCGTCACCGCCCAGGGAATCGCCCGGCGCTTCGGTGCGCCCATCGACGCACTGGCCAAGGCGGCCGACCAGATAGGACGCGGGGACTTCCGGGTCACCCTGCCGCTTTCGCCGGTAAACGAGGTGGCGGCGCTGGTCCGCCGCTTCGGCCTGATGGCCGAGGCTCTGCGCCAGTTCAAGGAAACCAATATCGAGAAACTGCTGGCTGAACAGCAGCGTTTGAAAGCGGTGCTCGACAGCATTGACGACGGCCTGCTGATCGTCGATCGCCAGGGGCGCATCCAGCACGCCAATCCGGTGGCCCAGCGGCAGCTGTCCTGGGCGGAAGCGCCGCTCGGCCAGACGCTGTCGCAGGCCCTCGGCCGACCGGATCTGGACGAGTTGGCGCAACGCGTCTTGCGCGGAGAACCCCTGGAGGACGAGCCTGAAGACCTGGTGATCGAAGCCGATGGTGAGCAACGTCTGCTCAGTTGGCGGCTGACGCCAGTGCTGCTGGACGAGGGGCGCCTGCTGGGCGGGGTGATGGTGTTGCGCGACGTCACCGAAGAGCGCGCCTTCGAACGGGTACGCAACGAGTTTGTGCTGCGTGCCTCCCACGAACTGCGCACGCCGGTGACCGGCATGCAGATGGCCTTCGGGCTGCTCAATGAGCGCCTGCGCTTCGATTCGGAAAGTCGCGAGGCCGACCTGCAGAGGACGGTAGACGAAGAGATGCAGCGACTGGTGCGGCTGATCAACGACCTGCTGGATTTCTCCCGTTACCAGAGCGGTGTGCAGGCCCTGGAGCGTGAGCCCTGCGACCTGGAGGAGCTGCTCGCCACCCTGCGCCAGCGCTACAGCGCCCATGCCGACGAGCGTGGCATCGAGATCGAGCTGGAACTGCACCCACCGCTGCCACGGGTAAAGCTGGACCGCCTGCAGATCGAACGCGTGCTGGACAACCTGGTGGGTAATGCCATGCGCCACAGTTCGGAAGGCGGGCACATTCGTCTGCAGGCCCGTCGCCACGGCGAACGGGTGCTGTTGAGCGTGGCGGACGACGGCGAGGGCGTGCCTTACAGCCAGCAGGCGCGGATCTTCGAGCCCTTCGTGCAGGTCGGCCACCGCAAGGGTGGCGCCGGCCTCGGTCTGGCCCTGTGCAAGGAGATCGTGCAACTGCATGGCGGCCGTATCGGTCTCTACTCACGACCGGGGCAGGGCGCACAGTTCTATATGACGTTGCCGGTGTAGGCGCCCCTACAGCGGCATTCTGTTGAGCACCAGCAGCAGGGCTGCGGTTTCGGCGTCGGGCTGGCCGTCGTAGAGACGCTGGCGGTACTTCATCTGGAACGCGGCGATGACGTTGCGGGTTTCCTTGTCCAGCACGCCGGTCTGCGGGGTGGTGTAGCCCTGGCGGGCGAGCTGCTGCTGGAACCAGCCGACGGTGGGCAGGGCAACGGCGAAGCGCGCCTGCTCGCGGGCTACTGCGCGCGCGTCAGGCCAGGGCACCAGGCCGGCGTCGGCGAGGCGTTTCCAGGGGAACAGCGGACCCGGGTCGACCTTGCGCTGGGGCGCGATGTCGCTGTGCCCGATGATGCTACCCAACGGCAGGTTGTGACGCTGGACGATGTCCTTGAGCAGCAGGATGAGGGCCTCGATCTGCTCTTCACTATAGGGTTGGTAGACCCGTCCGGCAGGGGTATCGCGGTAACCGTCGTTGACCAGTTCAATCCCGAGGGTACTGGCGTTCAGCCAGGTTCGACCCTGCCATTCGCTCTCCCCGGCGTGCCAGGCGCGGCGGCTCTCATCCACCAGGCGATAGATCCTGGCCGGCTGATCGCCGATCAGGTAATGGCTGCTGACACCGTCGCGGGTCAGCAGGCGCAGGGAGTTCTCCATGTTGGTGGAGGTGTAGTGCAGTACCACGTACTGCACGCGACTGCTCTGGCTTACGGAACGCTGGCTGTCGTCGATGCGCAGGCCGCCGGCGCAACCACCGAGCAGGAGCAGGACAAGACTTAGAACGAAGGTCTTCATGGGTTCAGGTGCAGGATGCTTTGCAGGTTATCGAGCAACATGTCGACGCTGAGCATGATCAGCAGCATGCCGGTCAGGCGCTCGACGGCCATCAGGCCGCGGTCGCCGAGGAAGCGCTGCAGGAAGGCGGCCTGCAGCAGGATCACAGCGGTGCAGGCCCAGGCCAGCAGCACCGCGACGTAGAGTTCCCAGAGCGCCCCCTCGTGGGTGTTGCGCAGGGTCATCAGGACGGCGAGAGCCGAAGGGCCGGCCACCGCCGGGGTGGCCAAGGGCACCAGCATCGGCTCGCCGCCGGGCAGATCGCCGAGCACACCCTCCGGACGCGGGAAGATCAGGCGCAGGGCAATGATGAACAGGATGATGCCGCCCGCGATGGCGATGGATTCGCGGGACAGACCGAGGCCGCTGAGGATCTTGTCGCCGAAGGTGAGGAACAAGAGGAGCAGCACCAGGGCGAACAACAACTCCCGCAGTGCTATGCGCAGACGTCGTTCGGGGGCTACGCCTTTGAGGGCGGCAATGAAGATGGCGATGTTGCCGAACGGGTCGGTGACCAGAAAGATCAGGACGGCAATGCCTAGGATGTCCATGGGGGCTCCCCTTTACCAATGGGCAGAAGTGTAATGGCCGGAGGCGCCGGCGTCTGCGCGCAGGCTCGCGCACCGCGCGGCGAACCTGTTGCGAAATCTTCCCCAGGCACGCCGAAGGGAAAATGGGGGCGCGGATTATAGCGCGAGGCCAGCATAGTAATCGGACATGGGGCCTACCGGCCGGGATGAACGGCGCCATGACTTTTCCGGCTGCAGGTAATGTTGTAGGTAAGGGACACTCCAGCCGAGGAAGACTGCCATGCGCCGCGCGCTGCTCTGGTTGAAGCAGGATCTCAGACTCGACGACCACCCGGCGCTACAAGCGGCGCTCCAGGCTGACCGCCTGTTGCCCGTGTACGTCCTGGACCCTGCCTTGCTTCGCCCCTCACCGTTCGGCCCACGACGGCTCGGCGTGCACCGCGCGCGCTTTCTGCTGGAAAGCCTGGCAGCCCTGGATTCGGGCCTGCGCCAGCACGGTTCGCGGTTGCTGGTGGTGCATGGCCGCGCCGAGCTTGTGATTCCCACGCTGGTGGATCACCTGGGCCTGGACGAAGTGCTGACCCTGGATGAAATCGCGCCCTACGAGCGCAATGAAATGCGCCGCGTGCGCCATGCTCTGGGCGTACCGCTCATCGAGCTGCCGGGAAACAACCTGCTGCGCGAAGAGGAGCTACCCCGGCCGCTGAACGAACTGCCGTCGGTCTTCAACCAGTTCCGCGACCTGATGGAGGAGCGCCTGCACGTCTTCCAGCCGCGCCCGGCACCGACCCACCTGCCGCCACTGCCCAGCGGCGCTGCAAGCCTGATGGCGCCCCTGCCGACCTTGTCGCGGCTGGGCCTGGGCGAGCCCCAGGGAGTACCGACCACTGCCTTCCCTTTTTCCGGCGGCGAACCCGCGGCTCTGGCGAGACTGCGCGATTACCTCTGGGAAACCCAGAGCGTGCAACGGCACCAGGAATCCCGCAACGGCATGATCGGCAGCGAGTATTCCTCCAAGCTGTCCCCCTGGCTGGCCAACGGCTGCCTGTCACCGCGCCGGGTGGCGGCCGAGTTGCATCGGCTGGAGGCGCAACGCGGCCGCAACGAGTCGACCCAGCAGCTGTGGATGGAACTGCTCTGGCGCGAGTTCTTCCGCTGGACACTGTTGCGTTACGGCAGCGCCCTGTTCCGTGCAGACGGCCTGAAGGCCACCGCACGGGCGCCGGCCAATCTCGATGAGCGCTACCTGCGCTGGTGCAACGGACGTACGGGCATGCCACTGGTGGACGCCAACTTGCGTGAGCTGGTGATGACCGGCTGGATGTCGAGCCGTGGCCGTCAGGTGGTGGCCGCATACCTGGTCAACGATTTGCAGCAGGACTGGCGCTATGGCGCGGCCTGGTTCGAAGAACACCTGCTGGACTACGACCCAGCGAGCAACTGGGGGAACTGGGCCTACCTCGCCGGAGTGGCCAGCGATCCGCGTCGCGCACGGGCCTTCAACGCCCTGCGCCAGGCCCGCCAGCATGACCCGGATGCCACCTACGTCAGCCTCTGGCTACCGGAGTTGCGAGGCTTGCCGGTAGAGCATCGGCACACGCCCTTCATGCTCAGCGAGCCGCAATTCGCCGGCCTGGACTACCCACGCCTGGAGCATATTCCGGAAAACTGGAAGCCCTATATCTCGAGTGCTGCCTGAGTACCCGAACCCGCTCAGCCTGGTTCTGGCAGCCCTTGCGGATCGGGTTCGTTGTGTCCGGCTGACGGCTTCGCGAGCGCCAGTTCGATGCGGTTGCGACCCTGACGCTTGGCGCGGTAGAGCGCCTGGTCGGCACGCTGGAATGCGGCGTCGCTGGGCTCACCCGCGAACAGTGCAGTGAGACCGGCGGAAAGGGTGATCGACACCCGCTCGCCCTTGAAGTGAAAAGGACAGACTTCGATGGCCAGGCGCAGGTTGTCTAGCAATTGCCGGCCACCTTCCATGGGCGTCGAGGGCAACAGCAAGACGAACTCTTCACCGCCGAAGCGGGCGATGAAGTCGGTCTTGCGCAGGCGCCGGCTGAGTTCGCCGGCAATGATCTTCAATACCTTGTCGCCGGCCAGGTGGCCGAAGCCGTCATTGATCCGTTTGAAGTGATCGATGTCGATCACCGCCAGCAGCAGGTCACCGCCATAGCGCTGCTGCCGGGCCAGCTCGATTTCCAGCCGCTCGTTCCAGGCCGCACGGTTGGGCAGGCCGGTGAGGGGGTCTTGCAGGGCCTTCTGGCGCTGGACTTCGAGGTTGTCGTGGAAGGTCTTGGCTTCTTCTTCCATGGTCGCCACCCGCGTCATCAGCGCCTGCAGACGTTCACCCACTTCGTGCTCGCGGGTCGTACGCTGTTGCTGGTAGCGGTTCATGGTGTCGAGCAGACCGTCCAGGCGCTGCTCCAGGCTCTGTTTCAGGTGGTCGAGGTCAGTGGCGTCCTGCACGCTGGCCTGCAGGCCGCTGACCTGCTCGCGCAGCTGGTCGTCCAGGGCGCGGGCATTGCCCAACGACTCGGCATAGCCTTCCTGGGCCGCGCTGAGGTGCTCGAGGAACAGCACCAGGCGCTGGTTGAGCTGCTTGAGGTAGCCGGCGAACTCACGATGACCGCTGTCGGTTACGGCCAGCACCAGCACGCCGAGGTCGTCCAGCACCGGTACCAGCTCGTACCAGTTGAGACCGCCTTCCAGGCGCTGGCGCAGCGCCACGGCCTGGGGCTGGTGATGCTCGGGCAGGTCCAGCTCGTCGAGCAGTGAGCGCAGGCTGTCGGCTACATGGGGGGCGATGGCGCTGTATCCCGGCTCCGGCGGGGCGGGCAAGGCATATTCGGGGTCGCCTTCGCCGGTGAGGATGGCGGCGGCCAATGGCAGGCTGTCCAGTACGCTGCTCCGTACAGGAGCAGCCGGGACCACCCGCGGCTGTAAGGCTTCGACAGGAGCAGGCGACTGCGGCGGGGGAGCCGGCGGGGTGTCGTCGCGCGCGGCTGTAAGTTCGGCTTCGCGGGGTACCACGGACGGCGTGGCGGGCACCGGGGTGGCTTCGGCCGGCATCTCGTCCCGACCGCTGCCGAACAGGCGCTGCAGCAGCCCCGGCTTGACGACTGTCGCGTGGTCGCTGGACAACGCCTGCAGAGCCTGGCCCTGGAGTACGCCCAGCTCAGCCAGCAGTGCCGGCATTTCGCGCGAATGGCGCGCGCGTTCGTCGATCCTTTTCGCGAACTGCTTGAGGCTCTTGCGCACCTCCCGCGGCAAGTCGAGTGCAAGCATG
Source organism: Pseudomonas sp. D(2018) (assembly GCF_005502555.1). Lineage (NCBI taxonomy): Bacteria > Pseudomonadati > Pseudomonadota > Gammaproteobacteria > Pseudomonadales > Pseudomonadaceae > Pseudomonas > Pseudomonas sp. D(2018). The sequence goes on from NZ_SCOK01000015.1 coordinate 40,091, forward strand.
CGGTCGGCAATGCCAGTGAGGGCGCTGACGTTCTGTTCGATTCGCTGCTGACGGCGCTGCTCGGAGTCCAGCACGGCCTTTTCCAGTCGCGGGATCAGGGCCGAGAGGCCGGCGTCCATCTGATCGCTACGGATAATTTCGCGCAGCTCTTGCATGCACAGGTCGACCGCCTTGTCGGAACCCTCGGCCGCCAGGGAACTGCGCACCAGGCCGCGACGCAGCAAGTCGAGGCGGGCGTCCCAGCGCTTCTCGATCTTCTCCTGCTGCTCGAGGTTTTCCAGGTATTTGGCTTTCCAACGCTGGGCGTCGTCGCTCATGCAGGGATTCCGCGCTTGGGTTCGCTGAGGGTAAGAGGCAGATCGGCCCGCAGTTCGTCGGGCAGGCGTATGTCCACCGCCACCGGCAGGTGGTCGGAGATCGGCTGGCTGAGTACTGCCACTCGCTCCAGGGTCAGGCTGGGGCTGAGCAGGATGTGGTCGAGGCAGCGTTGCGGGCGCCAGCTGGGGAAGGTCGCTTCGACCTGCGGGGCCAGGAGGCCGAGGTCGCGTAGGGGCGAGAACTCCAGCAGGTCGTTGGCGTGGGTGTTCATGTCGCCCATCAGCACCAGGTGGCGGTATCCGCTCACCAGCTCGCGGATGTAGGCCAGTTGGCGGGTGCGGGTTCGGGCGCCGAGGGACAGGTGCATCATCACCACGGCGAGCGCATCGCGCCCCTTGCCGAAGCGCATCAGGATCGCGCCACGGCCGGGCGGCCCCGGCAGCGGGTGGTCTTCCAGCAGGTTGGGTTGCAGGCGACTGAGCAGGCCATTGCTGTGCTGGGCGATGCGCCCGAGATTGCGGTTGAGCTGCTGGTACCAGTAGGGGAAGTCGCCAAGCTGGGCGAGGTGCTCGACCTGGTTGATGTAACCGGAGCGGATGCTGCCTCCGTCAGCCTCCTGCAGGGCGACCAGGTCGTAGTCGCCGAGCAGGGCGCCGATGCGCTGGAGGTTCCCCGCGCGCCCGTTGTGCGGCAGCAGGTGCTGCCAGCCACGGGTCAGGTAGTGATGGTATCGCTCGGTGCTGATACCGACCTGGATGTTGAAACTGAGCAAACGCAAGCGGCCATCAGCAGGCAGCTTGCCTTTGTCACTATGGGGGTTCACCCGTGCATCGCACGAGCTCGCCGCCCGTTCACCCACCCAGCGTCTGAGCATCGGGCGAATGCGCCGCTTACTTCGCGGCGCGCTCCTTCTCGATCAGGTGTTCGGCGACCTTGAGGGTCTGCTCCGGACCACCCGAGGAGCTGATGTCGAAACGGTACTTGCCGTTGACCACCAGGGTCGGCACGCCAGTGATCTGGTAGGCCATGGCCAGCTTCTTGGCCTTTTCCATCTGGCTCTTCACGCCAAAGGAGTTGTAAGCCTTGAGGAAGGCGTCCTTGTCCACACCTTGAGCGGCGAGGAACTCGGCCATTTCATCCGGGGTGGCCAATTTCTTGCCTTCCTTGTGGATGGCTTCGAACACGGCTTTGTGCACCTGATGTTCGACCTTCATGCTTTCGAGGGCGATGAACAGCTGGCCGTGGACGTTCCACAGGCCGCCGAACATGGCAGGAATACGAACGAAGTTGACGTCTTCCGGCAGCTTCTCGGCCCAGGGGTTGAGCGTCGGTTCGAACTGGTAGCAGTGCGGGCAGCCGTACCAGAACAGCTCCACCACTTCGATCTTGCCCGGAACGGATACCGGAACCGGGCTGCTCAGCTCGACATACTGCTTGCCGGCCTCGATGTCGTCAGCCTGGACGGCGCTCATGCCCAGCAGGCTGGCACCGGCAAGAACGGCGGAAAGGATCAGGTTACGCATGCTTCACTCCTTGAGGGGTAATGGGACCGCAGGGGCGATGATTCGACCTGCGGCAATGCGGCGGGTTCCGGCCATTGTAACGGGCCTGGGAACGAAAAAGGGTGGCCTAAGCCACCCTCTTTCCGGTTCCAGACATCGACCCTTAGTGTAGGCCCTGGATGTAGCTGGACACCGCCTCGATGTCCTTGTTGCTGAGCTTGGCCGCGATGCCGCGCATGATCATGCTGTCGCCATCGTTGGTGCGGTTGCCTTCGCGGAAATCGGTCAGCTGCTTGGCCACGTACTGGGCATGCTGGCCACCCAGATGCGGGAAGCCGGCGGCCGCGTTGCCGGAGCCGTCAGGAGCGTGGCAGCCGGTGCAGGCGGGCATGCCCTGTTCGAGCTTGCCGCCGCGGAACAGCGCTTCGCCACGAGCGACCACTTTCGGATCGGCGGCGCCAACGCTGCCTTTCTGGCTGGCGAAGTAGGCGGCGATGTCAGCCAGATCCTGATCGCTGAGGTTGTTCAGCAGACCGGTCATTTCCAGCACGGTGCGGTTACCGGCCTTGATGTCCTTCATCTGCTTGATCAGGTAGCGCTCGCCCTGGCCAGCCAGTTTCGGGAAGTTCGGGGCGGCACTGTTGCCATCCGGGCCATGGCAGGCACCGCAGACAGCGGCTTTGGCCTGGCCAGCCTTGGCGTCACCAGCGGCGTGGGCCATGCCGGTGATGCCAAGGGTCAACAGCAGACTCACGATTACTTTGTTCATCAGCTAATCCAACTACGGCTAAAGGGTAAAGGTGTTATGCGCCGGGCTACTTTATTGGCTCATCCACTGGATGACGGCCTTGTAGTCCTCGGCACTGCAATCCATGCACAGGCCTTTCGGCGGCATGGCGTTCAAACCATTGGTGACGCTCTGCACCAGAGTGTCCATGCCCTTGGCCATGCGCGGTTCCCAGGCAGCCTTGTCGCCTTTCTTCGGCGCCATCGGCAGCTGACCACTATGACAGGCGGCGCAGGCCCGGTTGAAAACCGCTTCCGGATCCTGAGCTGCTTGCGCGGCGAAGGACAGCGCCGCAAGGCTAGCGACGAGCAGTATTTTCTTCATGATCAACCTCATCGGAGGGCATTGCCGCGCATTCTGTCGTGCGTCGGTCGCTGCCGTGGACACCAGACCCTGGGGGATAAAGCGCACACTAAATCCGCGGCATTATATACTGGCGATGCATAAACGGAAACGAAACCGCCCTCTGCGACACCGCGTCGCACCCCTTGGATTCCCCATGTCATTGAAGAACCCCATCCTCGGTCTGTGCCAACAGGCCCGCTTTCTCATCAGTGCCGCCAAGGTCGACCAGTGCCCGCCGGATAACGGCCTGGAAGTGGCTTTTGCGGGCCGTTCCAACGCCGGCAAATCGAGTGCGCTGAACACCTTGACCCACGCCAGCCTGGCGCGCACCTCGAAAACACCGGGACGCACCCAGCTGCTGAACTTTTTCTCCCTGGACGAAGACCGTCGCCTGGTGGACCTGCCGGGCTACGGTTATGCGAAGGTGCCGATTCCCCTCAAGCAGCACTGGCAGCATCACCTGGAGGCCTATCTCAGCAGCCGCGAAAGCCTCGCCGGCCTGATCCTGCTGATGGACATCCGTCACCCGCTGACGGACTTCGACCGCCTCATGCTGGACTGGTCCAGCGCCGGCAACATGCCGATGCACATCCTCCTGACCAAAGCCGACAAGCTGGCCTTCGGTGCGGCGAAGAACGCGCTGCTCAAGGTGCGTCAGGAAATCCGCAAGGGTTGGGGCGACGGTGTGTCCATCCAGCTCTTCTCGGCGCCCAAGCGCCAGGGCATCGAAGAAGCCCATGCCGTGCTCGCGCACTGGCTGCAGCTGGACCTGGAAGAAGGCGAGGCCGAAGCCTGAATCGCAGGCAAAAAAAACCCCGGACTTCGTATGGGGAGGGGGAAGTTCGGGGTTTAAGTCTGAACCGCTAGGGCGGGGTTCAGATATCTGCCAACACTAAACACAGCAAAAGGAGCATCGAAAGGCTTCACCAGCCATTCAGTTGTGTGACTCCCCCGTCTCGCAGAAAGTTCAGACTGATTATCAAAACAGTTTGCTATGAAAATAATCCTGTTTATTCGATCAGGAACTAAGCATCTGTTTCATGCCTGAAACAGATGCTCGCCCCGAGGACGCACTCAGTGCGCCTCGTCCCAGTTGTCACCCACGCCCACTTCCACGACCAGCGGCACGTCCAGCTCGGCGGCACCGCTCATGAGCGAACGAATCCGTTCGCTCACCTGCGCCACCAGGTCCTCCCGCACTTCCAGCACCAGTTCGTCGTGAACCTGGAGGATGACGCGGGCATCCAGACCGCTTTCCTGAAGCCAGTCGTCCACAGCGACCATGGCGCGTTTCATGATGTCCGCCGCGGTGCCTTGCATCGGTGCGTTGATCGCAGTGCGCTCGGCACCTTTGCGCATGGCCTGGTTCTTCGAGTGGATTTCCGGCAGATACAGGCGACGACCGAACAGGGTCTCGACGAAGCCCTGCTGCGCGGCCTGCTCACGGGTGCGTTCCATATAGGCCAGCACGCCGGGGTAGCGGGCGAAATAGCGATCGATGTAGGCCTGGGCCTCTTTGCGGTCGACGCCGATCTGCTTGGCCAGGCCGAAGGCGCTCATTCCGTAGATCAGGCCGAAGTTGATCGCCTTGGCACTGCGACGCTGGTTGTTGCTGACTTCGTCCAGCGGCACGCCGAAGACCTCGGAGGCGGTGGCGCGGTGAACGTCGCGATCGTGGCGGAAAGCATCCAGCAGGCCTTCATCCTTGGCCAGGTGAGCCATGATGCGCAGCTCGATCTGCGAGTAGTCCGCCGCCAGCAGCTTGTAGCCCTTGGGCGCGACGAAGGCCTGGCGGATGCGACGCCCCTCGGCGGTGCGGATCGGGATGTTCTGCAGGTTCGGGTCGGTCGACGACAACCTCCCGGTGGCTGCTACCGCCTGATGGTAGGACGTGTGGATGCGCCCCGTGCGCGGGTTGATCTGCTCCGGCAGCTTATCGGTGTAGGTGCTCTTGAGCTTGCTCAGGGAGCGGTACTGCATGATCACCTTGGGCAGTTCGTAATCCTGCTCGGCGAGGTCCGCAAGCACGTTCTCGGCGGTGGACGGTTGGCCGGTCGCGGTCTTGGCCAGCACCGGCAGACCGAGCTTCTCGTAGAGAATGGCACCGAGCTGCTTGGGCGAGCCGAGGTTGAATTCCTGCCCGGCCAGGTCATAGGCCTGGCGTTCCAACGCCACCATCTTTTCACCCAGTTCCAGGCTCTGCTGGCCCAACAGCTTGCCGTCGACATAGGCGCCATTGCGCTCGATGCGCGCAAGCACCGGCACCAGCGGCATCTCGATCTCCTTCAGTACCTTGGCCAGGGACGGGATGGCTTCCAGCTTCTGCCAGAGCGTCTGGTGCAGGCGCAGGGTGACGTCGGCATCTTCGGCCGCGTAAGGGCCAGCCTGTTCGAGGGCGATCTGGTCGAAGGTCAGCTGTTTGGCGCCCTTGCCCGCAATGTCCTCGAAACGGATGGTGCTGTGGCCCAGGTACTTGAGGGCCAGGCTGTCCATATCGTGGCGGGTGGCCGTAGCGTCCAGCACGTAGGACTCGAGCATGGTATCGAAGGCGATGCCCTGCACGATGATGGGCGTTGAAGCGTTGGCCAGGACGTTCATGTCGTACTTGGCGTGCTGGCCGACCTTGGCCTTGCCCAGGTCTTCCAGCAGCGGCTTGAGGGCCTTGAGAACGGCGTCGCGGTCCAGCTGCGCCGGCACGCCCATGTAGCTGTGGGCGAGCGGAACATAGGCGGCTTCCCCTGCCTCGACGGCGAAGGACACACCTACTACCTGCGCCTGCTGGGCGTCGATGCTGGTGGTCTCGGTGTCGAAAGCAAAGAGCGGCGCGGCTTCAAGCTTCTTCATCCAGGCGTCGAACTGCGCTTGCTCCAGCACGATCTCGTAGCGCTTCTCGGCCTCGGCCACCGGCGCTTCTTCCAGCGCGAGCTGCTCGCCACTGGACTTGGCCTGGCGTTGCAGATCATCCAGCCAGGTCTTGAATTCCAGGATGCGATAGAGCTCGGCGAGGGATTCGCGGTCCGGCTCGCCGGGGTGCAGGGAGTCGATTTCGACGTTCAATTCTACGTCGCACTTGATGGTGGCCAGTTTGTAGGACAGGTAGGCCATGTCCTTGTGCTCTTCGAGCTTGGCCGGCAGGCCCTTGGCGCCACGAATCGGCAAGGCGGGCACCTTGTCCAGGCTGGCGTAGAGCACGTCGAGCCCCCCGCCCACACCAGTGAGCAGGCCGAGGGCGGTCTTCTCGCCGACGCCGGGCACGCCCGGAATGTTGTCGACCTTGTCGCCCATCAGCGCCAGGTAATCGATGATGAGTTCAGGACCGACACCGAATTTCTCCTTCACGCCATCCACGTCCAGCGTGCTACCGGTCATGGTATTGACCAGCGTAATGTGCCCGTCGACCAGTTGCGCCATGTCCTTGTCACCGGTGGAGATCACCACCGGGCGGCCGTCCGCGGCGCTCTGCCGGGCCAGGGTGCCGATCACGTCGTCGGCTTCCACGCCTTCCACGCAGAGCAGCGGCAGGCCGAGGGCACGGACGCTGGCGTGCAGCGGCTCAACCTGCACCCGCAACTCGTCCGGCATCGAGGGACGATTGGCCTTGTACTCGGCGAACATCTCATCGCGGAAGGTGCCGCCCTTGGCGTCGAAGACCACCGCGAAGGGGCTGTCCGGATACTGCCGACGCAGGCTCTTGAGCATGTTCAGCACACCTTTGACCGCACCCGTGGGCAAGCCGGCGGAGGTGGTCAGCGGCGGCAGGGCATGGAAGGCGCGGTACAGATAGGAGGATCCGTCCACCAGGACGAGGGGAGCTTGGCTCATGCGTGAAATCAACCTTTATTCACCGGACCCGAAGTAGAATGGACCGATCATTGACGAGAAGGGACAAGGTTACCATGCGCGCACTGAACCGCCTTTTGCTGGCCGGCCTGCTGGCCGTCGCTCCAGTCGCCTCGTACGCCGCCGACGAGCCATCCGGGGAACCGGACGTCACCATCCGCCAGGAAGGCGACAAGACCATCCAGGAATACCGCGTCAACGGTTTCCTCTACGCCATCAAGGTGACTCCGAAGGGCGGCAAGCCGTACTTCCTGGTTCGTGCCGATGGCGAAAGCAACTTCGTCCGCTCGGACAACCCCGACATGCTTATCCCCGCGTGGGAAATCTTCAGCTGGTAGCGCACACGCAACCCCGTAACAAGGTAGTCCAATGTCCGTATTCACTCCGCTCGAACGTCCGGAACTGGAAGCTTTCCTCGCCCCTTACGGGCTGGGTCGGCTGAAGGACTTCCAGGGCATTGCCGAAGGCTCCGAGAACAGCAACTTCTTCGTCAGCCTGGAACAGGGTGAATACGTGCTCACGCTGGTTGAGCGCGGGCCGAGCCACGACCTGCCGTTCTTCATCGAACTGCTCGACGTGCTTCACGACGCGAACCTGCCGGTACCCTTCGCCCTGCGTACCGAAAGCGGTGAAGCCCTGCGTGAGCTGGCAGGCAAGCCGGCGTTGTTGCAACCGCGCCTACCGGGTAAGCATGTGCACCAGCCCAATGCCCATCACTGCGCGGAAGTCGGCAGCCTGTTGGCGCGCCTGCACCTGGCCACCCGCGAGCGGGTGCTGGAGCGCAAGAGCGATCGCGGACTGGACTGGATGCTCAATGAAGGCCCGTCGCTGGCATTGCAACTGGACGAGCACGCGCTGCCGCTGCTGCGCGATGCGCTGAAGGAAATTGCCGAGGTGAAGCAGCGCTTCCTCGCCCTGCCACGCGCCAACCTGCACGCCGACCTGTTCAAGGACAACGCGCTGTTCGACGGCACCCACCTGTCCGGGGTTATCGACTTCTACAACGCATGCGCAGGTCCCATGCTCTATGACCTTGCCATCTGCCTGAACGATTGGTGCTCGGACGCCGACGGTCGCCTCGACGCCCCCCGCGCCCGCGCCCTGCTCGGTGCCTATGCCGCACTGCGGCCGTTCACCGCCGCCGAAGCCGAACTCTGGCCGACCGCACTGCGCATTGCCTGCGTGCGCTTCTGGCTGTCCCGCCTGATCGCCGCCAACACCTTCGCCGGGCAGGACGTGCTGATCCACGATCCCAATGTGTTCCAGATGCGGCTGGCGCACCGGCAGAAGGTCGAGCTGCCGCTGCCGTTTGCGCTCTAACGCCGGGCCGGATCCGCGTTTCGTAGGGGCGAATTCATTCGCCCCAACAAGGTTCCAGGCTCACCCACACTTCGAGTGCCCACAGTTGAGGCAGGTCGCGCAGCCGTCCATCTGCACCACCGCCTGCGTGCTGCATTTGCCGCAGAGTTGGGCGCCGGGCGGGAAACCCTCGCCCGGCTCGGCGGTGGAGGTGCCCAGGCTGGCTTCGTAGGCGGCACGCTTTTCGGCGAGGTAGAGCTTGTGCTCCTCGTCCAGCTTCTGGCCTTCCATCAGGCCGATGGCCACCAGGTGGCGCTCCAGCACGGCACCGATCTCGGCCACCAGCGACGGCATGTAGACGCCTCCACGCTTGAGGTAGCCTCCACGCGGATCGAACACGGCCTTCAGTTCTTCCACCAGGAAGGTGCAATCGCCGCCCTTGCGGAACACCGCCGACATGATGCGGGTGAGTGCGACTATCCACTGGAAGTGCTCCATCCCCTTGGAGTTGATGAAGATCTCGAAGGGCCGGCGCTGCTCGAAGGCGGTGCCCGGGTTGAGCACGATGTCATTGATGGTCACGTAGAGCGCGTGCTCGAACAGCGGCGACTTGATCTTGTAGGTGGCGCCGACCAAGGTCTCCGGGCGCTGCAGGGTCTCGTCCATCTGCACCACGGCTGCCGCTTCCTCGGCCGCCTTGCGGGCCTTTTCCTGGTCCAGGTCCACCAGGCTGAAGCCCTTGATCTTCTTCTCGATCTTGATGGTCATGGCGGCCTCCGACCGTTCAGTACTTGCCGTAATAGCCTTCCTTCAACGCCTCGAAGAGATTGGCGGCGGTATGCACTTCGCCGTCGTACTCCACTTCCTCGTTACCGCGCAGCTCCACCTGGGTGCCGTCCTCCAGCTCGAAGCGGTAGACGGTCCTTTCCAGGTCCGCATCCTTCACCAGCACGCCCTGGAAGGCGGCCGGATTGAAGCGGAAGGTGGTGCAGCCCTTGAGACCCTGGCGCCAGGCCTGGAGGTAGATGTCCTTGAACTCTTCGAAGGGAAAATCCGTGGGCACGTTGGCAGTCTTGGAAATGGAGGAGTCGATCCACTTCTGCGCCGCCGCCTGCATCTCTACGTGCTCGGCTGGGCTGATGTCGTCGGCGCTGACGAAGTAGTCCGGCAGGCGCTGTGCCGAATGCTCGGCATCGGGCCGCGCCTGGCTGTTGACCAGTGCGCGGTATGCCAGCAGCTCGTAGCTGCGCACCTCGATCTTCTCCTTGGTCTTGCGCCCGGGGCGGATCAGGTTGCGTGAATACTGATGGGCATAGCTCGGCTCGATGCCGTTGGAGGCGTTGTTCGCCAGGCTCAGGCTGATGGTCCCGGTGGGCGCGATAGAGCTGTGGTGGGTGAAGCGCGCGCCCACCTCCGCCAGCTCGGCCACCAGCTCTGGCGCATGCTCGGCGATGCGCTGCATATAGCGGGAATAGCGGGCATGAAGGATGCGGCCGGGCACCCTGTCTCCGACCCGGTAGCCGTCGTCCACCATCTCCGGACGTTTGCGCAACATGGCGGCGGTCACGTCATAGTCCCGGGCCAGGACGGGGGCCGGGCCTTTCTCCCGGGCCAGCTCCAGGGCGACCTGCCAACCGGCCAGGGCCATCTCCCGCGCAACCTCTTCGGTGAACACACAGGCCTCGGTGCTGCCATAGCGCAACCTGAGCAGCGCCAGGGCAGAGCCCAGGCCGAGGAAGCCCATGCCATGACGACGTTTGCCAAGGATCTCTTCGCGCTGTTGCTCAAGCGGCAAGCCATTGATCTCCACCACGTTGTCGAGCATCCGGGTGAACACCCGCACCACGGCGCGGAAACGCTCCCAGTCGAAATGGGCGTCTTCACTGAAGGGCTCCTCGACGAAAGCCGTGAGATTGATCGAGCCGAGCAGGCAGGAGCCATAGGGTGGGAGGGGCTGTTCGCCGCAATTGTGCGCATGCAAGCCATTGCCATCGAAGGCATTGATACCGGGAACACTTGCGTCGAAGACCGGCTCCTCTGTGCACTCGTCCAAGGCCTCCACCGTGGCGATGAAGCGCTGACGATTGGGGGCACGCTGGTAGCCGGCGAGGGCGGTTTCAAGCCGTTGCGCCTTGTTCCGGTCGGCAAAGCCGATCAGCTCGGCATAGCGCACCAGGGATTCGCCGCTGATCACCAACTCGTGCTGAGCCTGGGTGTGATAGAGCGCCTGACCGCCGCGACCATCGGGTAAATAACGCTCTCCGACTGGCCGTCGCTCGCGGTAGAGGGTAGAGACGACGCCCAGGCGAAGCAGGATGCGCTGTACGGTCTGCAGGCGCGCCAGATCGGACTGCGCCAAGCGGAGGGATACGCCCTTTTCCTGCATCCCCTGGACGGAACCGTCGGCATCGAAAAAGCCTCGCAGGAAGCCACGGCAAGCGTCGCTGGAAAGGCGCTCCAGGTTCGGGGTGAGGCACCTGTCCCCGGGCTTCATGCCCAGGGAATAAGCAAGGTCCCGCAGGGCCGCGGACTTCATCCGCCACTCGCCACGCCCGCTTACGGCCACCCACCCGGAAAAGTCCGCCCTGTGACCCAACCGACGGATACAGCGTAGCGCTTCGTCCATCAGTGAACGGTCGATGCCGCAGTCGTTTTCCGCAGCGGCCAACGGCCAGGCGGAGAGAATCGCCGCATCCGCCTTGAGGGTGCCGTCCCCCACCAACAGCCCCAGAAGGTAGCCCTCGTCCTGCCCGAGATCCCCTGGCCAGACGGCGTTGGCGCGGTGATCGGCAAGCAATACCTGGTCGCCGGGTCGCAACTCGCTGGCGGCGCACCACTGGGTTTCCAGGCGCCAGCGAGTGGTTGCGGTGACCCTGCGCACGCGGTGATCGGCGGTCAGGCGCAGTTGATATCCCTCGCGAGTACGCAGGGCCAACACGGGTCGAATACCGGTCTGGAAGAAACCCTGAGCAGTGGACGGATAGTCGACACCGTCGACCCGTGCACAGAAGGGCTTGCCCAGCAATTCACGCACCTGGCGCGGTCCCTCCGCGGTATGCACCCAGGTATCCGCGGTGACACAAGGATTGGTCGCGCGGATCGCCTCGCACCACCAGTTGTTGTTCAGCTCGTTGACCCGGTCGATGAGGATGAAGCCTGGCTCCGCGAAATCGTAGGTGGAGACCATGATCATGTCCCACAGGTGCCGGGCCTGGACGCGACCGTAGACCTTGCAGGCCACGAGACCGTCCTCGCGGGTGAAGTAGCCGTCGTGCACCGGCCAGTCGCGCCAGATCACCTGGGCAGAGTCGCCGAAGTCCAGCTCATCACGCTCCTTGGGGTGTACCGGGTAGAGCAGGGGCCATTCAGTGTCGTTCTCCACCGCGTGCATGAACGCGTCGCTGACCAGCAGGCTGAGGTTGAACTGGCGCAGGCGGCCATCCTCGCGCTTGGCGCGAATGAACTCGCGCACGTCCGGGTGGCAGACGTCGAAGGTACCCATCTGCGCGCCGCGGCGGCCGCCAGCGGAGCTCACGGTGAAGCACATCTTGTCGTAGATATCCATGAAGGACAGCGGCCCGCTGGTCTGCGCGCCAGACCCGGAAACGTACGCGCCACGCGGGCGCAAGGTGCTGAACTCGTAGCCGATGCCGCAGCCGGCCTTGAGGGTCAACCCGGCTTCGTGGACCTTGCCGAGGATGTCGTCCATGGAGTCGCGGATGGTGCCGGAAACCGTGCAGTTGATAGTCGAGGTGGCGGGCTTGATGTCCTGGGCGCCGGCATTGGAGATGATTCTTCCGGCAGGAATGGCACCGTTGCGCAGGGCCCAGAGGAAGCGTTCGTACCAATGCTCGCGAGCCGCGGTGTCGGCCTCCACCTCGGACAGCGCACGAGCCACGCGCTGCCAGGTGGCGTCCGGGGTGAGATCGATAGGTGTACCGTCCTTGTGCTTGAGGCGGTACTTGCTGTCCCAGATATCCTCCGACGCCGCCTGCAAGGCGATGCCATGGCTGCCCTGAACCTGCTTGGGCGCTCCCGTCCTGGCCATCCGCTGCCCTCCTTCAATGAAGAGTCCAGACTAGTCTGACCACGAATGCCGGCCGCTGATTCGCATCAAAGCGGCCCGCGGCCCCTCTTTCACCTTAGCAGGCACTGCCGACCACCCACGCAAGGTGGGCTGCAGCCCACCCTTGGAGCGGTTACAGCGCTTCCAGGCAGCCGGCGAGGCCATCGCCGAGGTTCTGCAACAGGGTCTCGTAACCATTGGCCGCGACCGGTGCATTCATGCCCAGGGCATCCAGCTCGGCCAAGCGCACTTGCAGGCCGACGGTCAGGGTGTCGGCGAGGCGCGGGCGCACCGGCGGTTCGCTGAACACGCAGCTCGGACCGGCTTTCTGCAGGCGTTCACGCATGGCGGCGATATGGCGGGCGCCGGGCTGCACTTCACTGGCCACGCTAAAGACGCCGGCATGGCGCAGGCCATAGGCTGCCTCGAAGTAGTCGAAGGCTTCGTGGAAGACGAAGAACGGCTTACTGGAAACCTTGGCCATGCGTGCCTTGAGGCGGGCGTCGAGCTGGTCGAGGCGGCCTTCGAATGCTTTCAGGTTGGCCTGGTAGCGGGCGGTGTTGGCCGGATCGGCAGCGGCAAGATCGGCGGCCATGCGCGCGGCGATCACCCGGGCATTGGCCGGCAGCAACCAGAGGTGCGCGTCCAGGGAGCCCGGACGGTGGTCATGGTCGTGCTCGTGTTCATCGTGGCCCTCCTCTTCATGCTTGTCGTGAGGGGCTTCGAAGTGGCGGAGTTGCATGCCAGGAAGCTCCTGCAGCACCACGTTGGGCTTGTCGCGCCCCTGCAGCACTCGAGGCAGGAAGCCTTCCAGGTCCGGGCCAACCCAGTAGAACAGATCCGCCTCGCGTACCCGACGTACGTCGGATGGGCGCAAGGCGTACTGGTGCGGCGAGGCGCCGGGGGGCAACAGCACGTCGGGCTGGCCGGCGCCGTCCTGCACGGCGGCAGCGATCAGTTGCAGCGGTTTGATGCTGGTCAGCAGGCGCACGTCGGCCTGGGCCGACAGGGCGCAAGCGCTGAGGAACAGGGAGACGAATAGACGGAACACGGCACAGACTCGGCGGCAAAAGAGTAATAGAATAACGTCTCTTTCCCCAAACGTCGCCGCCACCATGCTCAAGCCGATCAGCGTGAAAGCTCCCCTGGCCTGCCGCCCCCACGACCACTCCCATTGCGTGTCCAATGCCCTGGCCGAAGCCGATGCCATCTGCAGCCGCGAGGGCCTGCGCCTGACCACCCTGCGCAAACGCGTGCTGGAACTGGTCTGGCAGAGCCACAAGCCACTAGGTGCCTACGACATCCTCGGCGTGCTGGCTGAAGAAGACGGTCGCCGCGCGGCGCCGCCCACCGTTTACCGTGCCCTGGACTTCCTGCTGGAGAATGGCCTGGTACACCGCATCGCTTCGCTCAACGCCTTCGTCGGCTGCAACCATCCGGGTGATGCCCACCAGGGCCAGTTCCTCATCTGCCGCAACTGCCAGACCGCCATCGAGCTGGAGCAATCCAGCATCAGCCAGGCCATCGTCGACAGCGCCAAGTCCGTCGGCTTCGTCGTCGAAGGCCAGACCGTGGAGGTTGTCGGTCTCTGCGCCAGCTGCCAGGTGGCCGCATGAGCGATGTGCTAATCCGCCTGGACAAAGTCGGCGTCGACTTCGCCGGCCAGCCGGTGCTGCAGGACGTTCACCTGGCGGTGAAGGCAGGGGAGATCGTCACCCTGATCGGCCCCAACGGCGCCGGCAAGACCACGCTGGTACGCACCGTGCTCGGCCTGCTCAAGCCCGACAGCGGCGAGGTATGGCGCAAGCCGCGCCTGCATATCGGCTACATGCCGCAGAAGCTCCAGGTGGACGCGACGCTGCCTCTGACCGTACTGCGCTTCCTGCGCCTGGTGCCGGGCGTGGACCGCACGAAGGTGCTCGCGGCCCTGGACGAAGTCGGCGCCACCCAGGTCATCGACAGCCCGCTGCAAACCATCTCCGGCGGCGAGCTACAGCGCGTACTGCTGGCCCGCGCGCTGCTGCGCGAGCCTGAACTGCTGGTGCTGGACGAGCCGGTGCAAGGCGTCGACGTCGCCGGCCAGGCCGAGCTCTACCGCCTGATCACCCGCCTGCGCGACCGCCACGGCTGTGGCGTGCTGATGGTCTCCCACGACCTGCACCTGGTGATGAGCACCACCGACCAGGTGGTCTGCCTGAACCGCCACGTCTGCTGCTCCGGCCACCCGGAACAGGTCAGCTTCGATCCGGCCTTCGTCGAGCTGTTCGGCCAGGATGCCAAGAGCCTGGCCGTCTACCACCACCATCACGACCATGCCCACGACCTGCATGGCGAAGTGGTGAAGACGCCCTTCCCCAGCGGCACCCGTTTCACTCCCGTCCACAAGCACGGCCCCGACTGCAACCATGGCTGATTTCCTGCTCAACGCCCTGCTCGCCGGCCTCGCCCTGGCCCTGGTGGCCGGCCCCCTCGGTTCCTTCGTGGTCTGGCGGCGCATGGCCTATTTCGGCGACACCTTGTCCCACGCTGCGCTGCTCGGTGTGGCCCTCGGCCTGATGCTGGACGTCAGCCCGACCCTGGCCGTAACCGTCGGCTGTGTGCTGCTTGCCCTGTTGCTGGTGACCCTGCAACAGCGCCAGCCGCTGGCCTCAGACACACTGCTGGGCATCCTCGCTCACAGCACACTGTCACTCGGCCTGGTGGTGCTGAGCTTCATGAGCGAAGTGCGCATCGACCTGATGGCCTACCTGTTCGGCGACTTGCTGGCAGTGAGCCGCACCGACCTCTACTGGATCCTCGGCGGCAGTGCCCTGGTGCTGCTGGTGCTGATCCCCATGTGGAGGCCGTTGCTGGCGATCACCGTGCACGAGGAGCTGGCGCGGGTCGAGGGCCTGCCGGTGGCGGCGATCCGTCTTGCCCTGATGCTGCTGATCGCCATCGTCATCGCCGTGGCCATGAAGATCGTCGGCGTACTGCTGATCACATCATTGCTGATCATTCCGGCAGCGGCGGCCCAACGCCACGCCCGCAGCCCTGAACAGATGGCCCTGGGTGCCAGCCTGCTGGGCCTGGTGGCCGTATGCGCGGGCCTCGCGCTGTCCTGGTTCAAGGACACGCCGGCCGGCCCGTCCATCGTGGTTTCTGCCGCCAGCCTGTTCCTGTTCAGCTTTGCCCTGCCGCGGCGCGCCTGAGGTCGGCAAGCACCAGGGACGCGGCCTTCTCCGCGATCATCAACGTCGGTGAGCAGGTGTTGCCGGAGACGATCTCCGGCATCACCGAGGCATCGGCGATGCGCAATCCCGGCACCCCGTGCACCTTCAGCTCGGCGTCTACCACGGCCTCACGCCCCTGACCCATGCGGCAGGTGCCTACCGGGTGGAAGATGGTGGTGCCGATCTGGCCCGCCGCCTCATACAGCTCCTTTTCGCTTTGCAGCGCCGAACCTGGCAGGTACTCTTCCGGCCGATAGCGCGCCAGGGCCGGTGCGGCTGCAATGCGCCGGGTCAGGCGGATGGCGTCGGCGGCCACGCGCAGATCCTCGACGTGACTCAGGTAGTTGGGCTGGATCAGCGGCGGAGCCTTGGAATCCACGGAGCGGATATCCACTCGACCGCGACTCCGTGGACGCAGGTTGCACACCGAAGCGGTGAAGGCGGGGAAGGGGTGCAGCGGCTCACCGAAGCGCTCCAGGGACAACGGCTGCACGTGGTACTCGAGGTTCGCCCGCGCCTGCTCCGGACCTGAGCGAACGAAGGCACCCAACTGGCTCGGCGCCATGGCCAGCGGCCCGCTGCGGCTGGCCAGATAATGCAGCCCCATGCCCAGCTTGCCCCACAGGCTGCCCGCCATCTGGTTCAGGGTCGGCACACCGGACACCTTGAAGATCAGCCGAAGCTGCAAGTGGTCCTGCAGGTTGCCACCCACTCCGGCCAGTTCATGTCGCACACCGACTCCGAGGCGCTCCAGCAATGGCCTGGGGCCGATCCCTGAACGTTGCAGCAGCATGGGCGAACCGACCGCTCCGGCACAGAGAATCACCTCTCGCCTCACGCGAAACTCCTGCTGCAGACCCTCCCAGCGTCCCGACACACCCACCGCGCGGCCTTGCTCCAGCAGCAGGCGATGCACCTCGACGCCCGTCCGAACCGTCAGGTTCGGTCGCTGCAGGACTGGTCGCAGGAAAGCCTTGGATGCGTTCCAGCGCACGCCGCTGCGTTGGTTGACCTGGAAATAGCCACAGCCCTGGTTGTCGCCGGTGTTGAAGTCTTCCACCGGGGCGATGCCGCATTCACCGGCGGCCTGGCGGAACGCATCGAGGATTTCCCACGACAGCCGCTGGCGCTCCACTCGCCATTCGCCGGTGTCATTGTGGAACTCACTGGCGCCGGCGAAGTGGTTCTCGCTCTTGCGGAACAATGGCAGCACGTCGTCCCAGCTCCAGCCCGGATTGCCCAGCTCGGCCCAGCGGTCGTAGTCGGCTGCCTGGCCGCGCATGTAGATCATCCCGTTGATCGAGGAACTGCCGCCCAGCACCCGACCACGCGGGTAGCCCAGGCTGCGGCCGTGCAGGCCGGGCTCTGCCTCAGTGCGAAAGCACCAGTCCGTGCGCGGGTTGCCGATGCAATAGAGGTAGCCGACCGGGATATGAATCCAGGGATAGCTGTCGCGACCGCCAGCCTCCAGCAGCAATACGCGCACGCTTGGATCGGCCGAGAGCCGATTGGCCAACAGGCAACCGGCCGGGCCGGCGCCGACGATGAGGTAGTCGAACTCCTGGTGGACTGGGTACATGGCACTCCTCGCCGTTCCTGTCGTTATGGCCAGCCATCTTGCAGCAACTCCGGGCCGGACAGGAGCCGCGAAAGGTCCGCAAGGCCGGTCAGATGCCTCCAGAAATGCCATCCTCGCGGCCGATTTGCCCCTACTTTTTGTCCTGAACAGTGCCGCCGTGTAGAATCGCGCGTTTTTTGAGCAATCAGAGACCCGCCGGAATGAAGCTGTTCGCCACTCGTTGCCTGCCCGTTGTCGCCTTTTCCCTGCTGTTGGCTGCCTGCCAGACCGTCCAGCAAGTGGCCGACGTACCAACGGACGAACTGGTTAGCAGCTTCCGCCAACTTGACCAGGACCTGTCCGAAGGCAAGCTCACCGAGGCCGAAGGCCGCCTCAAGGGCCTGGAAAGCACCGCCGCTGGCGATACTCGCCTTGAGCAATACCAGCGTCAGCTTGCCGAAGCCTGGCTGAAGCGCGGCCAGGCCGCACTGCAGCAAGGCGACCTGGACACTGCCGCCAAGGCGCTCAGCCATGCCCGCAGCCTGCTGCCCCAGGCCCCCGCCTTGGCCACCGGCCTGGACGGTGCCCTCGACAAGGCCCGTGAAGCGGCCGAAGCCCGTGCCGAGCAAACCCGTCGCGCCGCCGAGGCCGCAACCGCCAAGGAAAATGCGGCACGCCTGGAGCAGGCCCGCCAACTGCGCGAAGCCACCGAGCGCCAGGCCGCCGCCATCCAGGCGAACACCACACTGCCCAACGCCCCCGAGGGTGAGAAACCCGTCGTCCAGGCCGCCAAGCCGCTGCGCGCCCTGACGCCGCTGGTGGAAATGCCGCAACTCGACCGTGACGACAACGAGAACCTGCGTCGCCTGCTCGATGGTGTGGCCGCCGATATCGTCGCCCACGATTGTGCCGTGCAGATTCAGGTGCGCGAGGCCAAGGACTACCCCTGGGTCGCCGCCCTGTTGTCGGCACGGGTGAAGAAACTCGACCCCGGCTTCAAGGCGCAGTACAGCCAGGCCCTGAAGCCCGATCAGGTACCTCGCCTGGTACTCAGCCCCCGCCACTGAACGCCCCTGCGGGGTGGCGACTAGACTGCAGAAGATCCGCCTGTCGCTTATTCCCTATTGCTATAGCCATAGGTCCAGAAAGATTTTCTGTGCCTATGTACCAACAGGTAAACTTGCCGGTTTTTAGCCGATCCGGCTAACGACGAACCCACAAGGTTTCCGCAGTGATCGAATTTCATAACGTCCACAAGGCGTACCGCGTCGAAGGCCGCGAAATCCCAGCCCTGCAGCCGACCGACCTGGCCATCCAGAGTGGCGAAGTGTTCGGCCTGATCGGCCACTCGGGCGCCGGCAAGAGCACCCTGCTGCGCTTGATCAACCGCCTGGAAGAGCCCTCCGGCGGTCGCATCGTCATCGATGGCGAAGACATCACCGCCCTCGACAGCGAAGGCCTGCGCCGCTTCCGTCAGCGCGTAGGGATGATCTTCCAGCACTTCAACCTGCTGTCGTCCAAGACCGTGGCCGATAACGTCGCCCTGCCACTCAAGCTGGCCGGCGAACTGTCGCGCAGCGAGATCGATCGCCGCGTTGCCGAACTGCTCGCCCGCGTCGGCCTCAGCGACCATGCGCGCAAGTACCCGGCACAGCTTTCCGGCGGCCAGAAGCAGCGCGTCGGCATCGCCCGCGCGCTGGCTACCCAGCCGAAGATCCTGCTCTGCGATGAAGCCACCAGCGCCCTCGACCCGCAGACCACCGCCTCGGTTTTGCAGCTGCTGGCCGAGATCAACCGTGAACTGAAACTCACCATCGTCCTCATCACCCACGAGATGGATGTAATCCGTCGGGTCTGCGACCGCGTGGCAGTCATGGATGGTGGCGTGATCGTCGAGCAAGGTGCGGTGGCCGATGTGTTCCTGCATCCCCGACACGCCACCACCCAGCGCTTCGTGCTCGAGGACGAGCAAGTGGACGAGGGTGAGCAGCGCGATGACTTCGCCCACGTCGCCGGCCGCATCCTGCGCCTGACCTTCCGCGGCGAAGCGACCTACTCCCCGCTGCTGGGCACCGTCGCGCGCCAGACCGGCGTTGACTACAGCATCCTTGCCGGGCGCATCGACCGCATCAAGGACACCCCCTATGGCCAGCTGACCCTGGCCCTGACCGGCGGCGACATTGACGCCGCGCTCGTCTGCTTCCGCGAGGCCGACGTGCACCTGGAGATCCTGCGCTGATGGACGCCCTGCTCGCCAATATCGACTGGTACGAAATCTGGCTCGCCACCGTCGACACCTTCCTGATGCTGGGCGGCTCGCTGCTGTTCACCGTGCTGCTCGGCCTGCCGCTGGGCGTGCTGCTGTTCCTCACCGGCCCGCGCCAGCTGTTCGAACAGAAAGCCGTGTACGGCCTGCTGTCACTGCTGGTCAACGTGCTGCGCTCGCTGCCCTTCATCATCCTGCTGATCGTGATGATTCCCTTCACCGTGTTCATCACCGGCACCTCCCTGGGCGTCGCCGGCGCCATCCCGCCGCTGGTGGTCGGTGCCACACCGTTCTTCGCGCGCCTGGTGGAAACCGCCCTGCGCGAGGTGGACCGCGGCATCCTCGAAGCGACCCAGGCGATGGGTGCCACCACCCGGCAGATCATCGTCAACGCGCTGCTACCGGAAGCGCGGCCGGGCATCTTCGCCGCCATTACCGTCACGGCCATCACCCTGGTGTCCTACACCGCGATGGCGGGTGTGGTGGGCGCGGGCGGCCTGGGCGACCTGGCCATCCGCTTCGGCTACCAGCGTTTCCAGACCGACGTGATGGTCGTCACCGTGATCCTACTGCTGGTACTCGTACAAATCCTGCAAACCGTCGGCGACAAGCTGGTGGTGCACTTCTCTCGTAAATGACCCAGGCCGGCGCAGACCGCGCCGCCGAATGACTTCCCACAAGGAGCCGCTCATGAAAAAACTGCTGGTGGCGTTCGCCGCCCTGACCGCCCTCTCCGCCCAGGCCGACACCCTGACAGTGGCCGCCACCCCGGTGCCCCACGCAGAGATCCTCGAATTCATCAAGCCACAGCTGGCCAAAGAAGGCGTGGACCTGCAGGTGAAAGTCTTCACCGACTATGTACAGCCCAACGTACAGGTCGCCGAAGGCCGCCTGGACGCCAACTTCTTCCAGCATCAGCCCTACCTCGACGAGTTCAACAAGGCCCGTCAGACCAAGGTGAAACTGGTGTCCGTGGTGGGCGTGCACGTCGAGCCCTTCGGCGCTTACTCCAGCAAGGTGAAATCCCTGGCCGAACTGCCCGAAGGCGCCCAGGTGGTCATCCCCAACGACGCCACCAATGGCGGCCGTGCCCTGCTGCTGCTGGACAAGGCCGGCGTGATCAAGCTGAAGGACAACACCAGCATCACCGCCACCCCGAAGGACATCCTCGAGAACCCGAAGGGCATCAAGGTGCGCGAGCTCGAAGCCGCGACCCTGCCGCGCGTGCTGAATCAGGTTGACCTGGCGCTGATCAACACCAACTACGCCCTGGAAGCCAAGCTGAACCCCACCAAGGACGCCCTGGTGATCGAAGGTAGCGACTCGCCCTACGTGAACATCCTGGTTGCCCGCGAGGACAACAAGGCCAGCGCCGACATGCAGAAACTGGCCAAGGCCCTGAACAGCCCCGAGGTGAAGAAGTTCATCGAGGAGAAGTACAAAGGCGCCGTGGTGCCGGCGTTCTGATCACTTCGCGCTGAATGAAAAAGCCCGCTCGATTGAGCGGGCTTTTTTGTGGGTGTCGAGGTATCCGTGGGCAGCACCAACTGTAGGGGCGAACTCATTCGCTATGTCTGCATGACGTGTTGCAAGCAGCGCATGGTCCGTAGGAGCTGGCTTGCCAGCGAATGGCCCCGTTTCGCTGGCAAGCCAGCTCCTACAAGGCTCTTGGCCCGATGGTAGATCTCTCGTAACAGCTAACGCAGACATAGCCAATTCATTCGCCAAGGGCTGCGAAGCGGTCCCGAGCTCAGCCCTTCGGCGTCACCAGCCCCGGCAATTGCTCCTTGAGCTTCTGGTTGTTCAGCGGCGAGCGGATGAAACCACGCTGGGTGCCGTCCGGGCCCAGGACCACCAGGTTGCCACTGTGGTCCACGGTGTAGTTTTCCTTGCTGGTGTCAGCCGGGATGAAGGGGATGCTTACCGCATTGGAGAGTTTCTGCAGGGTCGGCAGGTCGGCGGTCAGGCCGATGAAGGCCGGGTCAAAGTAGCCCAGGTACTGCTTGAGCTGCTGCGGCGTGTCGCGGTTGGGGTCGACGCTGACGAGGATGATCTGCAGGTTGTTGCGCGCCTCCTCCGGCAGCAGGCCCTTGAGTTCGCGCATCTGCGCCAGCGTGGTGGGGCAGATGTCCGGGCAGAAGGTGTAGCCGAAGAACACCAGGCTCCACTTGTCCTTGAACTGGTCGACGCGCATCTTTTCGCCGTCCTGGTTGGTCATTTCCAGTTCCGGCAGGGTGCGGCTCTGCGGCAGCAGGACGATGCCGGCATCGAGCAATTTGGTCGGGTCGGCCTGAGCCTGGCCGGTCAGGACTTTGTGCACGGTGAGGCCAAGCACCACGGCAACCAGGGCGACGAGGACGAAGACGGTTTTCTGGATTCGGGTCATAGGTTCAGCATCAGGTAGTGGTCCACCAGCAGGGCGATGAACAGCAGGAAGAGGTAGGCGATAGAGTACTTGAAGGTCTTGATCGCGGCGTGCGGTCTGCTGTCACGGTACAGCACCCAGGCCCATTGCAGGAAGCGCGCACCCAGGGCCACCGCGCAAACCAGATAGAGCACGCCGCTCATGTGGATGGCATAGGGCAGCAGGCTCACCGCGAACATCACCAGCGTATAGAGCAGGATGTGCACCTTGGTGTAGTGCTCACCGTGGGTCACCGGCAGCATCGGGATATCGGCCTTGGCGTATTCCTCTTTGCGATGAATGGCGAGCGCCCAGAAGTGCGGAGGGGTCCAGGCGAAGATGATCAGTACCAGCAGCAGCGGTTCGGCGGACAGGTGGCCGGTGACCGCTACCCAGCCGAGGAGCGGCGGTGCGGCGCCGGCCAGGCCGCCGATAACGATGTTCTGCGGCGTGGCGCGCTTGAGGAAGCCGGTGTAGAGCACCGCATAACCCACCAGCGAAGCCAGGGTGAGCCAGGCCGTCAGTTCGTTGGTGAAGGCCAGCAGCAGGGCCTGGCCGACGAGCGCCAGGATGAAGGCGAACGCCAGGGCCGCGACCGGCGAGACACGCCCATTCACCACCGGGCGCTTCAGCGTCCGCGCCATGATCGAATCAATGCGCCGGTCCACCACATGGTTGACCGCCGCTGCTGCGCCCGCGCAGAGGCCGATGCCGAGGTTGCCGAACAGCAACACCGTCCAGGGCACGCCGGCGCGCGTGGCGAGGAACATGCCCACCAGCGAGGTGATCAGCATCAGCACCACTACCTTGGGCTTGGTCAGCTCCAGGTAGTCGCGCCAGCTGGCGTGGGCCTGGCTGTGTCCTTGGCTGAGCAGAGTGGCCATGGCGTCTCTCCTTCTTCTTGTGTTCAGGCAGGCTTGCCGGCGTGATGCCGAGCAGCCGTAGCGGACGTGTCGGCGGCCGGCGCCGGTGCACGCACCCGGTAATTCACTGAAACCAGCACCAGCAGCAAAAGGGCGCCACCGCCGTTGTGGGCGACCGCCACCGGCAGCGGCAGATGGAACAGCACATTGCTGATGCCCAGCCCCACCTGCAGGCAGAGTGCCGCCAGCAGCAGTCCGGCCAGTCGCGACAGTCCATTGCGATGGAGTTGCCAGGCAACACCCAGCAGCACGAGGGTCACGACCAGCGCACCGAGGCGGTGAGTCATGTGAATGGCGGTGCGGGCGTCGCTGTCGAGCTGGCCGCCCAGGTAGTTGGGGCCGATGTGCTGAGTCAGGTGGAAACCATTGGCGAAGTCCATCGCTGGCCACCACTCGCCGTGGCAGGTGGGCAGGTCGACGCAGGCTACCGCTGCATAGTTGGAGCTGACCCAGCCGCCCAACGCGATCTGCCCGATCACCAGTACCAGCCCCAAGGCTGCCCAGCGCCGAAGTCGGGAAGGCAGCTCGACGGCGGGGAAAGCGTTGGACAGCCGCAGACAGAGCAGCAATAACAGTGACAGGGTGGTGAAACCGCCCAACAGATGCGCGGTGACGACCTGGGGCCAAAGCTGCAGGGTCACCGTCCACATGCCGAACGCGGCCTGTGCGATCACCACGCCCACCAGCAGCAACGGCAACTTCAGTGGCTGTCCGTCGTGACCACGCTGGCGCACGGCATGGACGGCAAGGCCGAGGATCACCAGTCCCAGGGCACCGGCGAAATAGCGGTGGACCATTTCGTTCCAGCCCTTGTCGGCTTCCACCGGCGCGTGGGGGAAGTTGGCTTCGGCATGGGCCAGCTGGGCTTCGGTCTGCGGCACGGCGATGAAGCCGTAGCAGCCGGGCCAATCCGGGCAACCGAGGCCGGCATGGGTCAGGCGGGTGTAGGCGCCCAGTAGCACGACCACAACCGCCAGCAGGATGGCGAACAGCGCGAGGCGGAATCCGGGCAGGCTCTTGTACTTATCCACAGCAACCGCTCCTCACCTTTCCAGTGAAAGGGGTCGTTCAACCGATATTGGACAGCTTCAGCAGGTGGCGCAGGTCGTTGAGAATCTGCTTTCCCTTCGTGGTGCCGTCGTAGCGCAGGACCAGGTTGCCGTGGGGGTCGACTATCCACAGCAAGGCGCCGCCAAGGTTCTCGGTGCTCTTGCCGTAGGCGCCGGCATCCAGGCCATAGCGCTTGAGCTGGGGGTACTCCTGCTTGAGCTTGTCGGCGTAATCCGCTGGCAACCCGGTAACGGCCAGCGCGTGGCTGGCGCGGGAGGCATCGCGACCCAGGCCGATATGGATTTGCCGCGCGGCATAGACCAACGCCTGGCAATCGGCCTCGCAGCCGCCCGGAGCGGTCACCAGCAGTTGCCAGGTTTCCTGCGGCGCCGCGTCCTGCACGCCGAGGTTGGCCAGCGTCTGGCCATTGCCAATCAGGACACCGTGATAGCTGCGGCCCTCAGGCACCCAGAAGCTGAACTTGTACATGGCCGTGGCAAGCATCATCGGGCCGATCACCACCATCAGGATCAGCAGCAGTTGAATCCGCCCACGGCGGCGCGGAGGTGCGGCCTCAGGCATGGTGAGTGCTGGGTTCATTGTTGTTCTCCCGTCCTTTGCGCAATCCGAAATAGATGAAAAGGCCGAACAGGGCCGCCGCCAGGGCGAACCACTGCACGGCGTAGCCGAGGTGTTTTTCCGGCCCCATGGCGACCACCGCCCAGTCGGTGCGGTAAGCCGCCGCGCCTTCTTCCAGGCGCAGCTCCAGGGGCAGGCCGCTGCGACCGAGGTGCTGCCAGAGCCCCGCGGTATCCACCTGGTTGATCAGTTGCGGCCAGCCGCTCGCTTCCAGGTGCTTGAGTTCGAAGGCAGCGCCCGGCGGCACGTAGGCCCAGGCAACGAGTTCCAGCTCGCCTGCGGGGGTAGTGAAGGCTGGCGCCACGCGGCGGTCCGGCCAGGGCAGCCAGCCACGGTTGACCAGGAGCCATTGCCCGCTCGTGCTGTCCTGAAAGGGTTGCAGCAACTCGATGCCGGCCTTGCCGTCGCGGATGCGGCTGTCCAGAAACAGGCTGTGCGCCGCGTCGAAATGGCCGCGCAGGCGTACACGCAGGTAGGCGGGAGCGGGACTGGCGAGGAGCTGTTCGATCGCGACAGGCGAGGCGAGGCGGCGGGCATCGGCGGCAGCCAGTAGCTGGCGTTTCTCTTCCGCGCGCGCGAGCTGCCAGAAGCCCAGCCCGAGCAACACCGGCAGCATGGCCAGCACCACCAGGGTGGGCACCAGGCCGGGCCGGAAGGCGCTCAGGAGCGCCGTCCGTGAGGCTGAGCAGGGCTGGCTATACTGCACAACATCCCCCTTCCCCCGGAGTCACGCATGCTCAAGGCAGCGATCGTCCTCATGTTGCTTGCCACGGTGGTCAGCCTGTTCAGCGGCCTTTTCTTCCTGGTCAAGGACGAAGGCCGCAGCTCCCGCGTGGTCAATGCGCTAACGGTTCGTGTGGTCCTGGCCGCCCTGACCCTGGCGCTCATCGCCTGGGGTTTCTACAGCGGCCAGTTCGTTTCTCAAGTCTCCTGGTAGACCGGAAGCCCCCACCTCCGGCCACCGTTTTCACAGCACGTAGACGAAGGTGAACAGGCCGATCCACACCACGTCCACGAAGTGCCAGTACCAGGCCGCCGCCTCGAAGCCGAAATGGTGATCGCTGTCGAAGTGGCCACGCAGGATTCGGATCAGCATCACCGTCAGGATCAGCGCCCCCATGGTTACGTGGGCACCGTGGAATCCGGTGAGCATGAAGAAAGTGGCCCCGTAGATGCCCGACCCCAGGGTCAGCCCCAGCTCCTTGTAGGCATGGATGTATTCTTCGGCCTGGAAGCCCAGGAACACGAAACCCAACAGGATGGTCGCGGCCAGCCAGGCCTTGAGCGGACCACGCTTGTTCTTGCGCAGGGCATGGTGGGCGAAGGTCACGGTGAAACTGGACGTCACCAGCAGAAGGGTGTTGATCAGCGGCAGGTGCCAGGGGTCGATCACGGCCTTGGGCGGCGGGAACAGCTTGGAGTCCGGGTTCTCCAGCAGCGGCCAGGCGTACTCGAAACTCGGCCAGAGCATGTTGGAGATACCCTTGTCGCCCTCGCCTCCAAGCCAGGGGCCGGCGAAGTAGCGAACATAGAAGAGGGCGCCGAAGAAGGCGGCGAAGAACATCACCTCGGAAAAGATGAACCAGCTCATGCCCCAGCGGAAGGAACGGTCCATCTGCCCGCTGTACAGGCCCGAACGGCTCTCGCGGATCACCGCGCCGAACCAGCCGAACATCATGTAGGCGATCAACAGTCCGCCGACGAAGAAGATCATCGGCCCGTTGGATTCCGGGCGGTCGTACTTCAGGTCGTTGAACCAGGTTCCCAGCCCATAGACCGTGACCAGCAAGGCAATGGTGGCGATGATCGGCCACTTGCTCTGGGCCGGAACGTAATAGTGCTCGTGACTTGCCATCGTTGTTGTTCTCCTTATCGTCCCGTCAGCCGTCATTCCTGGCGACTGGTGGCTTGCGGGCGGTGATATCGAACAGCGTGTAAGCGAGTGTCAGGTGATGCACATCGGCCGGCAGGTCACGGTCGACGATGAAGCGCACCGGCATCTCGATGCGCTCGCCGGGCTGCAGGACCTGCTGGGTGAAGCAGAAGCATTCGGTCTTGTGGAAGAAGGCCGCCGCCTTGGACGGCGCCACGCTGGGAATCGCCTGGGCGGTCATTGGCTTGTCGGTCGGGTTGTAGGCGACGAACAGCATCTCGTTGCTCGCGCCCGGATGCACCACCAGGTCATCCGCCCTGGGGCGAAATTCCCAGCTCATCCCCGCCGCGTTGGTGGCGAGGAACTGCACCCGCACCTGACGTTGCTGGTCTTCGGACTGCGCGCCCTCGTAGGCCGAGCCCGTGGTCTTGCCGTTGATGCCGAAGGCCTGGCACATCACGTCGTAGATCGGCACCAGGGCAAAACCGAAGCCGAACATCGCCACCACCAGCACCAACAGGCGCTGGATCAGGCGGCGAGTGCTCAATTCCCCGCTCATCTCACTTCACTTCCGGTGGCGTGGTGAAGGTGTGGTAAGGCGCCGGCGAAGGCACCGTCCACTCCAGCCCCTCGGCGCCATCCCAGGGCTTGGCCGGGGCTTTCTTGCCGCCACGGATGCACTTGATGACGATGAACAGGAAGAGGAACTGGGTCGCGCCGAAGCTGAAGGCGCCGATGGACGAGATCATGTTGAAGTCGGCGAACTGCAGGTTGTAGTCCGGAATCCGCCGCGGCATGCCGGCCAGCCCCACGAAGTGCATGGGAAAGAAGGCCATGTTCATGCCGATGAAGCTCAGCCAGAAGTGCAGTTTGCCGAGGGTCTCGTCGTACATGTGGCCGGTCCATTTCGGCAGCCAGTAGTACGCCGAGGCGAAGATGCCAAAGATGGCGCCCGGCACCAGCACGTAATGGAAGTGCGCCACCACGAAGTAGGTGTCGTGGTACTGGAAGTCCGCCGGTGCGATTGCCAGCATCAGCCCCGAGAAGCCACCGATGGTGAACAGGATGACGAAGGCCACGGCGAACAACATCGGCGTCTCGAAGGTCAGCGAGCCTTCCCACATGGTGCTCACCCAGTTGAACACCTTCACCCCCGTGGGCACGGCGATCAGCATGGTGGCGAACATGAAGAACAGCTCACCGGTCAGCGGGATGCCCACGGTGAACATGTGGTGCGCCCAGACGATGAACGAGAGGAAGGCAATCGACGCCGTGGCGTAGACCATCGAGGTGTAGCCGAACAGCGGCTTGCGGCTGAAGGCCGGAATGATCGCGCTGACCGCACCGAAGGCGGGCAGGATCATGATGTACACCTCAGGATGGCCGAAGAACCAGAACACATGCTGGAACAGCACCGGGTCACCGCCGCCGGCAGCACTGAAGAAGCTGGTGCCGAAGTGGATGTCCATCAGCATCATCGTCACGCAGCCGGCCAGTACCGGCATCACCGCAATCAGCAGGAAGGCGGTGATCAGCCAGGTCCAGACGAACAGCGGCATCTTCATCAGGGTCATGCCTGGAGCGCGCAGGTTGAGGATGGTGGCGATCACGTTGATCGCCCCCATGATCGAACTGATGCCCATCAGGTGGATGGCGAAGATGAAGAACGTCACGCTCTCCGGCGCGTAGGTCGTGGATAACGGCGCGTAGAAGGTCCAGCCGAAGTTGGGCCCTCCGCCTGCGGAGAACAACGTGCTGACCAGCAGGCCGAATGCAGCCGGCAGCAGCCAGAAGCTGAAGTTGTTCATCCGCGGCAGCGCCATGTCCGGCGCGCCGATCATCAGCGGGATCATCCAGTTGGCCAGGCCGACGAACGCCGGCATCACCGCGCCGAAGACCATGATCAGGCCGTGCATGGTGGTCATCTGGTTGAAGAACTCGGGCTGGACGATCTGCAGGCCGGGCTGGAACAGCTCGGCGCGGATCACCATGGCCATCGAGCCGCCCAGCAGGAACGCGGCGAAGCTGAACCACAGGTACATGGTCCCGATGTCTTTGTGGTTGGTGGTCAACACCCAACGCATCAGGCCCTTGGCCGGACCGTGGTGGTGATCATGCCCGGCATGATCGTGGTCGATCACTGCACTCATGTCAGTCTCCCTATAGGCCGGTGTGTTCTTCATTGGCTTTCCGCCTGCTTCAGGGCGAGCACTTCCTTCGGCGTCACCATGTCGCCGGTGTTGTTACCCCAGGCGTTGCGCTCATACGTGATGACGGCGGCGATATCGACCTCGGAAAGCTGCTTGCCGAAGGCGGCCATGGAGGTGCCGGGCTTGCCGTGGAAGACAATGTTGAGGTGATCTGCCTTGGGTCCGGTGGCGATCTTCGAACCCTTGAGCGCCGGGAACATGGGTGGCATGCCCTGGCCCTCCGGCTGGTGACAGGCCGCGCAGCTGGTGTGGTAGACCTTGTCGCCGCGCTCGACCAGCTCTTCTAGCGTCCACTCCTTGTCGGTCAGCTCCTTGAGCTTGGCCGTCTCTTCCTTGCGCTGGGCCAGCCACTTGGCGAAGTCCTCCTGGGACTTTGCCTCGACCACGATGGGCATGAAGCCGTGGTCCTTGCCGCACAGTTCGGTGCACTGGCCACGGTAGAGGCCGGGCTTTTCGATGCGGGTCCAGGATTCGTTGACGAAGCCGGGAATCGCATCCTTCTTCACCGCCAGCGCAGGTACCCACCAGGAGTGGATCACGTCGGCCGCGGTGATCAGGAAGCGCACCTTGGTGCCCACCGGAACCACCAGCGGCTGGTCGACTTCCAACAGGTAGTGCTCGTCCTTCGGCGCCTTGTTGTGGATCTGATCGGCAGGTGTGGCCAGGTTGCTGAAGAACTCCACGTCCTGGCCCAGGTACTTGTAGTGCCATTTCCACTGGTAACCGGTGATCTGCACATCCAGTCCGGATTCGGAGGTGTCATAGATGTCGATCAGGGTCTTGGTCGCCGGCACCGCCATCAGCACGAGGATGACGAAGGGCACGACGGTCCAGAGGATTTCCACAGTGGTGCTCTCGTGGAAATGCGCCGGCTGTTGGCCGGTGGAGCGGCGGTGGATGATCATCGACCAGAACATGGCACCAAAGACCACAACGCCGATAACGACGCAGATCCAGAAGATGGTCATGTGCAGATCGAAAACGGTGCGGCTGACCTCGGTAGCGCCGGGCGCCATGTTGACTGTCCAGGCAGCCTCCGCCTGGCTGAGAATCGACCACAGCAGGAGTCCCATCCAGACTCGTGGATGTCGCATCATTGCGGGTTCCCCTTCTCGTTCTTGTTATCCCGCCGGCTGGGCCAACGGCTTGGGGACGGCTGTCCGGACTACCAAACTCAGACCGCCGACCTCGGCACGCAGGTGCACAGTCGGGTTCCATCAGGTAATGCCTTTCGAGTCGGAGTATAGACAGGGACTTCCGGCACGCAACGCGATCCAAGAAATGTCTGAAGGCGCGTAAGCCTTGTCCTAAACGCCACGGCTGGCGTGGGTCGGCAGCAGATGTCAAAGTGCCGTTATAGCGCGCCCGAATAACTGTTAAGCGATTATGACAATCCGGTCTTAGCGGTTTCGTCGGGCGAGCTAAGGTCTCTTCTTCACCTGTTAATCCCCGCAAACCGCCATGTCCTTTTCAGGAGCAGTCATGAACACCGCCGCACTGCGCGAAGTCATCCAGCGCGCCCTCAAGAACGAAGCAGCCTCTAGCCAACTGACCCAGATTCTCGAAACCCAGATCGACAGCCTGCACCCCGCCATTCGCCTGCCGGCGGACGACGCGCAGGGCGTGCTCGCCCGTTTCATCGCCGCCTATGTGGAACAGGTTCCGGACGTGCTGGATGCCGCCGCCACCGTCGCCCGCGAAGCCGGCATCGAGTCCCACATCAAGCCAGTACTCAAGGTCGCCGAACAATTCTTCCTGCAACCGCCTGCCCTGAT
Source organism: Pseudomonas sp. D(2018) (assembly GCF_005502555.1). Classification (NCBI taxonomy): domain Bacteria; kingdom Pseudomonadati; phylum Pseudomonadota; class Gammaproteobacteria; order Pseudomonadales; family Pseudomonadaceae; genus Pseudomonas; species Pseudomonas sp. D(2018). The sequence goes on from NZ_SCOK01000015.1 coordinate 70,158, forward strand.
GGCCGGCCACGAGGGCCTGGAAGGCCTGCTCGATGAGGCCTACCTGGCCCATCGCCTGGTGGAAGAAGTCAACGACCGCTACATCGTCCACTTCGGCCAGCCACTGATTCCGCTGGATACCACAGTGGCCAACCTGATCGCCCACCAGTTGATCGGCGAACCCTTCGCCAACCAGTTGGATGAAGCCGTGCACCACGCCGTGGAGGGACTTCTCGATGAAGAAGTGTTCAACCTGCCCTCGGCCCAGACCTATCGCCAGCAGTTGCACGATCCCAAGGTGGAAGAGGCCTGGAAGCGCTGGCCGTGCCTGTCCCAGCAACTGGGCGTCGGGCTGGAACTCAACCCGGGCCAGCGTGCGGCAAGCTGAATGGTGAATGACTCACCCTTCTCGGAGGAAGTTGGCAAATCGTAGCCCGGATGAAATCCGGGAGCGGTGGCTGGACTCTACCCCGGATTCATCCGGGCTACTGACTGACCCAGGCAATGAAAAAGGGGCTGCATCAGCAGCCCCTTTTGCATCACTCCGACAGGTAGCGCGGCCGTGGCGTGGCCATTGGCAGCGGACCATCACCAATCACCCGGAAGCGACCCTGCTCGGCGTCGTAAGCCTTGATCACCGAGGTCTCGATGTCATAGACCCAGCCGTGGATGAACAACTGGCCGCTGGCCAGGCGCGCCGCCACCGAGGGGTGGGTACGCAGGTGGTCCAGCTGGGCCACCACGTTTTCCTCGGTAAGCACGCCCAGGGATTCGTGATTGGCGCAGCCGCAGTTCTCCTGCACCACCACCTTGGCCACCTCGGCATGACGCAGCCAGGCCTTGACCGTAGGCATGCGTTCCAGGGTCTGCGGGTCCATCACCGCCTTCATGGCGCCGCAGTCGGAGTGGCCGCAGATGATGATGTGGTGCACGCCGAGGGCCATCACCGCGAACTCGATGGCAGTGGAAACGCCACCGTTCATCTGGCCGTAGGGCGGCACCACGTTGCCGACGTTACGGGTGACGAACAGGTCGCCTGGGGAGCTCTGGGTGATCAGCTCGGGGACGATGCGCGAGTCGGCGCAGGTGATGAACATGGCGCGGGGTTTCTGCTCATGGGCGAGCTTCTTGAACAGTTCCTCCTGCTGCGGGAAGACCTCGTCGCGGAACCGCTGTAAGCCCTCGACGATGTTCCGCAGTGCCTCTTCCGCACTTTCACTGCCTTGCTTGTCATGCTCGTTGCTCATGCTGCCAACCTCGGTCATCGTAGGAATTGTCTTGTATGCCGCCCATTATCCATCTGATTGCCGGCATTTGAATTCCTACAGGACTGCCGCAACAGCCTCCCGAGTCACACCTCAAAGTAACGCCATTTGTCCGCCGGGCGGACAGAAGCGCGAGCAGTCCAGTTCGTAGCTGCGACGACGGTTCAGGCCCAACTTGCGGATGGCCACGCCAAAGCGCTGGGCCAGCAACTCGGCGAAGGGCCCCTCGCCCTTGAAGCGGTGCCCGAAGCGGCTGTCGTAGATCTCGCCTCCCCGGCACTGGCGGATGATGCTCATCACATGGGCGGCACGTTGAGGGTAGTGCGCCTGGAGCCACTCCTCGAACAGCGGCCCCACTTCCCGCGGCAGACGCAGCAACATGTAATTCGCCTGTCGCGCACCGGCATCACGGGCCGCTTCCAGCAGGCTTTCCAGCTCCATGTCATTGATCATCGGGATCATCGGCGAACAGAGCACGCCCACCGGAATACGGTTCTCGCTCAGCACGCGGATGGCCCGCAGTCGCGCCGACGGGGCCGCGGCACGAGGTTCGAGGGTACGTTTCAACTCATCGTCGAGGGTGGTGAGGCTGATCATCACCGCCACCAGGTTCTGTTCCGCCAGTTCGGTGAGCAGGTCGAGGTCGCGCAACACCAGCGAACCCTTGGTGACGATGGTCACCGGGTGGCGATAGCGCAGCAGCACTTCAAGCGTCTGGCGGGTGAGACGGTGTTCTCGCTCGATGGGTTGGTACGGATCGGTGTTGGAGCCAAGGTTGATCGGCGCGCACGGGTAGCCGGGCTTGGAGAGCTGCTGTTCGAGCAGGGCCACCGCGTTGGTCTTGGCGATCAGCCGGGTCTCGAAATCCAGCCCCGGCGACATATCCCAGTACGCATGGCTGGGCCGCGCGTAGCAGTAAATGCAGCCGTGCTCACAGCCGCGATAGGGATTCACCGAACGGTCGAAGGGCAGGTCCGGCGATTGGTTGCGGGTGATGATGCTCTTGGCGGTTTCCAGTCGCACCTCGGTGGCGCGGCTGGGCAGGACCTCCTGGAACCAGCCGTCATCCAGCGCCACCGAGGTGGTTGGCGCGTAGCGATTGAACGGATTACTGGCGGTACCGCGGCCACGGGGAGGGAGAGTGGCGGACATCGGGCGAACTCCACGCTAGCTGTATATTCATACAGTATATGCAGCTTTCTCCTACGTCTGGCCAGTTTCTGCCGGATGGCGGATCAACCTACACAAGGCGAACCGTCAGCGCGCCGTAGCCCTGCTGGCCGGCAGTCCCGCCCAGTTCGATGCGCCCCTGGCCGGCCAGTTCGCGAGCGCGCCAGAAGGCGAAGAAGTCCGTGACGAAGAAACCGTCGCTACTGGCCATGAGCTCGGCCATCACCCGTGGCAGCGGTTGCCATTCCGGGGTGCAGGCGGCGAGGAGCATGGCATCCACTGCGGCGTGGCCCTCGCCGTGGAAATCGCCATCGTGCCAGCGGCGAATATCGGCGTTGGCCGCCACGGCGGCGAGCCATTGTGCGGCGAGCTGTGCCTTGCGCCCCGCCTCGACCTGCACCGGCAGGTAGTAGGCGCCGAGCGCGGTGGGCTCGATCATGCCCACCGCGCGACGCGTACGTACGCTGCTGTCCCCAGTACCGCACGGCACCTCCCAGAGCGGCAAATCGCTGCCCTCCAGGGCGGCGGCCACGCGGGCCAGCAGGAGCTGCTCGGAGCAGCTGTCGCCATGCCAGACGGTGACCGGCTGATCCTGACGCGCCAGCCCGGCGAGCCAGTCGGCATCGGCACTGAGCCCGGTAGCGAAATCCGGCCTGGGTGTCACCACCTCGGGCCAGACATCCAGCCAGAACTGCGCCCGGACGGTGCAGGGCGGTTGCTCGACATCCACCAGCGGGCCGACCGCAAGATCATCGCGCAACACACGCAGATGGCTCGCGGCAGCCGCATCGCCAATGACTCTACCAACACCGACAGCCGCCACGTCCCCACACACCAGATGCCACATACGCCCTCCTTGGCTTGCGCGTTATTCGCTGGGTTTCTTCAGCTTGGGATTGGGGAAGAACTGCACGCCCTGGACCTTGGGATCGGCCGGCTTGGGCTTGGGCTGGTTGACCCGCGTGCCAAGCTCCTTCGGCACCGACTGGCCCTGGGCGTTGAGGGTGTCGGCGTAACCGCAGGCCACGCACTCGCGGTGCGGCACACCGTCTTCGTCCCACATCTGGATCTTGTCCATTTCGCTGCACGCCGGGCACACGGCACCGGCAATGAAGCGTTTCGGTGTCGCCGTCATGCCGCGTCCTCCGTCAGGCCGCTGTGGCGCAGCAGGGCGTCAATGGACGGCTCGCGACCACGGAAATCGACGAACAGCACCATCGGCTCCTGAGAGCCACCACGGGCCAGGATGGCGTCGCGGAAGGCACGGCCGGTGGCCGGGTTGAGCACGCCTTCTTCCTCGAAACGGGAGAAGGCATCGGCAGATAGCACTTCCGCCCACTTGTAGCTGTAGTAACCAGCCGCGTAACCGCCAGCGAAGATGTGCGCAAAGCTGTTGGCGAAGCGGTTGAACAGCGGCGGTCGCATCACGGCCACCTCGTCGCGGATCGCTTCCAGCACGTCGAGCACGCTGCGTCCGTCGCCGTGGGTGGCGTGCAGCTCGAAGTCGAACAGGGAGAACTCCAGCTGGCGCACCATCATCAGGCCGGACTGGAAGTTCTTCGCCGCCAGCATCTTGTCCAGCAGGTCCTGGGGCAACGGCTCACCACTCTGGTAGTGGCCGGAGATCAGCGCCAGGCCCTCGGGCTCCCAGCACCAGTTCTCCATGAACTGGCTCGGCAGTTCCACCGCGTCCCAGGCCACGCCATTGATGCCCGAAGCACCGGCGTGTTCGACACGGGTCAGCAGGTGGTGCAGGCCATGACCGAACTCGTGGAACAGGGTGGTGACTTCGTCGTGGGTCAGCAGCGCGGGCTTGTCGCCGACGGCGGGGGTGAAGTTGCACACCAGGTTGGCCACCGGCGCGATCAGCTCGCCGCGGGTGTTGCGGCGCTTGTCGCGGGCCCCATCCATCCAGGCACCGCCACGCTTGTTGGCACGGGCGTAGAGGTCGAAGAAGAAGCGCCCGACATGCTGGCCGTTCTCGCTGATTTCGAACAGGCGCACGTCAGGGTGCCAAGTATCGAAACCGGACAGCTCCTTGATCTCGATGCCGTAGAGCTTCTGCACGATGGCGAAGAGCCCGGACAGCACCTTGTCGATGGGGAAGTAGGCCCGCAGGATCTCCTGGGAAATGCTGTAGCGCTGCTCGCGCAGCTTCTCGCTGAAGTAACCCACGTCCCAGCTCTTGAGGTCAGCCACGCCCTGCTCGGCGGCGAAGGCCTTCAGCTCTTCCAGGTCCTTGGCGGCGAAGGGCTTGCTGCGCTGGGCCAGGTCGCGGAGGAAGCCCAGCACCTGCGGAGTGGACTCGGCCATCTTGGTGGCGAGGCTCAGGTCGGAGAAGTGCACGAAGCCCAGGAGCCGGGCCAGCTCCTGGCGCAGATCGAGGATTTCGGCCATCACCGGGCCGTTGTCATTCTGCCCGGCGTTGGGGCCCTGGTCGGAGGCGCGGGTGCAATAAGCGGTGTAGACCTCTTCACGCAGGGCACGGTCGTCGGCGTAAGTCATCACCGCGTAGTAACTGGGAAACTCCAGGGTGATCAGCCAGCCGTCCAGGCCCTTGGCCTCGGCAGCCTGCTTCATCTGCGCCTTGGCCGAGTCGGTAAGGCCGGCCAGCGCCGCTTCGTCGTGGATTTCCTTGGTCCAGGCCTGGGTGGCGTCCAGCAACTGGTTGGAAAAGCGACTGCCCAGCTCGGACAGCTTCATCTGGATTTCACCGTAGCGCTGCTGCTTGTCGGCCGGCAGGTCGATACCGGACAGGCGGAAGTCACGTAGGGCGTGGTCGAGAATGGTCTTCTGCGCCACCTCGTAGCCGGCCGCTTCAGGGCTGGCGGCCAGGGCCTCGTAGGCCTGGAACAGCGCGCGGTTCTGGCCGATCTCGGTCCAGTACTCGGACAGTTTGGGCAGGCAAGCCTCATAGGCGTTGCGCAGTTCGGCGTTGTTGCACACGGCATTCAGGTGGCTCACCGGGCTCCAGGCGCGGCCCAGGCGCTCGCCCAGTTCGTCCAGCGCCAGCACCAGGCCCTTCCAGGTCGGCGTACCGTCCTGGCGCACCAGCAGGTCGGCGATGGCGGCGCGGTTGTCGGCAAGGATCTGGTCGACCGCAGGCTCGACGTGTTCCGGACGAATGGCGGAGTAGGGCGGCAGATCGAAGTCTTGCAGGAGGGGATTGCTCAGGGTCACGGCATTCACCTGTATTCGGGAAAGGGCGCGGGCTGCGCGAGGAGACGAGACACAACCCGGATGTTGGCCATCTTAATTACAATCGCCGCCAGACGCAGCCTCAGGAATCGCTATGAACCCGATCAGAACCTACCAGGGCATCACCCCTCAGCTCGGCGAACGAGTCTTCGTCGATGCCTCCGCCGTGATCATCGGCGACGTGCAACTGGGCGATGACAGTTCCGTCTGGCCGCTGGTGACCGTCCGCGGCGACATGCACCGCATCCGCATCGGCGCGCGCACCAGCGTGCAGGACGGCAGCGTGCTGCACATCACCCATGCCGGTCCCTTCAACCCGGACGGCTACCCGCTGGAGATCGGCGATGACGTGACCATCGGCCACAAGGCCTTGCTGCACGGCTGCAAGGTCGGCAGCCGGGTGCTGATCGGCATGGGCAGCATTGTCATGGACGGCGCGGTCATCGAGGACGACGTGGTGCTGGGCGCCGGCAGCCTGGTGCCACCAGGCAAGCGCCTGGAGAGCGGCTACCTCTACGTCGGCAGCCCGGTGAAGCAGGCCCGCCCGCTGACCGACAAGGAAAAGGCCTTCTTCACTTACAGCGCCGCCAACTATGTGAAGCTGAAGGATCTGCATATCGCCGAAGGCTACGGGCTCTGATCATGTGTGACCCGTCACCATGAAAGGAGTCTTCTCATGAGCACGAAGATGACCGCGTCGCACCACACCACCTTCGAGAGCATCCGCCAACAGGATGCCAACGGTAGCGAATACTGGCTGGCTCGCCAGCTGGCTGGGGTGCTGGAGTACTCGCAGTACCGGCACTTCATGCCGGTGGTCGAGCGCGCGGAGGAGGCCTGCCGACGCAGTGGCCAACCCGTCGAGGACCATTTTGAGGAGGTCCTCACTATGGTCGAAATCGGCTCCAATGCCCGGCGACAGATTGCGGACATCCGCCTCTCCCGCTACGCCTGCTACCTGATCGTGCAGAACGGCGACCCTGCCAAGCCCGTCATCGCCAACGGCCAGACGTACTTCGCCATCCAGACGCGCCGTCAGGAGCTGGCGGATAACGAACAGTTCGCCCGGCTCGACGAAGACCAAAAGCGTCTGGCTATCCGCAATGAGTTGGCGCAGCACAACAAGTACCTGGCAGCCGCCGCGCGGGATGTCGGCGTGGAAAGCGGCCTGGACTACGCCATTTTCCAGGACCACGGCTATCGCGGACTCTACGGCGGCCTGTCAGCACGCGAGATCCACGCGCGCAAGCGACTGAAGAAGAGCCAGAAAATCCTCGATCACATGGGCAGCACCGAACTGGCGGCCAACCTGTTCCGCGCTACCCAGGCCGAAGAAAAGCTGCGCCGTGACGATGTACAGGGCAAGCAACAAGCCAACCAGGTGCATTTTGAGGTCGGCCAGAAGGTGCGCCAGACCATCCAGGACCTGGGCGGAACCATGCCCGAGGAACTGCCGACACCCGAGCGCAGTATCCAGCAGCTCGAAAACGAGCGGAATAAGCTCAAGAAGGACCCCTGATGCACTACCAGAACATCCTCTTCGACCTCGACGGCACCCTCACCGACCCGCGTGAGGGCATTACCCGTTCGGTGCAGTACGCGCTGGCCAAGCTCGACATCCACGAACCGGACCTGGCCAACCTGGAACACTTCATCGGCCCGCCGCTGCTGCAGTGCTTCATGCAGACTTACAGCCTCTCGGAGGAGCGCGCCTGGGATGCGGTGAACCACTACCGCGAACGTTTCAAGGTCACCGGGCTCTACGAGAATCGCGTGTTCGACGGTATCGATGCGCTGCTCGGGCGCCTGCGCGAGCAAGGCCGCACGCTTTACATCGCCACCAGCAAGCCGACGGTCTTCGCCTGCGAGATCGCCCGGCATTTCGGTTTCGACCGGCACTTCAAGCACATCTACGGCAGCGAGCTGGACGGTACCCGTACCAACAAGGTCGAGCTGATCGCTCACCTGCTGGAAGAGGAAGGCCTGGACCGCGACAACACCCTGATGATTGGCGACCGCAAGCACGACCTGATCGGCGCCAGCCGCAATGGCCTGCACGGTGCAGGAGTGGGTTACGGCTTCGGCAGCCACGAGGAACTGATGGGAGAGGCGCCGGCCTATTACTTCACCAGCCTGGATGAGCTGAGCCGGGCGTTCGGGTAACGCGATCTCCCTGCAGGGGCGATTTCAATCGCCAAGGGGCACGCAGTGCGCCTTGGAAGGCCACAGGGGCAACCCTTCGGCTTGCTTGGTGAATGTGTTGGCTATGTCTGCGTAAAGTGTTGAAGGTCCTGGAATCCCTTGTAGGAGCTAGCTTGCTAGCGAACGCGGACATTTTCGCCAGCAAGCTGGCTCCTACAGGCGTCCAGGTTCACCGGTTGCCCTCTAGCAACAGCTAACGCAGACACAGCCAATGTGTTCGCCCCTGCAAACGTTCGCTTGGCGTTTTCAGATCAATCCCCATTGCGCTGGTAGATGATCTTCCGGGTGCCATTCTCGCAGGAGCCGACCACCATGTTCTGGTCCTTCACTTCGGCATTGGGGACTATCTCCAGGGTGTAGCTGGTCACCCCGGCGGCCTGGATCTTCACTTCGATCTCCTGCTTCAGCTCCTCGCAGGGCTTGGGCGCCGCCAGGGCGGTACCTGCCAGCGCACTCAGCATCAGGACTACAGCAACTCTCTTCATCGCCTGCTCCATTTCCTTGGTGTCCTGGCCGTTTGACTGGCAGCCAGCCTGGCAAGTTCTAGCGGTTTGCCACCAGGCTTTCCAGTGCCTTCGTACGCGCCTGCAGCGGTAGCTCACCCAGCTCACGAGCCCGCTGGTAGAAAGCCGGCCAGTCCCCGCCCACCTCCCGGAACAACGCGGCGAAGGCCGGCACCCACTGGTCATACAGACCGAAGGGCAGCAGCTTTGCGTTGTTCATCGGCCCCTCCACCCATGCGTCGTAGCGGTTGTAGCCGCCCCACTCGCGGTCGCGCAGCGCACGGTAGTCGCGGCGCATACGCTCGAAAGTCTCGGCCTTGGCCTGACGCATCCGCTCGGGGGGCAGGCCGCTGGCGTAAAGACGCGTCAGGCGCTCGCGGGTATCCAGCACCAGGCGGGTGAGGGCGTCCCGGCGCTCGGAGACGTCATCGCCTTGGCTCGACAGGCCACGTCTTGTGCGCCATTGGTTCAGACCTTCACGCTCGACGAAGCTGGCGAAAGATTCGTTGAAAGCGGTATCCCCCGGCACGTAAAGCCGCTGGTGGGCCAGCTCGTGGAAGATCAGCGCGGCGAGGCGGTCGTCGTCCCAACGCAGCATGGTGTTAAGCAGCGGGTCATCGAACCAGCCAAGGGTGGAATAGGCCTCGACGCCCCCGACCCAGGTGTCCAACCCCTGCTGCCTGAGTAGCGCCGCAGCGCCACGGGCACGGCCCAACTGGTAGTAACCGCGATAGGCGACGCAGCCGGCGATGGGGAAGCAGTGCGTCTCCGGTTGCAGGGAGAACTCCGGCGTGGCGAACAGGTTCCAGACCACAAAGGGACGCTGGATATCGGCATAGACCCGGTAGCTGCCGTTGTCCGGCAGCCCCAGCGCCACGCTGGCGAAGGTCCGCGCTTGCTGGGTAAGGGTAAGGCGTTGGCGCAGCTGCGGCGGCTGGGCCGGATCGTCGATCAGGCTCTGCACCGGCTGACGGGCGTACAAAAGCGCCATCTGCCCACGGGCCAGTTGGCTGTAGTAATCCAGGCTGGAACAACCGCTCAGCAGCCAGGCGCCCAACAGGGGAACCCAAGGCCGGCGGATGCGGTCAAGCAATTCGATAAGAAAGGTGGTCGGCATGCCGCGACACTAGCGCATTGGAACCACCTACTGCCATTGAACGGAGTCCTGCATGCGCCTTCTGCTGCTTTCCCTGCCGCTGCTCAGCCTTGGTGGCTGCGCCCTGCTGATGCCCAGCCCCGACCCGGACCAGGCGTGGATTTCCTTGCGCAAGCAGGAGGGCCAGGTGGTGCAGGCCAACCGGGTAGACGACCAGGCCCTGGCCGATCCGCGCTACTTTCAGGTCACGCCGGGGCGGCATGAACTGGAGGTTCGCCTGGAGTTCGAGGTCGGCGGACACGATATCGGCCAGGAGAGTCCGAGCTACCGGCGCACCTGCCTGCTCAAGCTGGCCTACGCGGATTTCGCCGCAGGCGAGCGCTACCAGCTGGAAGCCGGCGGCATCGGCTTTCGCCCCTGGGCGCGGCTGTATGACGAACAGAACAAGGAGGTCGCCAAGGCTCGGGAAAGTCGCTGCGGCGATGTCTGAAATCTCCGACAAGGAGGTATTCTGGGATCATCCGCCCCTCAAGGAGTCTCGCCATGCGCACGCTGTTCGCCCTGACGCTGCTGGCTAGCCTCGCCGCCTGTGCCAGCCAGTTGCCTGACCCCGACCCGCGAATGGCCTGGATCGATATCGTGCCTGACCCCAGCGACACCCTCATGGCCAACCGCCTGGACGACAGGCGCTGGGATGACGGCCGTTACTACCAGGTGCTGCCCGGCAAGCATGAGCTGGAGCTGCGCTATCAGTTCGAGGTTGGCGGCGCGGGCGGAGGCTTTGGCATGAATGCCGAGCCCAGCCGCATCACGTGCTACATGATTCTGCGCTATGACGGTTTCGAGGCCGGCAAGCGCTACCGCGTGGAAGCGCGCAACGCCGCCAACCAGCCGATGGCCTGGCTCTATGGCGAGAACCGCGAAGTGCTCGCCAGGCACGAGATCTTCCCGCGCTGCGGCCCCTTCTGATCCCGCTTAGTCACGCAGGCTGGCGAGGATGTCGAACGCCCGCAGCCGATGTTCGTGCTGGTAGAGATCGCAGGTGAAGATCAGCTCATCGGCATCGGTCTGGTCCAGCAGCACCTGCAGTCGCGCGCGAATCTTCTCCGGCCCACCCACCATGGCCATGGCCAGGAAACTGCCCACGGCATCCTTCTCATGGGGCAGCCAGCGACCGGCCATGCTTTCAACCGGCGGGCGCAGCACCAGGCTTTCGCCACGAATAAGGGCAAGTACCCGCTGATACACCGTAGTGGCGAGGAACTCCGCCTCTTCGTCCGTGGGTGCCGCCACCAAGGGCACGCCGAGCATCACATAGGGTTTATCGAGCACCGCCGAGGGGCGGAAGTGGTTGCGGTAGACACGAATCGCCTCGTGCATGTGGCGCGGCGCGAAGTGCGAGGCGAAGGCATAGGGCAACCCCTTCTGCCCGGCGAGCTGTGCACTGAACAGGCTGGAGCCGAGCAGCCAGATGGGCACATTGGTATCCGCCCCCGGCATGGCAATCACCTTCTGATCCGGCTGGCGCGGGCCAAGGAGCATTTCCAGTTCTTCGACATCCTGCGGGAAGTCGTCGGCGCTACCCAGGCGATCACGGCGCAGCGCACGAGCGGTGAGGTGGTCGGCACCCGGCGCGCGGCCCAGCCCCAGTTCGATTCGCCCCGGGTAGAGGCTGGCGAGCGTGCCGAACTGCTCGGCGACCACCAGCGGCGCGTGATTGGGCAGCATGATGCCGCCAGAGCCCAGGCGAATGCGGGAGGTACCACCGGCGAGGTAGGCGAGCAACACGGCGGTGGCGGAGCTGGCGATGCCATCCATGTTGTGGTGCTCGGCCACCCAGAAGCGCGAGAAGCCCAGGTGTTCGACATGGCGCGCCAGCGCCAGGGAGTTGTGCAAGGCCTGGGTGGCGCCGCCGTGGTCGCGGACGGGCGCCAGATCGAGGACGGAAAGGGGCAGATTGGACAGGGCAGACATGGGCAAGACCTTGGCAGGGGATAGGCCGGAGACTTATCCGAGTGAATCAGTAGGTCTTACTCTAGGGATTGGCGTCCAAGGCCGCTAGAAGGCACTTTTCGGTAACCAGGGCACCAGAAGGTAAGGATTGGGCCGGCAGGGGATGCCGGCCCCGGAACCGCGGCGCGATCAATTGCGCTGGTAGACGATCTCCTTGCTGCCACCCTCGCAGGTGCCCACCACCTGCTTGCCGGCCGCGCTGCCCTTGTCGACGACTTCCAGGCTGTAGGAGACAACGCCCTTGGCCTTGAGCTTGGCGTCGATCTCGGCCTTGAGCTCCTCGCAGGGTTTCACGGCGGCGAAGGCCGAGCCGGCCAGGGCAAACAGGCCAAGGCCCAACAGCAATTTCTTCATGGATGACGCTCCCTCGTAATGGATGATGGACTCGCATGAGCCATCCGCTCCCGCCTGGTTCCAGCAAGGCCAGGGGCGGACGGTCAGAGCCTAACCGAAATCAGGAGCGGGGGTGTGCATCACCTCGCTCGCCCGGATGGGTGTCAGCTGTCGCTGATCCGGAAACCGACTTTCAGGGTCACCTGGTAATGGCCGACCCGGCCATTCTCGATATGTCCACGGGTTTCCACCACCTCGAACCATTCCAGGTTACGGATAGTCCGCGACGCCTCGGTGAGGGCATTGTTGATCGCCTCATCGATGCTGGTGCGTGAGGAACCGACGATCTCGATCTTCTTGTAGGTGTGGTGATCAGACATGGCGTATCTCCTGTGGCAGGCACGGGTGGGTTCCCCAGCAAGGCTAGCCAAGAATGCCGCTATCGGCCCGTCAGCTCCTCACGCAACCAGTGGGCCAGGCGCTCGGCGCGGCGATCCAGCTGCCGCGCCTGCACCCAGAGAGAAAGGCGTGCCGGCGTCTCGACGAAGCCCCAGGGCGCCACCAGGCGGCCGGACGCCAGTTCGTCGGCGACCAGTTGCTGCGGGGCGATGGCCACCCCGAGGCCAGCCACGGCCGCTTCCAGCAGGTAGTAGAGATGCTCGAAGCCCTGGCCCAGGCGCAGGCGCTCGATCGCCAGCCCCTGCGCCACCGCCCACTGGGGCCAGGCCTGGGGCCGCGACACGGTGTGCAACAGCGGTTCCTCCAGCAATGCGGCCGGTGCGGCGCAGACCAGGGCGTCGTGCTGGGCGTAGCGCGGGCTCAGCACCGGGCCGATGGATTCCGCTGCCAGCTCGAACACCCGCATGTCCGCCGGCCAGGGCGGCTCGGCGAAGCAGAGGGTGGCGTCGACGCCAGGGCGGCGCGGGTCCAGTTCGCCCTCGCTGGCCGAGAGCTGCAGACGCAGTTCGGGGAGCTCGCGGTTGAGTCGGTCCAGGCGCGGGATGAACCAGCGCGCCAGCAGGCTGCCTGGGCAGCCAAGGACGAAGGGCGCATCCTCGCTGCGCCTCTGCAGGTCGGCGCAGACACCGCGCAGGCGCTCGAAGGCATCGCCGGTGGCATCTCGCAGGCGCTGGCCGGCATCCGTGAGTTTTACGCCGCGGCCGTCCTTGCTGAACAAGGCGACGCCCAGTTCCTCCTCAAGCAACCGCACCTGACGGCTCACTGCGCCATGGGTGACGTGCAGCTCGTCGGCCGCACGACTGATGCTCTGCAGGCGGGCCGCCGCTTCGAAGGCACGCAGGGCGTTCAGGGGAGGCAGGTCTCGGCTCATGACAATCCGTGAGTTTTACTGACAGATTCAAGCAATCTAATCGCTTTTCCGCTGGCCAGCCAGCGGTAGAATGGCTGCCATCACCCATTTCTCCCTCATCCCCCGGCCCCTCTCCCGGTGGGAGAGGGGAGCAAGAGCAGGAGCACACCATGACCTCATTGCGCACCGGCCCTGACGCCAAGGGCCTGTTCGGCGCCTTCGGCGGCCAGTATGTCGCCGAGACCCTGATGCCGCTGATCCACGACCTGGCCCGCGAATACGAAAAGGCCAAGGACGATCCAGAATTCCAGAAAGAACTGGCCTACTTCCAGCGCGACTACGTCGGCCGCCCGAGCCCGCTGTACTTCGCCGAACGCCTGACCGAACACTGCGGCGGCGCGAAGATCTACCTCAAGCGCGAAGAGCTGAACCACACCGGCGCACACAAGATCAACAACTGCATCGGCCAGATCCTCCTGGCCCGGCGCATGGGCAAGAAACGCATCATCGCCGAGACCGGCGCCGGCATGCACGGCGTGGCCACCGCCACCGTGGCCGCCCGCTTCGGCCTGCAATGCGTGATCTACATGGGCACTACTGACATCGACCGCCAGCAGGCCAACGTCTTCCGCATGAAGCTCCTGGGCGCCGAAGTGATTCCGGTCACCGCCGGCACCGGCACCCTGAAAGACGCGATGAACGAGGCCCTGCGCGACTGGGTGACCAACGTCGACACCACCTTCTACCTGATCGGCACCGTTGCCGGCCCGCACCCGTACCCGGCCATGGTCCGCGACTTCCAGGCCGTGATCGGCAAGGAAACCCGCGAGCAGTTGGCCGAGCAGGAAGGTCGCCTGCCCGACAGCCTGGTCGCCTGCATCGGCGGCGGTTCCAACGCCATGGGCCTGTTCCACCCCTTCCTCGATGACCAGAGCGTTGCCATCATCGGCGTCGAAGCCGCCGGCCACGGCATCGAGACCGGCAAGCACGCGGCCAGCCTGAACGGCGGCGTCCCTGGCGTGCTGCACGGCAACCGCACTTTCCTGCTGCAGGACGAGGACGGCCAGATCATCGACGCCCATTCGATTTCCGCCGGCCTGGATTACCCCGGCATCGGCCCGGAACACGCCTGGCTGCATGACATCGGCCGCGTCGAGTACACCTCGATCACCGACGACGAAGCCCTGGCGGCCTTCCACCAGTGCTGCCGCCTTGAAGGCATCATCCCGGCGCTCGAGAGCTCCCACGCCCTCGCCGAAGTGTTCAAGCGCGCCCCGAACCTGCCGAAGGACCACATCATGGTGGTCAACCTGTCCGGTCGTGGCGACAAGGACATGCAGACCGTTATGCACCACATGCAACAGGAGCAGAAAGCATGAGCCGCCTGCAGACCCGCTTTGCCGAACTGAAGGAACAGAACCGTGCCGCCCTGGTGACCTTCGTCACCGCCGGCGACCCGAACTACGACGCGTCGCTGGCCATCCTCAAGGGCCTGCCGGACGCCGGCGCCGACGTGATCGAGCTGGGCATGCCCTTCACCGACCCGATGGCCGACGGCCCGTCCATCCAGCTGGCGAATATCCGTGCCCTGGGCGCCAAGCAGAACCTGGCCAAGACCCTGCAGATGGTTCGCGAATTCCGCGCCGGCAACCAGACCACACCGCTGGTGCTGATGGGTTACTTCAACCCCATCCACTACTACGGCGTGGAACGTTTCATCGGCGACGCCAAGGAAGCCGGCGTCGATGGCCTGATCGTGGTGGACCTGCCGCCGGAACATAACGAAGACCTCTGCCACCCGGCCCAGGCCGCGGGCATCGACTTCATCCGCCTGACCACCCCGACCACCGACGACAATCGCCTGCCCACCGTGCTCGAAGGCAGCTCCGGCTTCGTCTACTACGTCTCCGTGGCCGGCGTGACCGGCGCCGGCTCCGCCACCCTGGAGCATGTGCAGGAAGCGGTTACCCGCCTGCGCCGCCACACCCAGCTGCCGGTGGCTATCGGCTTCGGCATCCGCACCGCCGAGCACGCCGCCAACATCGCCAGGCTGGCCGACGGCGTGGTGGTGGGCTCCGCCCTGGTGGATCAGATCGCCAAGGCCGAGACTCCGGAACAGGCCGTGGACGGCGTCCTCAGCCTCTGCAAGACCCTCGCCGAAGGCGTACGCGGCGCCCGCGCCTGAGCAACCAGCCCACCCATGCGGAATGATCCGTAGGGTGGGCTTCAGCCCACCAAGCAGACGCGAACACGAGGCAACGGATTGCCATGTCGAACTATCGCCGCAGCCTGGTTCCAGGCGGCACTTACTTCTTCACGGTCACCTTGGCCGACCGACGTTCCACTCTGCTGACCGACTCCATCGACCAACTCCGACAGGCCTACACCCTGGCCGTTGAGCGATCGCCATTCAAGACCACCGCCATTTGCGTCCTGCCGGACCATCTGCATGCGATTTGGACCTTGCCGGAAGGGAACGCCGACTACTCCCACCGCTGGAGCCTGATCAAGAGTCAGTTCTCAATGGCCATTCCCGCCACCAATCGTTCCGAGAGCAAGGCAAGGAAACGGGAGAAAGGCATCTGGCAACGACGCTTCTGGGAGCACCAGATTCGCGATGAAGCCGACCTGAATCGCCATATCGACTACATCCATCACAATCCGGTGAAACATGGGCTGGTCGCTCGCGTCAAAGCGTGGCCTTACTCGAGTTTCCACCGTTATGTCCGCGCTGGCTTGCTACCGGAGGATTGGGCAGGTATCGGTGAGCTGAACGGGAAGTTCGGTGAGTAATCGAATTTCTTCGGTGGGCTGAAGCCCACCCTACCCAGGTGCCGGCCGTAGGGTGGGCTTCAGCCCACCACGATCAGAGGTCGTACTCGATCGCGCCGTCCTCGAGACCCGACAAGTCCAGCGGCCGCATCGTACCCATCCACATCGGGTAGTCGCGGTGGTCGCGCAGGTCGCTGCCGGTAATGGGGTGCACCAGCACGGTGAGTCCGTCGCGGTGCAGCGCCAGCCAGGGGATCACCTCGCCAAACAACTCGGGCTTGAACGCCAGCTGGCAGCTCCAGTCGGGATGCGGGCCAACGGGCTTTTCGTGGACACGGCCCATCTTCAGCGGAAAGCGCCTGGCAGCCTCCTCGCAGAGCGCGCGGGCCTGGTCGAGGCTGTCGGCATCGAAGTAGACATGGGCGTGGAAACCCTTGATCCGGGGGGTGAGTGTCTGGGTCATATGGCGATTCCGTCCCGATGCCTGATGAGTTGGGCCTGGCGGGCTTCGTCACCCAGTTCCTGCTGTAGCCAGTCGACGAAGCACTTCATCAGCCGTGCACGGCGCTTGCGCTCAGGCTGCACCAGGTAATAACCGAATTCCGAGCTGACGCTGGTGTCCAGCACGCGCGCCAGAAGGCCCTGGTCGAGCAGGTCATCCACCAGATAGCGCCAGCCGATGGCCACGCCCTGGCCGGCGATGGCGGCCTGGATCAACAGGGTGTAGTTGTCGAAGCGCAGCATGCCGGAACCTGGCGGCTGGGCAATGCCCAGTTCGCGGAACAGTGCATTCCAGTCGAACCAACGGGTACGCACTTCGGGCTTCAGGTGCAGCAGCGGCAACTCAGCCAGGGCCGCCACTGGCAGCGGCTGGTCACGCCCGGCCAGCAGGCGCGGGCTGGCGATGGGGAAGACCTCCTCGCGGAACAACAGCAGCGCCTCGCCGTGCTTGAAGCGGCCGTCGCCAAAGGCAATGGCGATGTCCACTTCCGAACGCAGCATGTTCATGGTGCGGTCACTGGTGACGATGCTGACATCGATTTCCGGGTTGGCCTCGTGAAAGCGATGTAGACGCGGCATCAGCCAGTAGGCGGCGAAGGCGAAGTCGGTGGCCACTTGCAGTACCTCATGCTGCGGTCGCGATCCGATGGCATCGAGTCCGGCATTGATGCTTTGCAAGCCCTCCTGCACATGCAGGAACAACAGGCGGCCGGCGTCAGTGAGTTCGATGCCGCGGTAGACGCGGTCGAACAGGCGGGTCGCCAACTGCTTTTCCAGACGCTGGATCTGCTGGCTCACCGCAGGCTGCGTAGTGCCCAGCTCCACGGCGGCAGCGGTGAAACTGAGATGGCGGGCAGCGGACTCGAACACCCGCAGCAGGTCCAGGGACAGTTCAGAGTGAAGCTCTACCATAACGTTTGCTTATCCGAGTCATGTTCCGCTGTGCGGTTTACCAGTTGGATCGCTGACGCAATCATCGTCTCCAGCACTTTCGCATAATTCGACGGTATGGATAAGCGAGCGATGAAACGTCCCAACATCCTCTTCATCATGGCCGACCAGATGGCAGCGCCGATGCTGCCCTTCTACGCCCCTTCCCCCATCAAGATGCCGAACCTGTCGCGCCTCGCCGCGGAAGGCGTGGTGTTCGACTCGGCCTACTGCAACAGTCCGCTGTGTGCGCCCTCGCGCTTTACCCTGGTAAGCGGTCAGCTGCCGTCGAAGATTGGCGCCTACGACAACGCGGCCGACTTCCCGGCCGACGTGCCCACTTACGCCCACTACCTGCGCCGACTGGGTTATCACACGGCACTGTCGGGCAAGATGCATTTCTGTGGCCCGGACCAGTTGCACGGCTACGAGGAGCGCCTGACCAGCGACATCTACCCCGCCGACTACGGCTGGGCCGTGAACTGGGACGAACCGGACGTTCGCCCGAGCTGGTACCACAACATGTCCTCCGTGCTGCAAGCTGGCCCCTGCGTGCGCACCAACCAGCTGGATTTCGACGACGAGGTGGTGTTCAAGGCGCGCCAGTACCTCTACGACCATGTTCGCGAGCGTGCCGGGCAGCCCTTCTGCCTGACCGTCTCGCTGACCCATCCCCACGACCCTTACACCATCCCGGCCGAGTATTGGGACCGCTACGACGACGCTGACATCCCGTTGCCGCGCGTGCAGTTCGCCGATGCCGAGCAGGACCCGCACAGCCAGCGCCTGCTCAAGGTCATCGACCTCTGGGGCAAGCCGCTGCCGGAGGCGAAGATCCGTGATGCACGCCGTGCCTACTTCGGTGCCTGCAGCTATGTGGACGACCAGATCGGCGCATTGCTGAAGACCCTGAGCGAGTGCCAGCTTGCCGAGGACACCATCGTCGTCTTCTCCGGCGACCACGGCGACATGCTTGGCGAGCGCGGCCTCTGGTACAAGATGCACTGGTTCGAGATGGCGGCCCGCGTGCCGCTGCTGGTCCACGCCCCTGGCCGCTTCCAGGCGCAACGGGTGAGAGAATCCGTCTCCACGGTCGACCTGCTGCCCACCCTGGTAGAGCTGGCCGGCGGTGAACTCGACAACAGCCTGCCGCTGGATGGCCGCTCGCTGCTGTCCCACCTCCAGGGCCGGGGCGGGCACGACGAAGTGCTGGGCGAGTACATGGCCGAAGGCACCACGAGCCCGCTGATGATGATCCGCCGCGGCCAGTACAAGTTCATCTTTTCCGAAGAAGACCCCTGCCTGCTCTTCGACCTCGCCAACGACCCGCAGGAGCTGGAGAATCTGGCCACCTCAGCGGATCACCAGACGCTGCTGACGGCCTTCCTCGACGAGGCGTGGGCACGCTGGGACCTGGCAGCTATCGCCGAGGCGACCATTGCCAGCCAGCGCCGCCGCCGCTTCGTCGCCGAAGCACTGACCCATGGCAAGCTGAAGAGCTGGGACCACCAGCCCTTCGTCGACGCCAGCCAGCAGTACATGCGCAACCACATCGACCTGGATGACCTGGAACGCCGCGCGCGTTTCCCCCAACCCTGACCCACTCTTGCGAGGAACGAAGGCATGAAGACGATCAATGCGGTGCTTGCCGGCGGCGTGCTGCTGGCTGGTCTGGCGTTCAACGTCCAGGCGGAGGACGCCAGTTGCGCCACGGTGAAGTTGGGCGATCCGGGCTGGAGCGATATCGCCGTGACCAATGGCGTGGCGCGCTTCCTCCTCGACGGCCTGGGCTATCGCACCGAAACCTCGACCTTAGCGGTGCCGATCATCTTCGCGGGTCTGCACAAGGGGCAGATCGACGCCTTCCTCGGCAACTGGATGCCAGCCCAGCAGAGCAACTACGACAAATTCGTCGCCGCCGGCAGCGTCGACAAAGTGGCGCAGAACCTCTCCGGCACCGAGTACACCCTGGCCGTTCCGCGTTATGCCTTTGATGCGGGCGTGAAAACCTTTGCCGACCTGGACAAGTTCGCCGACAAGTTCGACCGCAAGCTCTACGGCATCGCTTCTGGCTCACCCGCCAACGAATCGATCCGGCAGATGATCGCCAAGGATGAGTTCGGTCTGGGCGACTGGAAGCTGGTGGAGTCCAGCGAGCAGGCGATGCTGGTGCAGGTAGGCCGGGCGGTAAAGCGTGAGCAGTTCGTGGTGTTCCTCGGCTGGACACCACACCCGATGAACGTGCAGTACGACATGGCCTACCTCAAGGGCGGTGAGAAGTACTTCGGCGAGAGCGGCAGTGTGAACACCCTGGCGCGCAAGGGCTTCGCCGCCCAGTGCCCGAACGTGGGCAAGCTTCTGGCCAATTTGCAGTTCACCCAGGAGATGGAGAACGCCATCATGGACCAGGTGCTCAACAGCAACGCCGACAACGACGCGGCCATCAAGACCTGGCTCAAGGCCAACCCGGCGGTGATTGACGGCTGGTTGCAGGGCGTCACCACCCGCGATGGTGGTGATGGGTTGGCAGCGGTGAAGGCAAAGCTCTGAACGACGAACTGACCCTGTAGGGGAAAATTCATTCGCCAAGGGCGGCGCGGTTGCCACCCCGTTGATCCCGAATGGCAGGCCTTCGGCAATTCGCCCCTACAAGAGCCTCACCCGACGTGAAATTCGCCGACCTCTTTCCCTTCCTGCACTGGCTACCCGCAACGCGTCCCCGCAGCCTCGGTCGCGACGCACTGGTGGGCCTGACCGGCGCCATCCTCGCCCTGCCGCAGTCCATCGCCTACGCGCTGATCGCCGGGCTGCCGGCGGAGTACGGGCTCTATGCTGCGGTGGTGCCGGTGATCATCGCCTGCCTCTGGGGGTCGTCGCGGCACTTGATCTGCGGACCGACCGCAGCCATTTCGGTCGTGCTCTTCGCCAGCGTCAGCCCGCTGGCCCTGCCGGGCAGCCAGGACTACATCGGGCTGGTGCTGTTGCTGACGTTTCTCGCCGGCGCCTTCCAATGGCTGCTGGGCATTCTGCGTTTCGGCTCCCTGGCCAACTTCGTCTCCCAATCGGTGGTACTCGGCTTCACCCTGGGTGCGGCATTGGTGATCGCCCTCGGCCAGGTACCCAACCTGCTCGGCCTGGCCAATCTGGAGGGGCGCGCCACGGCCTGGCAGAGCGCTCTGGAGTTGGCCAGACATGTGCGCGAAGTGCACTGGCCATCGCTGGCAGTGGCGGCCTTCACCCTCGGTCTTTCCGTCCTGGTGCGCAGCCTGTGGCCGCGCCTGCCGGCGCTGCTGATCGGCATTATCGGCGGCAGCCTCCTGGTGCTGGCGCTGCCCACCACCTTCGCTGGCGTCGAACGGGTGCACCCCTTCAGCGGTAGCCTGCCGCCGCTTGCCTCGATTCGTATCGACGCCGAGGACGTGCTGCACCTGCTGCCATCGGCCGTGGCGTGCGGCCTGCTCGGTCTGGTCACCAGCCTGTCCATCGCCCGCGCCCTCGCCAGTCAATCGCGACAGGTGCTGGATGCCAACCAGGAAAGCCGTGGCCAGGGCCTGTCCAACCTGATCGGTGCCTGGTTCTCCGGCTACCTCTCGGCAGGCTCTTTCACACGTTCCGCGCTGAATCTCCAGGCCGGCGCCCAATCGCCGCTGGCCGGCGTGTTTTCGGCGCTCTGGGTGGCACTGTTCGCCTTGCTGGGTGCTCGGCTGATCGCCCACATCCCACTGCCGGCGATGGCGGCGAGCATCCTGCTGATTTGCTGGGGGCTGCTGGACAGGCGCAGTGTTCGCCAGCTCTGGCGGGTCAGCCGGGCAGAGTTCGCGGTAATGGCGCTGACCTGCATCGCGACGCTGCTGCTGGAGTTGCAGACGGCCATCTACGCCGGGGTGCTGGCCTCGTTGTTCTTCTACCTGAAACGCACTTCGCAGCCACGGGTGCTGCAGGCGAAGGAGGGGGATGCCGAAGTACTGCGCATCGAAGGGTCGATCTTCTTCGGCGCCTGTCCGTACCTGCAAAAGCTGATTCAGCGCAGCCGCGCCGGGCGCCTGGTGCTGGACGCCCACCATGTGAACTTCATCGACTACGCCGGCGTGAGCATGCTCCACGACGAAGCGCGGCGCCTGGGCGGGGAAGGGCGCAGCCTGGTGCTGCGCCGGGCCAGGCCACAAGTGGAGCGAGAGCTGCGCAAGCTGGAAGGCGAGAGCAGCGGCCTGCTGATCGAGAGTTGACCTGTAGGCTGGGTGGAGCCTGCGATACCCATCAAACTCTGCGCAGCAGCATGGGTATCGCTCCGCTCGCGGAACGCCGCCCGACCCATCCAAAAGCTCAGCCTAACCCTCGCTCCTGCAGTCAGCCTTGCGCCAGCTGCCGACGCAGTTCGGCCAGCACCGGGCCGCTGTCGGGCAGTACGCCGCGCCAGAGCAGGAAGGCTTCGGCCGCCTGCTCCACCAGCATGCCCAGGCCATCCAGGGTACGCGCGGCACCATGCTCGGCGGCCCAACGGTTGAAGGCGGTCATTTCCTTGCCGTACATCATGTCGTAGCAGACGGTGTGACCTGGCTTGATCAGGCTGGGCGAGATGGGCGGCAGATCACCGGCAAGGCTTGCCGAGGTGCCGTTGATGATCAGGTCCACCGGCTCTTCCAGCCAGTCGAAACCACTGGCGGAAACAGGGCCCAGTTCAGCGAACAACTGAGCCAGGGCTTCGGCCTTTTCCACGGTGCGGTTGGCAATCACCAGAGCCGCCGGCTTTTCCGCGAGGATCGGCTCGATCACCCCGCGCGCGGCGCCACCGGCGCCCAACAGCAGGATGCGTTTACCGCTGAGACTCAGACCGGCGTTGCGGGTGAGGTCGCGCACCAGCCCGGCGCCGTCGGTGTTGTCACCGAGCAGGCTGTCGTCATCGAGCTTTTTCAGGGTGTTCACCGCACCGGCACGTTGGGCGCGGGCGCTGAGGCTACCGGCCAGTTGATAGGCCTGTTCCTTGAACGGCACGGTGACGTTGCCGCCCTTGCCGGTTTCGAAGAACTGGCGGGCACAACCGGTGAAGTCGTCCAGCGGCGCCAGTACGGCTTCGTACGTAAGCTGCTGGCCAGTCTGCTCCGCGAACAGGCGGTGGATCAGCGGCGACTTGCTGTGGCCGATGGGGTTGCCGAAGACGCAGTAGCTATCCATCAGAGACCTGCCTCCTTCAGCCAGTCGCGGTCCTTGAGGAAATACTCGGTCAGGCGCGCCTCTTCGCTGCCCGCTTCCGGCTTCCAGTCATAACCCCAGCGCACCTGCGGCGGCAGGGACATGAGGATGGACTCGGTACGGCCGCCGGACTGCAGGCCGAAAAGGGTGCCGCGGTCGAACACCAGGTTGAACTCCACATAGCGGCCACGACGGAACGCCTGGAACTCGCGCTGCTGCTCGGTGTAGGGCGTGTCCTTGCGCTTCCTCAGGATCGGCAGGTAGGCCTCCAGGTAGGCATCGCCGATGGCGCGCATGAAGGCGAAACTGGTGTCGAAGTCCCACTGGTTCAGGTCGTCGAAGAACAGGCCGCCAATGCCGCGCGGTTCGTTGCGATGCTTGAGATGGAAGTAGCGGTCGCACCATTCCTTGTAGCGCGGGTAGACGTCGGCACCAAAGGGCGCGCAGGCGTCGCGGGCGACCTTGTGCCAGAACACGCAGTCTTCCTCGACGGCGTAATAGGGGGTCAGGTCGAAGCCGCCGCCGAACCACCAGACGGGTTCTTCGCCTTCCTTCTCGGCGCAGAAGAAGCGCACGTTGGCGTGGGAGGTGGGCACATGGGGGTTTTCCGGGTGGATCACCAGGGACACACCGAGGGCCTGGAAGCCGCGACCGGCCAGTTCCGGGCGGTGGGCACTGGCCGACGGCGGCAGGTTGGCGCCGAACACATGGGAGAAGTTCACGCCGCCCTTCTCGATCAGTCCGCCGTTCTCGATCACCCGGGTGCGGCCGCCGCCACCAGCGGGACGAGTCCAGGCATCTTCGTAAAAGTCGGTCTTGCCGTCTTCGGCCGCGAGTGCGGCGCAGATGCGGTCTTGCAGATCGAGCAGGTAGGCCTTCACGGCCTCGATACGGTCAGTCACGTGGTCAACCCTGGCAGCGGTTAGGTGGCGGAAAAATGAGCAGGCAAGCATACCACCGCCCAAGGGCCCGGGCAGCTTGACGGAAATCAAGGGGAGGCGTTGGATGAGAGCTTTTCCGACCAGGAGGTTGCAAGCATGACCAGACGCATCCAGTTCTCCGCCTATGGCGGTCCGGAGGTCCTCGAGTACGCGGAGTACCAGCCGGAGGAACCGGGGCCGCAGGAAGTGCGGGTGCGCAATCGCGCCATCGGCCTCAACTTCATCGACACCTATTACCGCAGCGGCCTCTATCCGGCACCGAATTTCCCCACCAGCCTGGGCACAGAAGGCGCGGGCGAAGTGGAAGCGGTCGGCAGCGCGGTCACCCAGTTCAAGGTGGGCGACCGCGTCGCCTACGCCACCGGTCCGCTAGGCGCTTACAGCGAGCTGCATGTGCTGCCTGCGGACAAGCTGGTGCGTCTGCCGGACAGCATCAGCTTCGAGCAGGCCGCCGCCGTGATGCTCAAGGGCCTGACCGTGCAGTACCTGCTGCGCCAGACCTACGAACTCAAAGGCGGAGAAACCATTCTCTTCCATGCCGCCGCCGGTGGGGTCGGCCTCATCGCCTGCCAGTGGGCGCGCGCGCTGGGCGTGAAGCTGATCGGTACCGTCAGCTCCGCGGAGAAAGCCGCGCAAGCCAAGGCCAACGGCGCTTGGGCGACCATCGACTACAGCCATGAAAACGTCGTTCAGCGCGTGCAGGAACTCACCCACGGCGCCAAGTGCCCGGTGGTCTACGACTCGGTGGGCAAGGACACCTGGGAAACGTCGCTGGACTGCGTGGCCCCACGCGGCCTGATGGTGAGCTTCGGCAACGCCTCGGGGCCGGTCACCGGGGTCAATCTGGGCATCCTCGCGCAGAAAGGCTCGCTCTTCGTCACCCGGCCGACGCTGTTCGGCTACGCCAGCACGCCGGAGCGCCTGCAGGCGATGGCGGATGAGTTGTTCGGGCTGATCGCCGATGGCCGCATCAAGGTGGAGGTGAACCAGCGCTTCGCCCTGGCCGACGCGGCCAAGGCACACACGACCCTGGCCAACCGCCAGACCACCGGATCGACTGTGCTTATCCCCTGAGCACGCGGCCGCTGACCAGGTCGCGGATCACGCTGGGATTGCGACGCCCGCCAAGGGCGCCGCCCAGCACCGCGTCCAGCTCGTCGCCGAAATACTGCTGCACGCGCAGGCGCGAGTAGGCGGCGGGGCGGCCAGACGGGTTGGCGGAAGTGGATACCAGCGGCCCGGTGTGGGCGCAGAGGTCGCGTACCAAGGGGTGGTCGCTGACGCGCAGGGCGACGCTGTCGTGCTGGCCGGTAATCCATTCGGGCAGCAGGTCCTGGTGCGGCACCAGCCAGGTGTTCGGGCCGGGCCAGCTGCTGGCGAGCCGGTCGATCCAGGCGTCCGGCAGGCCTTCGAGAAGGAAGTCGAACTGGCGGATGTTGTCCGCCACCAGGATCAGCCCCTTCTCCACGGGACGCTCCTTGAGCGCCAGCAGCCGATACACCGCGTCTTCGTTCCAGGGATCGCAACCCAGCCCCCAGACCGCCTCGGTCGGATAGGCGATCACACCACCTTCACGCACGACCCGCGCCACTTGCTGCACACGCCAATTGCTGACCATCAACCGCTCCCCGTAATACTGGATCGGCAAAGTGTACAGGGCTCAACCTTGGCGATGCACCCAGCAGCCGGCCTCACGGGCGACGCGGCCCAGCAGCTCCAGATCGGTGAGTTCGGCGAGCAGGCGCGGCAGCTCCCAGCCACTGGCCGCGGCCAGCCCTTCGCTGCTGTAGGGCGCAGCACGCAGCAGTTCGAGTAGCGGATGGTCGCCCTGCGTCGGGGCATCGGACTGGGGCTCCGAAGGCATGACCTGCCAGCCGCGCAGCGCCTCAAGGATGTCCTCCACCTTTTCCACCAGGGTCGCGCCTTCGCGGATCAATTGGTGACAGCCGCGCGCGCCGGGATGGTGGATGGAGCCGGGAATGGCGTAGACCTCACGGCCCTGTTCAGCGGCCAGGCGTGCGGTGATCAGCGAGCCGCTGGAGGGGCTGGCCTCGACGACCAACACGCCGAGGGATAGTCCGCTGATAATGCGATTGCGCCGGGGGAAGTTGGCCGGTTGCGGCGGGCAGTCCAACGGCAGTTCGGATACCAGCGCACCGCCTTCATCGACGATGCGCGCCGCCAGGCTGCGGTGGCGGTTGGGGTAGATGCGCTCTAGGCCAGTCCCGAGCACCGCCACCGTTGCGCCTCCGACCTCCAGCGTCCCCTGGTGGGCCGCGCCATCGATGCCCAGGGCCAGTCCGCTGGTGATGACGAATCCTCCGCCCGCCAGGCTGCGGGCAAAGGCACGGGCAGTATCCAGGCCGGCAGCCGAGGCGCGGCGGCTGCCAACCAGCGCCAGCTGCGGACGCTCCAGTAGCGTGGCGTCGCCGGCGACATAGAGCAGTGGCGGCGCGTTGCTCAGTTCAGCGAGCAGGGCGGGGTAGGCGGGGTCATCCCAACACAGCACCTGGTGGCCGGGCTGCTCCAGCCAGGCCAAGGCGCGCGCCGCGGCATCACGGATTTCCGGGCTGCGCCGCGGGTCGGCGGAGGCTCCCGGCAGGCCCAGGGAACGCCACGCGGCAGCCGGCGCGCTGAGGGCAGCGGACGCGGAGCCGAAGGCTTCCAGCAGGCGACGGAAACGGGCAGGGCCGAGTTCGGGGAGGTGGTGCAGACGCAGTCGAGC
The DNA here is from genome assembly GCF_005502555.1 of Pseudomonas sp. D(2018). Classification (NCBI taxonomy): domain Bacteria; kingdom Pseudomonadati; phylum Pseudomonadota; class Gammaproteobacteria; order Pseudomonadales; family Pseudomonadaceae; genus Pseudomonas; species Pseudomonas sp. D(2018). The sequence continues at coordinate 96,285 of NZ_SCOK01000015.1, forward strand.
TTCCAGCTCGGCAGGGGAGATTGATGGCACGTCGATCGGTCCTTGATCGCGCCGCGATTGCGGCAGGACCGCCATCAATACAACAAGCCCCCGCAGGGCGGGGGCTTGGAGGTGTTACGGGTTGTGTACCTTGTCCAGCACCGCCAACTGGCGGGTGGCAGCGAGGACCAGGCCGTAGCTGAGCTTGTCGTAGGTGCGGAACACCATCAGCAGGCCAGCGCGCTCGTCGGGGATCTTGATGAATTCGTCGGTGACGCGGTCACGTACGGTTTCGCCGGTTTTGTAGACCGCCAGCACGTTGCCTTCCACCAGGCCGTCGCGCTTGCCCTTGTTGATGGTCACCACATCGAACTGGCCGATCTGGGTCACACCACGCGGTACGTCGAGGATCACGCCGTTGATGTCACGCTCCGGCGCGCTGGGCATGAACGTGGAGTTGATCGCGCGTTCCTCGGTTGGGAACAGGCGGTCGCCCAGGCGCACTTCCTGGGTGGAACGGGACAGTAGCAGGGTGCCGATATCGCCTTCGTCGGCCACCATCTCGCCGCCGCCGATGTCGTCGGCGTTAACACCGAGGAACTCCTTGGATTCCGGGTCCACGTAGGTCTTGCCCTGGCGGAAGATGCCGTAGACCGGCTGTTCCTGGGAGAAGTTGCCACGGGCATAGACACGATCACCGGCGCCGCTGACCACGCGCTCGGCATTGCCGGCGACGATGTAGGGAGCGGTTTCGAATTCCTTGGGATCGTCGATGATGCGGTTGGTCAGCAGGAAAGCGTTGATGGCTTCCAGCGGGATCGTCGGAATGGCTTCCGCCATCGGCGTGCTGCGCACCTGGGGCGAGAGCTTGATCGTGCCGCGGGAAGCGCCGCGGTTCAGCATCAGGCGCGGCTGGCCGTCGACATAGACCAGGCTCAGCATGTCGCCGGGATAGATCAGGTGCGGGTTTTCGATCTGCGGGTTGGCGTGCCAGATTTCCGGCCACTTCCACGGCTGGCGCAGGAACTTGCCAGAAATATCCCAGAGCGTGTCGCCCTTGACGACGGTATAGCGCTCCGGATGCCCTTCCTTGAGTTCCACCGCAGCCTGGGTCAGGCCACTGGCGGCCAGGAGCAGCAGGGCGAGTAGTGATTTCCTCATGCGGTGAATCCCTTTATTATGTTCATTCACATGCAACGCCCTGAGAGCCGCCCCAACCGGGCTCTTCAGCCGTTTTTCGATGCTGCTCACCATCTTAGCAGCGGATTTTTAACTTATTCCACAAGTGCATCACAAACGCATATGGCGATTCTGAACATTCTCGAGTTCCCCGATCCGCGGTTGCGCACCATTGCCAAACCGGTTGAGGTGGTCGACGACTCCATCCGCCAGCTGATCGACGACATGTTCGAAACCATGTACGACGCTCCGGGTATCGGCCTGGCCGCCACCCAGGTGAACGTTCACAAGCGCGTGGTGGTGATGGACCTGTCCGAAGACAAGTCCGAGCCGCGGGTCTTCATCAACCCCGAGTTCGAAACCCTGACCGACCAGATGGACCAGTATCAGGAAGGCTGCCTTTCGGTACCGGGCTTCTATGAAAACGTCGATCGTCCGCAGAAGGTGAAGATCAAGGCCCTGGACCGCGACGGCCAGCCCTATGAGCTGATCGCCGAGGGCTTGCTGGCCGTGTGCATCCAGCACGAATGCGACCACCTCAACGGCAAGCTCTTCGTCGACTACCTGTCGTCCCTCAAGCGCGACCGCATCAAGAAGAAGCTGGAAAAGCAACATCGCCAGCAGGCTTGATTCCCTCGATCCCAAAGGCTTGCTCCGGCAAGCCTTTTTCTTTAGCGAGTACCCATGACTGAGCCCTTGCGCCTCGTCTTCGCCGGCACCCCGGAATTCGCCGCGGAGCACCTCAAAGCCCTGCTCGACTCCCGCCACCAGGTCATCGCCGTCTACACCCAGCCGGACCGCCCGGCCGGTCGTGGGCAGAAGCTGATGCCGAGCCCGGTGAAACAGCTGGCCGTGGAACATGGCATCCCGGTGCTGCAGCCGCCGACCCTGCGCGACCCGACCGCCCAGGCCGAGCTCAAGGGCCTCGATGCAGACCTGATGGTGGTGGTTGCCTATGGCCTGATCCTGCCTCAGGTGGTGCTCGATACCCCGCGCCTGGGCTGCATCAACAGCCACGCCTCGCTGCTGCCACGCTGGCGCGGCGCCGCCCCGATCCAGCGCGCGGTGCAGGCGGGCGATGTGGAGAGCGGTGTCACCGTGATGCAGATGGAAGCCGGCCTCGACACCGGTCCGATGCTGCTCAAGGTCACCACACCGATCAGTGCAGAAGACACCGGCGGCAGCCTCCATGACCGCCTCGCCCAACTCGGCCCGAAGGCCGTGCTGGAAGCCATCGAAGGGCTTGCCGCCGGCACCTTGCAGGGTGAAGTCCAGGCCGATGCGCTAGCCAATTACGCCCACAAGTTGAACAAGGACGAGGCGCGCCTCGACTGGGGTCGCCCGGCAGTTGAGCTGGAACGCCTGGTGCGCGCCTTCAACCCTTGGCCCATCTGCCACAGCACGCTCGATGGCGAACCCTTGAAGGTGATAGCCGCTGTGCTCGGTGAGGGCAAGGGCCAGCCCGGCCAGATACTCGCCGCCAGCAAGGACGGCCTGACCGTCGCCTGTGGCGAAGGTGCCCTGCGCCTGACCCGCCTGCAATTGCCCGGCGGCAAGCCACTGAACTTCGCCGACCTTTACAACAGCCGCCGCGAGCAGTTCGCCCTGGGCAAGGTACTGGGCGCATGAACCCCCGTCTCGCCGCTGCCCGCGCACTGACCGCGGTACTCTCCGGCAAAGCCTCCCTGGGCGGCAGCCTACCGCCCCAGTTGGACAAGGTGGAGCCCCGCGACCGCGCACTGGCCCAGGACCTCGCCTTCGGCGCCGCCCGCTGGCAACCACGCCTTGCCGCCCTGGCCGAACGCCTCTTGCAAAAGCCTTTCAAGGCCGCTGACAAAGATGTGGAAGCCCTGCTGCTGGTGGGCCTCTACCAGCTCTTCTACACCCGCATTCCCGCCCACGCAGCCATCGGTGAAACCGTCGGCTGCGCGGACAAGCTGAAGAAGCCTTGGGCCAAGGGATTGATCAACGCCGTGCTGCGCAACGCCCAGCGCGAGGGCGAGACGATCTTCGCCGAGCTGGAACGCGACCCGGCAGCGCGCACCGCCCACCCACGCTGGCTGCAGAAAGCACTCAAGGCCGCCTGGCCGGAGCACTGGGAAGCGGTCTGCGCAGCGAACAACGCCCACCCACCGCTTATCCTTCGCGTCAATCGCCGCCATGGCAGCCGCGACGCCTACCTGGCTGAACTGGCCGCCGCCGGCATCGCCGCCGAGCCCTGCACGTTCAGCCGCGACGGCATCCGCCTGGCCGAAGCCTGCGATGTGAAGACCCTACCGGGCTTCGCTGAAGGCCGCGTCAGTGTGCAGGACGAAGCCGCGCAACTGGCCGCCGACCTGCTGGAACTGGCCCCCGGCCAACGCGTGCTGGATGCCTGCTGTGCACCGGGCGGCAAGACTTGCCACCTGCTGGAAGCCGAGCCCGGCCTGGCCGAAGTGCTGGGCGTGGACCTGGAGGAAAGCCGCCTGGTGCGCGTGCGCGAAAACCTCGCACGCCTCGGCCTGGATGCCCGCCTGATCGCCGCCGACGGCCGCGACACCGCAAGCTGGTGGGACGGCAAACCGTTCCAGCGCATTCTTCTCGACGCGCCCTGTTCGGCCACCGGCGTGATCCGCCGTCACCCGGATATCAAGTTGACACGCAAGGAAGAGGACATCGGCGCGCTGGCCAAGCTCCAGGGCGAGCTGCTAGACGCTCTCTGGCAGACCCTGGAGGTGGGCGGCGTGCTGCTCTACGCCACCTGCTCCATGCTGCCCCCGGAAAACAGCGACAATATCGCCGCCTTCCTTGCTCGCACCCCGGGGGCCCGCGAACTGGACATCCCCGGTCCGTTCGGATTGAAACAACCCCATGGCCGCCAATTGCTGGCACAAGAAGACAGCCATGACGGTTTCTACTATGCCAAGCTGGTCAAGATCGCCGCTTCGCCCCGCGGCTAAGGGAGTCTGCAGTGAAGATCATCATTCTCGGCGCCGGCCAGGTTGGCGGCACCCTCGCCGAACACCTGTCGGGGGAAGCCAACGACATCACCGTGGTCGACACCGACGGTGACCGCCTGCGCGATCTCGGCGATCGCCTGGACATCCGCACCGTCCAGGGCAAGGGGTCCTTCCCCACCGTGCTGCGCCAGGCCGGTGCCGACGACGCCGACATGCTGGTGGCAGTGACCAACAGCGACGAGGTGAACATGGTTGCCTGCCAGGTGGCCTACACCCTCTTCCACACGCCCACCAAGATCGCCCGGGTGCGTGAAGCGGCCTACCTGACCCGTACCGGCCTGTTCGACAACGAAGCCATCCCGGTGGACGTGTTGATCAGCCCCGAACAGGTGGTCACCAACTACATCAAGCGCCTGATCGAGTATCCCGGCGCGCTGCAGGTGATCGACTTCGCCGAGGGCAAGGCCCAGCTGGTGGGGGTCAAGGCGTACTACGGCGGCCCGCTGGTGGGGCAGGAGTTGCGACAGATCCGCGAGCACATGCCCAACGTGGATACGCGCGTGGCCGCCATCTTCCGCCGCAACCGGCCGATCCTGCCCAAGGGCGACACCGTGATCGAGGCCGACGACGAAGTCTTCTTCATTGCCGCCAAGGCGCATATCCGTGCCGTGATGAGCGAACTGCGCCGCCTGGAAGACAGTTACAAGCGCGTGGTGATCGCGGGCGGCGGGCACATCGGCGAACGCCTGGCCGAGGCCATCGAAAGCCGTTACCAGGTGAAAATCATCGAGATGAGTCCGGCACGCTGCCGTCATCTCTCGGAAGTCCTCGACAGCACCATCGTGCTGCAAGGCAGCGCCTCCGACCGCGACCTGCTGGTGGAAGAGAACATCAACGATGCGGATATCTTCCTGGCGCTGACCAACGACGACGAGGCCAACATCATGTCCTCGCTGCTGGCCAAGCGCCTGGGTGCGCGGAAGGTGATGACCATCATCAACAACCCGGCGTACGTGGACCTGGTGCAGGGCGGCGATATCGACATCGCCATCAGCCCGCAGCTGGCCACCATCGGCACCCTGCTGACCCACGTGCGCCGTGGCGATATCGTCAGCGTGCACTCCCTGCGCCGCGGCGCGGCCGAGGCCATCGAAGCCATCGCCCATGGCGACGCCAAGTCGAGCAAGGTAGTGGGCAAGATGATCGAGGACATCGCCCTGCCGCCAGGTACCACCATTGGCGCCATCATCCGCGACGAGGAAGTGCTGATCGCCCACGACGATACGGTGATCGAGTCGGGCGACCACGTGATCCTCTTCCTGGTGGACAAGAAGTACATCCGCGACGCCGAGCGCCTGTTCCAGGTTGGCCTGACCTTCTTCTAAGGGGACACAGCATGCTCGAAGGACTGGAAAAGATGCTGGCCAAGGGCGTGGACAACGCCCTGTTGCGCTTCGGCCTGGGCAAGGGCTACCTCGACCAGGGCGATGCCGCCATGGCTGCCCAGCACCTGCGTCGCTGTGTGGAGCAAGACCCGAAGTACTCCGCCGCCTGGAAGCTGCTGGGCAAAGCCCTGGAGACGCAGGGCGACATCCCCGCTGCACGTGAAGCCTGGACCCAGGGCCTGGATGCCGCCCGCGCCCACGGCGACAAGCAGGCGGAAAAGGAGATGACCGTATTCCTCAAGCGCCTGGACAAGCGCGGGGACGCTTCGGCCTGATCAACAGGCCGTGAGTCATTAAGACTCCACAAAATGTCCTAATGACTACGAAAGGTCGCAGTCATTATGACACAGTTAATTCCAAGTAATTGATTTTATTGGCCAGATCGAATGGCTCGATTCTTGTTTTCCAGCCCGGGTCGCGGCGAAGCCGCGTTCTTTCCTCTGGAACAGGAATCCCCGTCATGTCACAACAACCCTTCGAAGATCGCCTTGCCGTGGTCACCGGAGCCAGCTCGGGCATCGGTTTGTCCGTCACCGAGAAACTGCTGGCGCAAGGTGCGCGCGTCCTGGCCATGAGCCGAACCCTGGGGGAGCTGGGCAGCCTCCTGACGCGCTACGACCAAACCCTGACCTGGCAACCTGGCGATGTCACCCGCGCTGCCGATCTGGCCGCTTTGGCGGAAGTGGCCGAGAGTCTGGGCCAGGTCGACTGCCTGGTGCCCAATGCGGGTATCGCACGCCTGGCCGACGGTCTGGACACCGCAGCCTTCGCGGCGCAGTGGGCCGTGAATGGCGCCGGTGCCCTCGATACGCTCGCCGCCCTACGCGAGCGGTTAGCGCCATCAGCCTCGGTGGTGTTCATCGGCACCTTCTTGTCGCATGTGACCTTCCCCGGTCTCGCCGCCTATATCGCCTCGAAGGCCGCACTGAAAGCCCAGGTCCGCACGCTGGCTGTGGAAATGGCCGAGCGCCAAGTGCGGCTGAACCTGGTGTCGCCGGGCCCCACCGATACGCCGATCTGGTCGACCTTGGGCTTGGGCAGCGACGATCTGGCGGCAGTGGCCGGCACCGTGAACCAACGCCTGCTGGGGGGTCGCTTCCTCGATCCCGCGGCCGTGGCCGATGTCATCCTCTTCCTGCTCTCGCCCGCTGCGCGCGGTCTGTACGGCCAGGACCTGGTGGTGGACAGCGGCTATACGCTGCGCTGAAAGGCCCTTCACCCCGCCGCCCGGAGGCGGCGGGGCTCCGGATTATTGGCCGCGCAGGTAGCCAAGGGTCTGCTCGGTGGTCCACAGCGCATTGGCGATGAAACGGAAGTTGATCAACGCGGCCAGGTAGCCGTCGCCTTCCGGGGTCGTCGGGCCCGCCGTGGCGTCACGCACCACCGCGACTTCAAACCCGGTTTCCAGCAACTCTCGCAGGTGGGATTCGACACAGAGGTTGGCGGCCATACCGGCCAGGATCACCTGCGACACGCCGTGCTTGCGCAGTTGCAGCGCCAGGTCATTGGTTTCCGGGCCATAGACTTTGTGCGGCGAGGTGATGATGGTCTTTCCGTCGAGGATGTAGGGCTTGTACTCGGGCAGGAAGTCCGCGCCGGAGTTCTCGAAGCCCTCCAGGTTCAACGGACCCTTGCGGTCGAACATGCCGATGTTGTGCATGACTTTCTCCAGCGGTCCGCCGAACTGCCACTGGTGGTCGCTGGGGTAGTAGTAGTGCGGCGATACGGCAACCGTGATGCCGGCCGTCTTGGCGGCGGCGAAGAGCTGGCCGATGTGCTTGACCGTATCGTGCTCGGTGATGCTCTTGCCGAACACACTCCAGCTCACCCCTTCAGGACTGAGGAAGTCGATCTGCGGGTCGATGACCACCAGCGCGGCGCGGGACAGGTCGAGCTTCATGCCCGGGTCGGGCAGCGCGGGTTCGAGGGGATCGGCGTAGGGGGATGTCTGGCTCATGAGGGTGAACTCCTGTGGGCTGTGGATAAATCGCGCAAGGCCATGGCAGCCGGTCTTCTGGATGGCTACCATCGGCTTGAGTTCATCCTATGGCCGTGCCCCCGACGGCTTTTCCCAGGACGTACAGGATCTTTGCCAGGTTGTCCCCGATGGATGTCCTTTCCGAGTTCTTCGAACGCACCAATCTCCAGGGCCGACTGTTCTTCGCCGGCCGCGTGGACGGCGCCCTGATGCTCGACAAGCCGCCCGGGATGGCATTCATCCATCTGGTGGAGCGTGGCGGCCTCGACTTGATCCAGCCGGGCATGCCGAAAGTGTCGATCAGCCAGCCAAGTGTGCTGTTCTGCCCGAGTAGCTGCCGTTACCAGTTGCGTTCCAGCTCCACGGAAGGAGCCGAGCTGATCTGCGCTTCCTTCCAGTTCGGCAAGGGCACGGCGCAGCCTCTTCCCCTCGGGCTGGAAGAAACCCTGGTGTTCCCGCTCGACGCCCTGGGCCACGCGTTGCCGGTAATCCGTGCCCTGGTGGAGGAGTTCCAGGACCAGGCGCCAGGTCGCGCCAAGGCGCTGAACCTGCTGTTCGAGTATCTCTTCGTGCTGCTGGTGCGGCGGGCAGTCCAGGACGGCAGGATCGCCGGTGGTCTGTTCTACGCGTTGCAGGACCCTCGCCTGGGTGCCGTATTGAGCCGGCTGCATGGCGAGCCCGAAGCGGACTGGAGCGTGGAACGGATGGCGGGGCTGGCGGCGATGTCACGCTCGAAGTTCTCCGCCTGGTTCAGCCGGGTGCTGGGCGTCTCGCCCATGGGCTATCTAAGCGGCTGGCGCATGAAAGTCGCCCAGGACCTACTGCGAGACGGCGTGCCGATCAAGGTGGTAGCAGACGCTGTGGGCTACAGCTCGCAAGCGTCCTTTTCCAGAACCTTCGCCAGCCTGGTGGGATGCCCGCCGGCGGAATGGCTGCGCCAGGACGCGCGCGAGGCACCAACAGTAAAGGCGCGCCTCACCGCTGCGGACGACTAGTCGCTGTCGAGGAAACAGAACCCGGCGCCCTCCGTGTCCACGCGCATCACTTCCATCTGCAGGATCGGCGCCTCGATCGGCAGATCCTGCACCTGGCCGCAAACAATGCTGCCGACGGACAGGGCGGCCAGATCGGGATGGCGGACATAGACGCCGCCATCGGACAGGTCGCGGGTCTGGGCAATCAGGTCGCCGAAGCTCGGGTGGCTGATCTTGATCCTGCATTTCATCGGAGTTCGGGGAAATTGACGCTGGTTCGCCATGGGATCGCATCATCCTGAGCCGTTTTTGCTGCCGTCGTTAATACGGCGAATTGCGCCCGGATTCAACCCTTCTGCGGGCGAGCGATGATCCGACCCATGAAAAAGGCGCCTTCCGGCGCCTTCTTCGTCAGTACCACTTCGTCTCGCCCTCGGGACGTTTCTTGAAGCGCTTCATGCTCCACATGTACTGGGTCGGGTAGGCCCGCACGTACCTCTCAACGACCTGACTCATGGCGGCGACGCCTTCCTCGACATTCTCGCTGTACATCCCTTCGGGGGCGGCTTCGAGGATCACCTTGAAACCCGAACCATCGGGCAGGCGCAAGGCATGGAGGAACACGCCACGCGCCTTGCCACCGGCGAGCATGCCGGGGACGAACTTGCTGGTCAGCGCCTGGGTACCGAGGAAGGGCACGAAGACGCCCGCCGACAGACTCGGCTCCGGGTCCGCGGGAATGCCCACGGCACCGCCCTTGCGCACTTCCTTGATGACGCTGAGGATGCCTTCCTTGGTCGACGGTGCCACGCGATTCCCCAACTGCACACGCTGCTTCTGCAGCAGCTCGTCCACCGCCTTCAGCTTCGGCGGGCGGTAGAAAATGATGGGTTTGCACTGGGCGCAGTAGAAGTGGTTGAGCACTTCCCAGTTACCCAGATGGCTGGTGATGCCGACTACACCCTTGCCGCTGGCCAGCGCCTCGTGCAGCACATCCAGGCCTTCCACTTCGCGCACCAGGCCGATGGACTTTTCCGCGGGCCAGATCCAGGCGCAGGCGCTTTCGGTGAAGGTCTTGCCGATGTCCTTCAGGCTCTGGCCAACCCGCTGATCCAGCTCGGCCGGCGACCACTCGGGGAAGCACTTGGACAGGTTGATCCGCACCACGTCGCGGGAACGGTTCGGCAGCTTCCACATCAGCCAGCCAATGGTCGCGCCAACCGCTTGCACGGCGCGCCAAGGCAACATCGCGAAGAGGCGCAGGAAGCCGACAATCAGCGCACCTTTCAACTTATCCACAGGCAACTCCAGGACGTTCGAAAGCGCGCATTCTACCCTCGCACCGGATCACAGGGTCAGCTCGCGATAACGGTCGCAGTCGGTGGTGTGATCCATGACCATGCCGGCGGCCTGCATGAAGGCGTAGCAGATGGTCGGGCCGACGAAGGTGAAGCCGGCCTTCTTCAGCGCGCGGCTCATGGCTTCGGCCTCAGGGGTGACCGCAGGGACCTGGCCGCGCTCGCTGAAGTGGTTGACCTTCGGTTTGCCGCCGACGAACGACCAGAGCAGCGTCACCGGGTCTTCCTGGCGCAGCCAGGCCTGGGCGTTCTGCCGCGCGGCCTTGAGCTTGAGGAAGTTGCGGATGATGCCCGGGTCCTGCATCAGCTTCTCGATCTCCTCATCGCTCATCACCGCCAGGCGTCGGGGGTCGAAACCGAACATGACCTCGCGGTAGCGCTCGCGTTTCTTCAGCACGGTGATCCAGGACAGGCCAGCCTGGAAGCCCTCCAGCAGAAGCAGTTCGAAGAGCGCCGCCGGGTCCTTCAGCGGTACGCCCCATTCGGTGTCGTGGTAGGCGATGTAGAGGGGGTCGTCATTGCACCAGAAGCAGCGTGGCATAAGGCTTTCCATGCGGTTGCGGCGAGGTCGGATCGGGTATACTCCGGCATTTTCCGTCGAAGACCCAGCACAGGTGAATTTCGTGAGCCAGACTACGCCCGCCGTGCGCACCTTCCAAGACCTGATCCTCGCCCTGCAGCAGTACTGGGCCGAGCAGGGCTGCGTGGTGCTCCAGCCCTACGACATGGAAGTGGGCGCCGGTACTTTCCACACCGCCACCTTCCTCCGCGCCATCGGTCCGGAGACCTGGAACGCCGCCTATGTGCAGCCGTCCCGCCGCCCGACCGACGGCCGCTACGGCGAAAACCCCAACCGCCTGCAGCACTACTACCAGTTCCAGGTGGTCTTGAAGCCCAACCCGGAGAACTTCCAGGAGCTGTACCTCGGCTCGCTGAAAGCCATCGGCATCGACCCGCTGGTGCATGACATCCGCTTCGTCGAGGACAACTGGGAATCGCCGACCCTTGGCGCCTGGGGCCTGGGCTGGGAAATCTGGCTGAACGGCATGGAAGTGACCCAATTCACCTACTTCCAGCAGGTCGGTGGCATCGAGTGCTACCCGGTCACCGGCGAGATCACCTACGGCCTGGAGCGCCTGGCCATGTACATCCAGGGCGTCGATTCGGTGTACGACCTGGTCTGGGCCGACGGCCCGTTCGGCAAGGTCACCTACGGCGATGTGTTCCACCAGAACGAGGTGGAACAGTCGACCTACAACTTCGAGCACGCCAACGTCGAGAAGCTGTTCGAACTCTTCGACTTCTACGAAAGCGAGGCCAACCGCCTGATCGAGCTGCAGCTGCCGCTGCCGACCTACGAGATGGTCCTCAAGGCTTCCCACACCTTCAACCTGCTGGACGCCCGCCGTGCGATCTCGGTGACCGAGCGCCAGCGCTACATCCTGCGCGTGCGCACCCTGGCCCGCGCCGTGGCGCAAAGCTACCTGCAGGCGCGCGCACGCCTCGGCTTCCCCATGGCCACTCCCGAACTGCGTGACGAAGTACTGGCCAAGCTGGAGGCTCAAGAATGAGTGCACAAGATTTCCTGGTAGAGCTGGGCACCGAAGAGCTGCCTCCCAAGGCCCTGAAATCCCTGGGTGATGCCTTCCTCGGCGGTATCGAGCAAGGCCTCAAAGCCGCCGGCCTCGGCTATGCCAAGGCCCAGGTATTCGCCGCCCCGCGCCGCCTGGCGGTAGTGGTCGAGCAACTGGCGACCCAGCAGCCCGATCGCAGTGTCAATCTCGACGGCCCGCCGGTCCAGGCCGCCTTCGATGCCGAAGGCAAGCCGACCCAGGCTGCCCTGGGCTTCGCCCGCAAATGTGGCGTCGACCTGGAGCAGATCGACAAGAGCGGCCCGAAGCTGAAGTTCAGCCAGACCATCCCCGGCCAGCCCGCCTCAGGCCTGCTGCCCGGCATCGTCGAAACCTCCCTCGCCGCCTTGCCGATTCCCAAGCGCATGCGCTGGGCCGCGCGCCGCGAAGAGTTCGTCCGCCCGACCCAATGGCTGGTCATGCTGTTCGGCGAAGAAGTTGTCGACTGCGTGATCCTCGCGCAGAAGGCCGGCCGTGAATCCCGTGGCCATCGTTTCCACAACCCGGACAATATCCGCATCAGCAAGCCTTCCACCTATCTGGAAGACCTGCGCAGCGCCCACGTGCTGGCCGACTTCGCCGAGCGCCGCGAGATCATCGCCAAGCGCGTTGCCGAGCTGGCCGCCGAGCAGAAGGGCACCGCAGTGGTTCCCGCTGACCTGCTGGACGAGGTGACTGCCCTGGTCGAGTGGCCAGTGCCGCTGGTGTGCTCCTTCGAGGAACGCTTCCTCGAAGTGCCGCAGGAAGCCCTGATCACCACCATGCAGGACAACCAGAAGTATTTCTGCCTGCTGGACGCCAACGGCAAGCTGCTGCCGCGCTTCATCACCGTGGCCAACGTGGACAGCAAGGACCCGGCACAGATCATCTCCGGCAACGAAAAGGTGGTGCGCCCGCGCCTCACCGACGCCGAGTTCTTCTTCAAGCAGGACAAGAAGCAGAAGCTGGAAAGCTTCAATGAGCGCCTGAAAAACGTCGTGTTCCAGGCCCAGCTCGGCACCGTGTTCGAGAAGGCCGAGCGCGTATCCCGCCTGGCAGGCTTCGTGGCGGAGCAGATCGGCGCCGACCCGGCCCGCGCTGCCCGCGCCGGTATCCTCGCCAAGTGCGACCTGGCCACTGAAATGGTCGGCGAGTTCCCGGAGATGCAGGGCATCGCCGGCTACTACTACGCGATCAACGATGGCGAGCCGGAAGATGTCGCCCAGGCGCTGAACGAGCAATACATGCCCCGTGGCGCTGGCGCCGAGTTACCGCAAACCCTCACCGGTGCCGCGGTAGCCGTGGCCGACAAACTGGACACCCTGGTCGGCATCTTCGGCATCGGCATGCTGCCCACCGGCAGCAAGGACCCCTTCGCTCTGCGTCGTCAGGCCCTGGGGGTGCTGCGCATCCTGATCGAGAAGCAGCTCAACCTCGACCTCGCCGCCGCCGTCGCCTTCGCTGTCGACCTCTATGGCGCCAAGGTGAAGTCCGAAGGGCTGGCCGACCAGGTGCTGGAGTTCGTCTTCGACCGCCTGCGGGCCCGTTATGAAGACGAAGGCGTGGACGTGGCCGTGTACCTCTCCGTACGCGCCCTGCAGCCGACCTCGGCGCTGGACTTCGACCAGCGCGTGCAGGCCGTACAAGCCTTCCGCAAGCTGCCTGAAGCTGCCGCCCTGGCCGCCGCCAATAAGCGTGTCTCCAACCTGTTGAGCAAGGCTGAAGGTAGCGTGCCGGGCAGCGTGGACAATGCGCTGCTGCAGGAAGCCGCCGAGCAGGCCCTGGCCAAGGCCGTGGCCGACGCCGAGGTGGCCCTGGCGAACGCCGGCAGCTACCGCGAGGCGCTGGAGCGCCTGGCCAGCCTGCGTGAGCCGGTGGACAGTTTCTTCGAGGCCGTACTGGTCAACGCCGAAGACGCCGCTGTACGCAGCAACCGCTACGCACTGCTGGCCAAGCTGCGCGGCCTGTTCCTGGGCGTAGCGGACATCTCGGTACTGGGCTGATATAAGCCCGCGGAACGGATACCCGAAGCCTGGTGCTTCGGGTATCCGGCTCTGCGCTTCAGGCAATGTTCATGAAACTACTGATTCTCGACCGCGACGGCGTTATCAATGAAGACTCCGACGCTTACATAAAATCCCTCGATGAATGGATCCCCATTCCGAGCGCGATCGCGGCCATCGCCCGTCTGAGCAAGGCTGGCTGGACCGTTGCCGTGGCCACCAACCAGTCGGGCATTGCCCGCGGTTACTACGATCTCGCGACCCTGGACTCCATGCATGCCCGCTTGCGCGAACTGGTGGCGGAGCAGGGCGGTGAACTCGGCGTTATTCAGTTCTGCCCCCACGGCCCTGACGAAGGTTGCAATTGCCGCAAACCGCGCCCCGGAATGCTTGAGCGCATCGCCGAACACTATGGCGTGGACCTTGCTGGCACCTGGTTCGTTGGCGACAGCAGTGGTGACCTGGAAGCCGCGCGGGCCGTCGATTGTCAGCCCGTTCTGGTGAAGACCGGCAAGGGCGAACGCACCCTGGCCAAGCCGTTGCCAGCGGGAACCCTGGTATTCGACGATCTGGCGGCAGTCGCCACACATCTACTTCAGTAAGGTCAACAGCTCCCATGACGACAGTGCAGGCCATCAGAACCTTCCTCTTTTACCTGCTGCTGTCGTTGAGCGCCTTCATCTGGGGCACGCTCAGTCTCTTCTTCGCACCGTTCATGCCCTTCCGGGCACGCTACCGTTTCATTGTCTGGCGCTGGTGCCGTTTCGCCGTCTGGCTCGCCAAAGTGATGGTCGGCATTCGCTACGAGGTGAAGGGACTTGAGAATGTGCCTGATCGGCCCTGCGTGATCCTCGCCAAGCATCAGAGCACCTGGGAGACGTTCTTCCTCTCGGGTGCCTTCGAGCCCCTCAGCCAGGTGGTCAAGCGCGAGCTACTGCGCGTGCCCTTCTTCGGCTGGGCCATGGCACTGATGAAGCCCATCGCGATTGATCGAAGTAATCCAAAGGCTGCCCTCAAGCAACTGGCGGCGCAGGGCGACGAGCGCTTGAAGCAGGGTGCCTGGGTGCTGATTTTCCCCGAAGGCACTCGAGTTCCGGTCGGGCAGATGGGCAAGTTCTCCCGCGGCGGCTCAGCGCTGGCAGTCAATGCCGGACTACCCGTCCTACCGGTAGCGCACAACGCCGGGCATTTCTGGCCCAAGGAAGGCTGGGCCAAGCGCCCCGGGACCATCCAGGTCGTCATTGGCCCCGCGATGCAGGCAGAGGGAGAGGGCCCGCGTGCGATCGCCGAGCTGAACGAGCGAGCCTTCGCCTGGGTGGAAGCCACTCAGCGCGAACTCGAGGGCCCGCAATCCGCAGCGACTCTGGATCAACCGGCCTGATCTGTGGATAAGCTGTTAACAAAATTTTGGCTAATCGCCGAAATCACTGCGCAAACCCCTGATCTAAAAGGGTTTACCTTTTACGCTAAGGCTTAGCGAGAAAGTGCATAACGATTTCTGCCAGCCCCCAGCGTTACCCCTTCAGATACTTCGAATCCAGGGCGTTGAAACAACGGATGATCCGTTCGCGAGCGACGCCCGGGAAGTTCTTCTCAGTCAGCACCACCAGCACAGCAGGCTTGACCCGGCCTGAACGCAGCTGCCGTGTCATGTAAGCGCTGATCTCTTCATCGGAGATGCCCGAAGCATCCCCCTTGCTCTCATCCATCCCGCTGCTCCTGTATGGCCTTCTGGGCCTCTGCAAGCGCCTCCAGACTACGCTTCCCAATCAGTCACCGACACACCCAACGGCCACGGGAACGCGCAACCGCGTCTCAACCGGATCGATATGGGGATCAGAAAAGGAATGGAGTTTTCGCAAACCAGAAAGCACTGAGGGGAGCCGAAGCTCCCCTCAAATGTTTTTTCTTTTTTGTTGTTGTTCTTATCGCGTATTCGTTGTTGTTTTTTGCTACTGGCTACTAGCGAGCCAGAATTGGCTGGTCCCAACATGGACCGAGGGCAAACGGATTTTTTTGGACGCTGATCATGCCATCGTCATTAACTGAACCAACCAGAGCGCCGCTACCTCGAGGTAGTTTTATTGTTCTGTTGCTCTAGCCACCGGGTATGGAACGACACACCCTGTCCAAAAAAATCGGTTTGCTTCTTCTCTGGGCTGTTGTTGTTGTTCTGTCAGAGTCGAAAACATTCTTTTTGCAGCTTGTTATTGTTGTTGTACCGTCTATAGAGCATGAGTCGTGCCATGTTTTTGTAAACCCTTATAAATCAACATCTTACAAAAATAATGTCCTCGAGAGCGCTCTGTCCAGGCCCTGAAATGTTCCGATACGACCCGCCCAAATGCTCCAAAGCCGGACCCTGGGTAACACTCCTCACACTGGATTGCCACCGTAGTGTTACCCCCTGTTTCACGCGTGTAACCCATTGCCCTGAAAAGGAAAACTCCTCAGGTTCAAGCTGACGCCAGCAACGATCTGATCCACCCCAGCTGGCGTTCATTGTCGGCGCTGATTGAAAATTGACCCACCCTGCCGATTGAAAAATGACCCAGGGCGGCTTGCCGATTTTCACCTCGGCAATTGTGGATAAGCCTAGCAGTCGACAAACCTGCA
>NZ_SCOK01000016.1:0-109603 GCF_005502555.1 Pseudomonas sp. D(2018)
TCCCCCGCCCCCCCGTTTTCGGAGCGGCCGTGCTCTGCGCCGGAGTCATCGGCGGATGGGGCCGGGGGAAGGTCCTGCTGCGCGGCGGCGTCGATCAGCTGCTCGACCTCATCCAGCGAATAGTCACGGGCCGGTGGCACAGGCGCACGCACCTCGCCCTCCGGCGGCGGGCTGGGCGCCCTGGGCGAACGCTTCACCTCCAGGCCCAACAGCTTCGCCGCGGCCTTCACCGCGGCGCCCTGGTCGCCACCATGCACGAGGATGCAGAACACATCGAACGGGTCATTCATATGCCCATTGGCCAGCGGGTCGGAGCCGTGGTGCGAGTACACCTTGCCCTCTTCGCTCACAGTCACCCCGGGCAAGCCCGTGGTGCTCTGCGGGCACAGCCACTTCTTCCCGCGCCGCACATAGCCGTGGGCCTTCAGCAGCGACTCGGCGTCGTAGGCCTGGTTGTACGCATCGATCACCGACGGCTTGTCACCGGCCGACGCAGAGGGGCGCTTGGGCTTGGTCTTCACCGGCGGTTTCGCCTTCGGCGCCCAGGGGCAGGCCTCCAGCGCCATGCGCTTGAACACATCCCAGTTGCGCCAGATGTTCACCAGGTCGCGGGGCAACTCCGGCAGGCCATCGGTCGAGGGCGCCGTGCGCCAGTGATAAGGCTGGCCCGTGTCCGGGTGGATCGAGGGCGGCAACACGTCCTGCACCAGGCCCGCGCGCAGCTCGAACACCGTGATGGGCGACAGCCCCTTGGCCTTCGCCCGCATCTCGGTTTCCAGCGCGGTATCGCCGGTCTCCTTCGCACGCTTGGCGGCCGCCATGGCCAGCTTGAACTTGCTGCCGTCCGGGTCATCCGGGTGCGGCCAGCTCAGCGAGTGCCGGCTGAAGTCAGCGCCCTCGGGCAGGCGGAACATCACCCGGAACCGCGCCGGGTTACCCACCACCGTGGGGTAGTCCACCGCCATGCTGTCCACGTCCAGGTCCAGCACATCGCGCAGCACCTGACGGCTGTACTCCACATGGTCCACATCCAGCGAACACAAGCGGCTGGGCCCATGGACCACGCCTATGTTGTGCTTGGGGTGCTTCTGCCAGAACGCTTCGGCCTGGTCGGCATCGACGAAGTAGCCGCCGGGCTGGTTCCAGCCGTTGCCCTTGGGGGCCTTCTCGCCCGGTTCGATGGGGACCAGAGCGAGGTTGAAGGTTTTGATGTAGCGCCGCGCCCAGGCGGCAATTGGGGTGGCGTTCCCTGCCTGGGTCATGCTGATCTCCCTCGCAACTGAAGACCTTGCGTGCTCAAGAACGAAAACACGATCATTTCCGTTTTAGCGGCGAGAGGAGTTTTACCGCAATGGAACTGGTCCAATGGTTCGAGGCCCATCAAGGCACAGCAGCCTGGGTACAAACGGCGGGTGCACTGCTGGCACTCGCTGTAGCGGTGGGCTATCCCATCGCTCAGCAAAGGCAAGCAAATAAGAAAGAGATACACGAAAAACGAGAGCGCCTCCGCCATCAGGTTGGTTTCATTCTCGCAGGGGCGCTCATCATTCGGGATCAAATGCGGACAGCGCGCAAGATTGCAGATGATGCGACTAAACCACTCATCGCTAAGCCCTATGACGAACAGGCCATAACACTTGCCTTCCATGGTCTCGATGGGTTCCCCATGCACGATCTGCCAGGCACTCAACTGGTAATAGATGCGGTAGAGCTGAAAGGTATGTGTCATCACCTCGTCCAAATTGCGGACGACATGGTAGGGACGGATCAGAAGGAGCCCATCCGCCCCATCAGCCTTTCCATTCGGTTTTTCGACGACTTGTTCGAGACGTTTGAGATGCTTCTCAACAAATGGGAAGGCCGACATTTCGATCTGATTAGCGAGATTCATTCTCGCCCCTCTTTCTGGCGCTTCCGCCGCCGCCAAAAGTGATGTGCCGACCCTCTAGATTCCCCTGGCACTCCACACAGAAACGACAACCCGGCACCGCAAGGCGCCGGGCTTCGGGAATCTCAGCCCCACACGAGTCGCAGTCCTCGGCGCTCTCGCCCTGATACCGAACCCGATTGTCGATGGCCCGTTGCAGGGCCTCGGCCTGAGCAGCCTCCGCCAGCTCGATAAAGCGCTCATCCATGCTTGCGACCCTCCATCGCGGCGCGGGCGCCGGCCATGATGCCGAGCACGGCACGGATCACCTCATTCCCGTGGAACTCCAGCTCTGCCACCTCGTAGGCCTGCCAGCGGTTGTCGTCAGCGCCCTCGTGCAAGCTGCGAACGAACATGCCCTCCTTCACCAGCAGCTCGCCCACGGCCTTCAGAGCATCGGGCGTCGCGCTCACAGGTTCTGGCCGGTACCACACCGCCCCAGCCGGACGATTCAGCGCGTCCAACAGACGTGCATCCTTGGTGGCACCAATGATCTCTTCCAGCTCGTCGGGCGTCGGCCAGCGGCGCTCCTCGTCGAGCTTCAGCTTCTTCTGCAGGGTGTCGAGATCCATGACCAGGTCATGGGCCAGGGCGGTGATCCCGCCGTGATAGTCGCGCCCGGCGCGATACAACGCCTGGCGGAGAGAAAATACCGGACCCGAGTCCGGCAAAAGGTCAACGCGGCTCATAACCGTAAAAGCCCCCTTTACGGTGTAGCCATCGAGCGGGACGCGCCCTACTCTATGACCACGACCGATGCATGTGCTGTGTCGTCGTAAGCCGAAGCAAGGAGGTCAGAGTCCTTGCCAGGCACCCCGCCGGCGCGGGAGGTCAGAGTCCCGCGCCGGCAACTTCAAGCAGCGTGAGGAGACTGAAGTCCTTCAGGCATACAGAACACATCTGGCCGGAGTTCTTCGCGCGGAACACCGCAAAGCATTTCCACTCGCAGCACGAACTCCGCAGGTAGCTCCCCCTTCTTTAGCCAGTAGGAAACCAACTGCTGGGAGATAGGCCGCTCGGGGGTCGATACCAGTTGCGCAAAGGCAGTCTGTCCGCCTGCTTCCTGAATCGCCTTCGCGAACGCCTCCCGCTTTTGATCGGAGATGTTCATAGGAACCTCAACTCAACGTGCTCGCCATCAATTTACGTGCTTTTTTGTAGACACTCAACAAATTTATGCGTTTGAAGGTTAACAAAGGATTTTGTAGCCTCCCTGCATGATCAATCTCGATTACACCCCCAGCCCCGCAGCCCTGCTCTTCAAACAGAAGCGCGAGGAGCTAAAGCTCACTCAGGCCGAAGTCGCCGATCTGACCACGAAGCGATTACCTGCTGGCGAAAAGCTCACTCAGCAGTCGTATGCCGCCTTGGAGAAAGGAAAGTCGCAGACATCGCGCTTCGGTCTCGCAATCGCCACCGTGCTAGGCGTGCTGCCTGAGTACATGCGAATAACCGGCGGCACACTTGAACCGCAAGAAAATCCCGACAGAGACACCGAGGCTGCAATGCTGGGCCCGGTCTCCGTTTGGGATGACAGCACACCTCTGGAAGACGATGAAGTAGAGGTTCCCTTGCTCAAGGAAGTAGAGCTGGCGGCGGGATCAGGCCGCACCGCAATTCGAGAATCCAGCGGCGCAAAGCTGCGATTCGGAAAGTACACACTGCGACGCCTGGGCGTGCAGCCGGAGAGCGCCGTATGTGTTTCGGTGTACGGCAACAGCATGGAACCCGTGCTGCCACATGGAAGCACCGCTGGCGTGGACAGAGCTAACACCTCCATTAAGGACGGCGATATCTACGCTCTCAGCCACAACGGCCACTTGCGCGTGAAGCTGCTTTACAGGCTGCCAACAGGAGGTATCAGGATGCGTAGCTACAACCGCGAAGAGCATCCAGATGAGGAGTACAGCCAGGCTGATATTGCAGCCCAAGAGATTCAGATCATCGGACGGGTGTTCTGGTATTCGGTGCTCCGCTAGGCCAGCCAACAAGCCAACAAGCCCGCTAATGCGGGCTTTTTTGTTGCCCTACAAAAAGAACAAACAAAAAATGCTGTTGTATTTAACGTGTTTTCTTGTAATCTGGACGCGTACCCACCTCTGACCCCTGGAGTACGCGACGATGCAAACGACACAGCACAGCTCCACCCGTTGCCAGGTCCACCTGCACCCGGCAGCCACCAACCCCAGCTTGATCTTCGAGATCCGCCGCCAAGCGCGTGACGCTGGCCTGCCCTTCATTGGCACTCAGCAGCGCCGCAACCGCACCTCCGGTACCGGCCCGTTCGGGGGCGATGCGGCATGAACGCCACCATCCCCGAAGCTATCCAGGCCGGCTGGCGGTCGACGCTGAGTTACTACCTCCGCGAGTGCCGTACTTCGCGTTTCGATTCCGCCTCCAGCAACGCCTTCTACATCGTACTGGGCATGGTCTCGTCTGCCCGCTCGCTCAACGCCATTACCGAGCAGGAACGGGACCGCCTCTGCGAGCTGAATCTGAACGCCTCCAACTTTCGCAGCCACGAACTGCGCGAGAAAAAGTTTCCCTACACCCATCGCCCCACCCCGACCATCGCGCAGGAGCAATCCGCATGAACCAACTGATCATCGGCCTGCATGGCCGCGCCCGTTCCGGCAAAGACACCGTGGCCCGTTACCTGGCCGTCCACCTCTCCCTGCTCAGCTACGCCTTCGCGGAGCCGCTGAAGCAGGTCCTGGCCGAGCTCTTCCACCTGACCCAAGCCCACCTGGAGGGCGACCTCAAGGAGCTGGCGCTGCCCGGCATCGGCAAGTCACCGCGTGAATTGATGCAGTTGCTCGGCACCGAGTGGGGGCGCGACCGGGTCCACCCGCAGCTCTGGCTGCTGCTGGCCGAGCAAAACCTGCAACTGCTGGCTGAGCATCACCAGGATATGAAGGGCGTGGTGATCCGCGACGTGCGTTTCGAGAACGAGGCCGACTGGCTGCGCAGCAAGGGCGGCATCATCGTCCACCTCCAGCGCCCCGACGCCCAGCAGGTGGCCGGCCACAGCTCCGAGAACGGGCTCGCCATCGCACCGGACGACCTGGTTATCCACAACGACGGCAGCCTGTCCGAGCTGTACGACAAGCTCGATGCCCTGATCACCCGGCTGCACCACCGCGCCATCCAGCAGGCAGCCTGAGGCCACGGCCATGAACCGGACCATCCGAGAAGCTGCCCAGGTGCTGGGGGTGCGCGAGCGCGACCTGCGCAACCACCTGCGCGACTCCAAGGCGCTGAACCGTGACGGCAGCCTCGCCGCCAAGCACATCGGCGGCGGGAACCTGTTCATGGACCCGCGTTCCCGCTGGGTTGAGGCCACCAAGAGCTACCAGCACTACGCCGTACTGATGGTCACCGAGGCGGGTATCGCCTGGCTGGCCAAGCGTCTCGGCATCGAGATCACCATCACCAAGGACAAGGACGCAGCGGCATGAGCCAGCCACGACCAACCGCCGTCGACCACGCCGTGGGCGTGCTCAAGCTCGTCGGCCTGCACATCGACCACCCCACCGTCATCAACCAGAAGCTGGTGCGGGACGCCAGCACTGAGGCCATCGAGCGCCTGCAGCAGCAAGTCGCCCCGGCCGCCCACCACCTGGCTCTGCTGTACGCCCGGTTGGTGGAGCGCACCCCGCCAGGCTACCTGCCCTACGTCACGCTCACCCAGGACCCACTGCGCCCCTACGGCGCCGTGATCACCGACGCCAACGACAACGTGGTCGCCCGCCAGCTGGGCAAGAGTGTCGACAGTCTCGTCGAGCTCATTTCAGCCCAGCTCCCAAGGAAGGGGCGCGGGGAGACCCATGGATGAGCGACACCCTCAGCCAACTGATGCAGCAGTGGAAAGCCAGCAGCCTGACGCTCACCCAGGTCAGGGAGCACTACTTCCCGCACATCAAGACCGACAAGCACCTGCGCAAGCTCATCCGCCAGCAGAAGGTGGACCTGGCGGCCTACCAGCACA
The DNA here is from genome assembly GCF_005502555.1 of Pseudomonas sp. D(2018). Lineage (NCBI taxonomy): Bacteria > Pseudomonadati > Pseudomonadota > Gammaproteobacteria > Pseudomonadales > Pseudomonadaceae > Pseudomonas > Pseudomonas sp. D(2018). Next base: position 5,916 of record NZ_SCOK01000016.1, read on the forward strand.
GCGAGTCCAGGCTCGCATGCTGGTGGGTGCGCCTGAAGGACCTGGCCGACTTCCTCGACAAGCAATCCGAGAAGGCGGCGTAACCGGCGCCCGACCGCTCCGGGCAACTCTCTGACGATCCACAACCACGAGGCACAGCACATGAAAGCCACTGATACCGCCGAGTTCATCAACTCACTCAACGCGGGCGTGTTCGCCCAGCAGGTCGGCAAGGCCCTCTCCGACGTCGCCTTGGGCGTTGTCGAGTTCGGCAAGCAGGGCCAGGTGACCCTGACTTTCAAGCTCAAGCAGATCGCCCAGAGCCAGCAGGTAGCCGTGACCCACACCCTGGACTACGTGCAGCCGACCAAGCGAGGCAAGAAGCGCGAGGACACCACCCTGGACACCCCGCTTTACGTGACGGCAGAAGGCCTCCAGCTGTTCCTGACCAATCCCACGGCGCAACTCTTCACCGAGAGGGATGCGCCGGTCCACGCCCGCACCTGATCCCTGTTCCACCCAATCTCTGACATCACAAGGAACTGAACCATGCTGCAAAAAGACACCCTGCAACTGATCCTCGCCAACGCCCTCGCCGCAGCAGGCCAGCAGATCACCATCGCCGACGGCGCCACCCTGGCCGTGCTACCGGAGGCGGTGAAGCTGAACAACCTGGAACCGTTCCAGCCCGGACGCAATCGCTTTCGAGGTGCGCTGACCACACACTCCATCACGGACTTCACCAAGTATGTGTCGGCTCACACCACCGAGACTCAGCGCCCGGCCGGCTTCGTCGACCAGGACCAGATGAGCGCCGCCATCATCTTCAACCTGGGCAATGACAAGGTACCTGGCCACGGCGACGACTCCGCCACCCTGACGCTGAAGCAGACCGCCGCCTACGCCGGCCTGCTGGCAATCCTCGGACGCGGGCTGTCGCAGCAGGCCCTGGCCGAATGGCTGGAAGACTGGATGCCGCACCTGGTGGCCAGCGCCGGTGACGACTCCATCGGCATGCCGGCGGCGATAAACGCCGTGCGCCGCATGAGTATCAAGGCTTCCAGCCAGCGCGACAGCGTGGTGGGTGACTTCGCCGCTAGCCGCAGCGCGATGGACGAGATCGAAGCCCGCAGCCTGGACACCCTGCCCACCACCTTCGTGTTCACCACCGCGCCCTTCGATGGCCTAAGCGCAGCCAGCATCACCCTGCGCCTGTCCGTCATCACCGGCCGCGACGAACCCCTGCTGAAACTCCGCTGGGTGGGTGAAGAAGCCCAACGCGAAGAGTTCGCCAAGGAGTTCAAGGACGTGCTCGAGCAACAGGTAGGCGGCCTGGTACCGCTGACCATCGGCACCTTCAACCTCGGCAAGTAAGCCACCGTTCAAGCCCCGCTGCCGGACTCTGACAGCTATTCCCGGCGGCGGGCACCTACGAGGACACAGCACATGCAAGAAGCAACCATCATCCAACTGTTGGCCGCCGCACTGGTCATCACCCTATTCGCCTGGCCCCTGATCGCCACTCGCATGGCTGCCACCGCCCGGGCCAATGGCTACGACGAAGGCCACAAGATCGCCCGCGAAGCCAACGCCGAACGCATCCACCTGCTCAACATTGACCTCGTCGAACTGGCCCGCAAGCGCGAAGCGGACAAGACCGGCCACCGCCTCGAGCGCGACCAGCTCATCCAAGACGCAGACCAACGCATCGCTGAATACGCGCGTCGCTCCAATCCATTCAACGACCAAGACCTGGCCACGCTGGCCGCCGCCGTGAGAAGCCTGGAACTGGCCCGCGACACCTTTGCCGGCCTACAAGCGCTGGATAAGCAGGCCGAGTCGGCTCGCCAAGCAGTCAGCATGCGCAACATGCACGACCGGTTGAAGTCTGCCCTGGAGGCACAAGCCCACCCGGCAGAACACATCAACATGGAGGCCGCAGCATGATCATGGGTAACGTCGACGATGCAAGGAATGACTTGGCGATTGCATTTCTTGACTGCACCAAATGGCTATTCGGGGGGAGCCAACAACTTCTGTTTTCATTCCAATGGAATGTGGGCCTCCTCATAGTGACGGATGAGGCGCCCCACCACATCCAGAAGTACGCCCATGCCCTTGGTCACCAGCTGAAGATCATGGTGCGTGAGATCGGTCCCACTCACCAAGCGCCTTTGAACCCTGATAATGTCCTTTGCCGCGCGTTTGAACTCAAGCCAAGCCAGAGCAACCTCTGCAACGGAAATCTGTTTGAACTCAACCTGTTCAAGCAAACTCGCCGACTCATCCAATATCTCAAATGCGTGCGAAGTGTCAGCTCCCCTAAGGAATCCCTCAATCAAGATGTTCCCGACCCCCCTCTGCGCTTCGGTTACAAATCGAACGACCCCGATCACCTTTTTCAGAGTTTCCCGGTCCTGTTGACGAGCTTCGCGCGCGCGCGCTTTGCTTTCATGATTTGCGACCACAACTGCAACAATAATCGCCAGCACAGAGCCAACAGCTTGAACCCAAGCGGCACCAACCTCGGAATACGGCGCGCCAAGATAAACCAAGTATCCCAAGGCAAGCAGCGAAACCACCCCGGGGACCGAAAGCACAAACTTCACCATCCAGCTAAAGCTAATGCCCACAAATTTGCCCTCGCATTCAGTCGAAGCCTCATAGAACTCGGCGCAGCACTCCCGTACTCAAGTAATAGCGGAGGGTACCGTGAATGAGCTGGCTCTTTTCGCGGGCGGTGGTGGAGGAATTCTCGCCGGCCAACTCCTCGGCTATCGGACCATCTGTGCCGTTGAGCGTAATGCCTACGCCGCACAAATTCTGGCGCAGCGACAAAACGATGGAGCCCTCCCAGCTTTCCCAATTTGGTCTGACGTGTGCAGTTTTGACGGCAGACCGTGGAGAGGAATTGTTGACGTCATATCTGGCGGCTTTCCGTGCCAGGACATCTCCGCCGCAGGCCCAGGTGGTGGAATCCTTGGGCCGCGCTCAGGGCTCTGGAAACAAATGGCACGAATCATCGACGAAGTACGACCCTACGAGGTCGACCTGGAGAACTCACCGCTGCTTGTGGGACGAGGACTTGCCGTGGTCCTCGGTGATCTTGCCGACATGGGGTATGACGCTCACTGGTGTGTTATGGGAGCCAGGCACCTCGGAGCCCCCCATGCCCGCGATCGAATCTGGCTGGTCGGGAGAGCTGTTCCCCACCCCCTCCGTCGCCATGGTGAAAGGATCATCGAAGAAATCACTCACCCGGGTGAATGGCAAAACGAGGCTGCGCAATCGCTTGGATTATTGGGTGGAGCGAGATGGCCTGCGTGGCCGCCTGAACCCTATTTTCGTCGAGTGGGTCATGGGCTGGCCGCCCGGGTGGACCGACTTACAGCCCTTGGAAATGGACAAGTTCCGAGAGTGGCAGCAGCAGCATTCGCCTATCTCGCAACAAGTAGGCAGTGAGGTGGCAGCATGAGCAAGCGCAAGCCATACAACCACCGCGCCCGGCTTCACGCCTACTTCAAGGCAATGCTGAGCAGCAACCACGTGGCGGTGGTCGATGCCGAGGGCAGCGGCGTCCAGACGCTGATCAACTGGAAGAAGGCGGCCCTGATCACCTCGAAGGGCCGCACCGCCATCGTCGACGCGGTATGCGATATCCCGCACCACTGGTGCATCTACTTGGCCGCGCTCTGCCGCGACCACGAGGGCAAGCGCTACATGAAGGCGGTCGAGGTGACGCCGCAAGGTGTCTACCTCGCCAAAGACCTTGAGCAGGTCATTGAGACCTACAGCGTCGAACTGCGAGACGGCTGCAACCCCAAGCACCTGCAAGGCATGGCCTGGATCGCGATCCCCGGCCCGGTGTCGCTGGAAGAGGCCCAGGCCGACCGCATCTTCGACGCCGTCAGCGCCTGGCCGGCATCCTCACAAGCCGCATGAACAGGAGCCGCCAATCATGAGCACACCACGTTGGGTCCTGATCAAGCGCGCCGCGGAGCTGACCGGCTACAGCGAAGACGCCATCCGGCACAAGGTAAAGAACGGTACCTGGGCACAGGGCCGGATCTGGAAGAAGGCACGCGACAACCGCGTATTCATCAACCTGGAAGAGGTGGACAAATGGGTGGACAGCTCACCGCAAGAAGCGGCGGCCTGACACCGTACCACGAGCCCCAAGAATGCAACCCCTCCAGCAATGGCCGCTCCAGGGGTTGCATATTTCAAAAAGAGTGCAGGCTGTTAATCCGACGAACGGTCGCGGCGCCCCTTTAGAACGGTGCACCGGCCGTTATCACTGAATAGGTAGCAGTGAAAAAAAAGGACCGCACATGCCGCACGTTCCCCATATCCAACAGCAGTTAAAGCAGCACACCGCCAGGCTGGAATCATTGGCACATGCCATTCAGCTCTTACCTTCCAATGATCCCCGGCACCCAATCCTGTGCTCGGTCTTGAAGACTGAAATCGAGAACATGGAAGACCACCTGCTGGACCTACTGGACTCAGCGATGAGGGATAAATCCAATTGAGTAATCCACTACAGACGGAACTCGCCAAGCACAAGGGCGTCGAGATCCACGGCAACAGCCTTCGCATCACTTTCATGTGGCGCCGCATGCGCTGCCGGGAGACTCTGGGCCTGCCGGTCACCAAAGCTAACATCCGACACGCCGCCCAACTGCGCGCGGCTGTGCTCCACGACATCAAGATGGGGACTTTCGACTACGCCCGGCACTTCCCCGAGTCGAAACACGCTGCCAACTTCAGCAATACCCGCAACGAGCGGCTAAAGGCCCTGGCCGAGCGGTACCAGGCGCTGAAGGCAGTGGACATTACCCCGGACACCGAAAGCCGCTACGCCACCGCAATGAATGTTTGCCTGGATCTGCTGGGCCCGGATCGGCTGGCCAGCGTTCTGTTGCCCGAGGACATCCAAAAGCTTCGGGTCGACCTGATCGAAGAGCGGGCTACCTCCACCGTCAATCACTACCTGGCGGCCCTGGCGGGCTTTCTCGCCTGGTGCGAGAGCAACGGGTACAGCCGGCCGGGCCTGGCTGCCGCCTGCACCCGGTTCGAGATGAGCGACCGTGAGCCGGACCCGCTGACGCAGGAGGAATTCGATTCGCTGATCACCAAGGGCTGCCTGCACCGGGTAGACAGCGCCGCGATCACTTTGGCGGTGTACACGGGCCTGCGCCCCGGCGAGCTCTGCGCCTTGGCCTGCGAAGACATCAACCTCGATTCCGGCACGCTTCAGATACAGCGCGCCATAACAAGCCGCGGGACATTCAAACTACCGAAAACCGGCAAGCCGAGGACGGTGATGCTGCTCCCGCCAGCGCTGGAGGCCTGCCGCACCCTGTTGCAATGGGCCACCGGCCGTAAGCCACTGGCCGTAACGGTCCACCTGACCCGCCACGAAAGTCGCACCGTGGCCATCACGCCCCTGCTCACGCCCGGCACGCTGGCCCGCAAGAAGCAGGTCAATCACTGGTTTGTCCCGACCGCTTGGAATACTAAGTGGGCGGCTATCCAGAAGCGCGCCGAGATCCGTCCGCGCCGCCCCTACCAGACACGACACACCTATGCCTGCTGGTGCCTTACGGCTCGAGGAAATCTTGCTTTCATTTCCAAGCAGATGGGCCACAAGGACTTCACCATGCTGGTGGAGGTCTACGCGAAATGGATGGATGATGAATCACCCTTCGAACTAGAAAGAATCTGGAAAAACATCAAGAAAAACCGAACACCTCAAAGCTCTACCGACTTCAAGGCTCTAGGTTAGATTGATACCTATAATGAGAAAGTAGCGATTCAACGCGCTCAAGCTCGCTTGTTAATGCAGATATCTGATGCGCAAATGACTCGCGCTCAGCCAACTGAGAATAGTATTCCTCGGACCCAACCACTGGCCCTTTTAAATTTAATTCCGATGTCGCCTCACGATAATTATCCTTCATGAAGGCCAAGGAAACCCACAAGCTTCGCCTCGCACGCTCTAACTCCGCGAGCTTTTCATCCAACCCTCTTGAATCCCGAACAAAATTACCACCAACCCAACCAGACTCATCCAAAGGGACGGAAGAATCAACCATCAGATTCTGAGACCGCACCTCCTCGATCTCTTGGACTGCATCCACCGATGCCTCACGCTTCAAGTAACCATTCGCGAGAGTCAAAAATCTATCAGGATGATACATATAAAAATCACGACCAACCTCCCGTGCGAATTCTTCCATCAGCTCAGGCCTAGGCCCAATAGTTTTCCCTTGAAAACGCTGCCACCAGTCCTCCTTACCATCATCAGTAATCAGCACGACCGCCCGTGACTCCGCCTTTGCCTTACCAATAATTTGCTTCCAAACAATTAGATCTCCAAAGGGCCTACAGCGCTCAGAAAAAACCTCCGCATCTCCAGATTTCACCTTGAAATCGGAATAGCCTGGTGGAATTTTTTGTTTATACCTCGCAGCCCCCTCCTCCAAAATCTGCTCAAGCACTGATTTCTCGTACGGCTCCCCAACCTTACCATCTAGCAATTTAACAATTAAACTTTTAATATCATCGTCAACAACCCTTTCCGAATGTACCTCCCTATTAATCGACAGCTCTCCAACAAGCGCATCGAATGCCGCATAGCATTGAGACAAAACCTCCATACTTACAAATGGATGCTGCCTTGAATTATCAAGCTCACGCCGAAGTCTCTCCACATCAGAAATGGTCGAATCATACTTCTTCTTCTGCTGATCAATGACATCGAGACGGTTATTCAAGAACTCCTCTGCTGCTCTATTCGGCACCCACAGCCGATCCCCATACGCCTCAAGGACATCTACCAGCGCCGACCTAGTCGCATCAGAGTACCGATATAAATTGAGCAGAATATTTGCATCCAGCACAAATAAACACTCATCCCACAGAGTAGAAAAGTCCACGGACTCACTAGCAAAGTAGCCAGGAAACATGCTGCGCATAGGTCAAGCTCCTTGAGACCATAGCCATGATCGGATAGACCGACGTTACACCAGAAATCAATGAGCTAAACAGCTCGAATATGACGTAACCGACCGTGATAACCTTGCAACGAGCATCAGCAGCAAACTGGCAGCAGGCTTGCAACGCCCCGGACCGGCTGTTCGCCTACAAAGGGACACAAGGTCAGGCGAGGTCCACAAAGCCCCAATTTTGCCCCATAATTTTCAACCAATCATTCTAAGTGACTGATGGCAATAGATATTTCTGATCTCAGCGAACACACCCCGATGATGCAGCAGTACTGGAAGCTGAAAAACCAGCACCCGAACCAGCTGATGTTCTATCGCATGGGCGACTTCTACGAGATCTTCTACGAGGACGCCAAGAAGGCTGCCAAGCTTCTCGACATCACCCTGACTGCGCGCGGCCAATCGGCCGGCAAGTCCATCCCCATGGCGGGCATCCCTTTCCACTCGGTGGAGGGCTATCTGGCCAAGCTGGTCAAGCTTGGCGAATCCGTGGTGATCTGCGAGCAGATCGGCGATCCGGCCACCAGCAAAGGACCGGTGGAGCGCCAGGTTGTCCGCATCATCACCCCTGGCACCATCAGCGACGAAGCGCTGCTGGACGAACGCCGCGACAACCTGCTGACTGCCGTAGTGGGCGATGAACGCCTGTTCGGCGTGGCGGTGCTGGATATCACCAGCGGCCGTTTCAGCGTTCAGGAAATCAAGGGCTGGGAGAACCTCCTGGCAGAACTGGAACGCCTCAATCCCGCCGAACTGCTGATCCCGGACGATTGGCCCCAAGGGCTCCCGGCCGAAAAACGTCGAGGGGTCCGCCGTCGCGCGCCGTGGGATTTCGACCGCGACTCAGCGAAAAAGAGCCTCTGCCAGCAGTTCGGCGTTCAGGACCTCAAAGGCTTCGGCTGCGAAACCCTGACCCTGGCCATCGGCTCCGCCGGCTGCCTGCTGGCCTATGCCAAAGAAACCCAGCGCACCGCCCTGCCCCACTTGCGCAGCCTTCGCCATGAGCGCATCGACGATACCGTGATCCTCGATGCTGCCAGCCGCCGCAACCTGGAGTTGGACGTCAACCTTTCCGGTGGCCGCGACAATACCCTGCAGTCGGTGATCGACCGTTGCCAGACCGCAATGGGCAGCCGCCTCCTGAGCCGCTGGCTGAACCGCCCGTTGCGCGACCGCGGCGTGCTGGAGGCCCGTCAGGATGCCATCGACTGCCTGCTGGATCGCTATCGCTTCGAAAACCTGCAACCGCAGCTGAAGGAAATTGGCGACGTCGAGCGCATCCTCGCTCGCATCGGCCTGCGCAATGCGCGTCCCCGTGACCTCGCGCGCCTGCGCGATGCCCTGGCCGCCCTGCCGCAACTGCAAGGCGCCATGACCGAACTGGAAGCGCCACACCTGCAGGACCTGGCCGGCAGCATCCGTACCTATCCCGAACTGGCCGACCTGCTGGCCCGCGCCATCATCGACAATCCGCCGGCGGTCATTCGCGACGGTGGCGTGATCAAGACCGGCTACGACGCCGAGCTGGACGAACTGCAGGCACTGAGCGAAAACGCCGGCCAATACCTGATGGACCTGGAAGCTCGGGAAAAGGCCCGCACCGGCCTGCCCAACCTGAAGGTCGGCTACAACCGCATCCACGGCTACTACATCGAGTTGCCACGCGTGCAGGCCGAGCAGGCCCCGGCGGACTATATCCGCCGCCAGACGCTGAAGGGAGCCGAGCGCTTCATCACCCCGGAGCTGAAGGCCTTCGAAGACAAGGCACTGTCAGCCAAGAGCCGGGCCCTGGCACGGGAAAAGATGCTCTACGATGAACTGCTCGAACTGCTGATCGAGCAGTTGGCCCCGCTGCAGGATACGGCCGGAGCCCTCGCCGAGCTGGACGTGCTGAGCAACTTCTCCGAGCGCGCACTGAACCTCAACCTGAACCGACCACGCTTCGTCGACGAACCCTGCATGCGCATCAGCGAGGGCCGCCACCCGGTAGTGGAACAGGTGCTGGATACGCCCTTCGTAGCCAACGACCTGGACTTGGACGATGCCACCCGCATGCTGATCATCACCGGCCCGAACATGGGCGGTAAGTCAACCTACATGCGCCAGACGGCCCTGATCGTCCTGCTAGCCCATATCGGCTGCTTCGTGCCGGCGGCCAGCTGCGAGCTATCGCTGGTGGACCGTATCTTCACCCGTATCGGTTCCAGCGACGACTTGGCTGGCGGCCGATCCACCTTCATGGTCGAGATGAGCGAGACCGCTAACATCCTGCACAACGCCAGCGCCAGCAGCCTGGTGCTGATGGACGAAGTGGGCCGCGGCACCAGCACCTTCGACGGCCTGTCATTGGCCTGGGCGGCGGCTGAACACCTGGCCCGCCTGCGCGCCTTCACGCTGTTTGCCACCCACTACTTCGAACTGACCGTACTGCCGGAAAGCGAGTCGGTAGTGGCCAACGTCCACCTGAACGCCACCGAGCACAACGAGCGCATCGTCTTCTTGCACCACGTGCTGCCCGGTCCGGCGAGCCAAAGCTACGGCTTGGCGGTGGCGCAACTGGCGGGAGTGCCTGGCGATGTGATCCAGCGTGCTCGCGAACATCTGGCGCGACTGGAAACTACCAGCCTGCCCCATGAAACCCCACGCCAGAGCCCCGGCCAACCGGGTGCCCCCATGCAGAGTGACCTCTTCGCCAGCCTGCCTCACCCGGTGCTGGACGAATTGGCGAAGATCAAGCCGGATGATCTGACACCCCGCCAGGCGCTGGAGCTGTTATATACATTGAAGTCACGCATCTAACCCCTGAACCGCACAAGCTGCTAGAATCCCGCGCGCTCTGGAATGCACCCGGGAATCAGCCTGCCCGGTGCCGTGAGTTCCCGAGCCGAGAAGCCTGATACAGAAGGCTTCCGAGCCGCCGCTTGAGGAGAAGAATAGAAATGACCTTCGTCGTCACCGACAACTGCATCAAATGCAAATACACCGACTGTGTGGAAGTCTGTCCGGTGGACTGCTTCTACGAAGGCCCGAACTTCCTGGTCATTCACCCGGACGAGTGCATCGATTGCGCACTTTGCGAGCCTGAGTGCCCGGCGCAAGCCATCTTCTCCGAGGATGAAGTGCCTGAGGATATGCAGGAGTTCATCGAGCTGAACCGCGATCTGGCCGAAGTCTGGCCAAACATCACCGAGAAGAAGGACGCCCTCTCCGACGCCGAAGAGTGGGATGGCGTCAAAGGCAAGCTGGAACACCTGGAGCGCTGATCCACTTCGGTAGCCCCAACGCAAAAAGGCCCGCATCTGCGGGCCTTTTGCTTTCCTAGGGACGAAAAAAGGGGCGGGGGATACCCGCCCACTCTTTTGTCCCTATTCCCTGTATTCCTTGCTCATCATCCTGATGAATCGCATCCGGCGATGTCCTTGGTCGATGTCCTTATCAACCTGCATACATCCTGTACGCAGGAGTGATATTAGCGATCCGGGAGTACCGAGCAAGTTGCTGAGCCGGTGCTTAGAAGAGTGGAAGGGTTATCAGACAAAACAATAAAAACCTTATATTTCAATATCTTGAACCTGAACCCAGCACATATCCCACCATTCACGAGCAGGAACTTCCTCTGATTACGTACACAGCTTGTAAGCAATGACTTACACAGCAATGCATAAAAGAGAACCTTTGTGATTCCAGCCGAAGCGGCCGTCTCCCCTCCTCCCAAAAGGGAAACGAGCGGCCGGGGCTCCCACCAGCAACACATAAAAAAGCCCGGCTTAAACCGGGCTCTTTCGAATCGCTAACTCACTACTGGAACAGCGCATCACTGGACAAGCCATTCTTTTCCAGGATTTCCCGAAGACGCTTCAGCGCTTCGACCTGAATCTGTCGCACCCGCTCACGGGTCAGGCCTATTTCCTGGCCCACTTCCTCAAGCGTACAGCTTTCATGGCCCCGCAGACCAAAGCGACGCACTACCACTTCGCGCTGCTTGTCAGTCAGCTCGGACAACCACTGGTCGATGCTCTGCGAGAGGTCATCGTCCTGTAGCAGTTCGCAGGGGTCGGTGGGGCGGTCATCGGTAAGGGTATCCAGCAGGGTCTTGTCCGAGTCAGGCCCGAGGGACACATCCACCGAAGTCACCCGCTCGTTGAGACCGAGCATGCGCTTGACCTCATCGACCGGTTTTTCCAGCAGGTTGGCGATTTCTTCCGGCGAAGGCTCGTGATCCAGCTTGTGGGTCAGCTCTCGAGCAGCACGCAGGTAGACGTTGAGTTCCTTGACCACATGGATCGGCAGGCGGATCGTTCGGGTCTGGTTCATGATGGCCCGTTCAATGGTCTGACGGATCCACCAGGTCGCATAGGTAGAGAAGCGGAAGCCCCGTTCGGGATCGAACTTTTCCACCGCCCGGATCAGACCGAGGTTGCCCTCTTCGATGAGGTCGAGCAGCGAAAGACCACGATTGACATAGCGTCGCGCGATCTTCACCACAAGGCGGAGGTTGCTTTCGATCATGCGTTTGCGCCCGGCAGGGTCTCCGCGCTGCGCCAGGCGCGCAAAGTGCACTTCTTCTTCCGGGGTTAGCAGGGGGGAAAAGCCGATTTCGTTGAGGTACAGCTGAGTCGCGTCTAGCGCGCGGGTGTAGTCGATGTACTTGTGTTGCTTGGGTGAGCTTGAATGTCGGGATTTCGCGGTGGGCGGAGGCGCGTCGCTCTCCTCGCTCAACGCATCATCCAAAATAACGCCCGGCTCCAGAAGGAGCAGCTCGTCATCGACGTCAAACTCCGGCGCTTCTTTATTGAGTGCCATTGTTGTTGTCCCTTGCTGAGTTCGACAACAAGCCCTGGCGATGCCTTATATCCCTGGCGCCGCCCGAGCCCGTCCTTACCACGTGGTGGAACGGGCTGAAAAACGGATCAACGACGAGGCAGGTATTGCAGCGGGTCTACAGGCTTACCTTGACGGCGAATCTCAAAATGAAGCTTCACCCGGTCAGTCCCCGTTGAGCCCATCTCGGCAATTGTCTGCCCGACCTTGACCTGCTGTCCCTCCCGCACCAGCAGCCTACGGTTATGACCATAGGCGCTTACGTAGGTATCGCTGTGTTTGATGATGACCAATTCGCCGTAGCCCCGTAATCCACTTCCGGCATAAACAACTGATCCATCTGACGCAGCCAAGACAGGCTGGCCTAATTCCCCAGCGATATCAATCCCTTTATTCAAACTGCCGTTTGACGAAAAACGCCCGATCAGAGGACCACTCGCCGGCCACACCCACCCGGCTGCAGAGCGCGGAATAGAGGCGTTCGGCGTAGATGCCTGCACTGCCGCCACGGTTTTCTGAGGCTGCGACTGCGGGCGGACAGTCGGCTGCTGGGGCGGCACGGGCGGGCGGCTGGAAACGCTGCTACCCGCCCTTGGATTGGTCACCACAGGTGCCGTGGCAACTGCCGTAGGACGGGTCTGACCAGGCTGGCCATCGAAACGGATGATCTGCCCAGGGCGAATCACGTACGGAGAGGGGATTCCATTGCGCGCGGCCAGAGCTTTCCAATCCCAGCCGAAGCGAAAAGCTATGGAATAGAGGGTGTCACCGCGCTGGACGCGGTACTGGCCGCTGGTAACGGGTTGCCGCTGCACGGCAGAGTTCGCCCCCGAGTGGTTGCGGTCGACCACGCCGACGCTGCTTTTCTGGGTGCTGGTACAGCCGGCGAGCAAGACGCCAACGGCAACAGCGGGCAACCAGATGAGCCCATTCCCCATGCGAATCCACTGCCGAATGGCCATTAGGCTCACTCTTGTCCCCTTTCCCAACGTTCCTAATACTTGATTATTGTGCCGGAAATATCCGGTCGAGCCAGCCGCCTGCCGCACAAAGTACAGCAGGTGGACAGCTTGGCGATGCATCAGAAAGTTACCTGCGACGCAGGTTCCCCCGACGGCGAGCTCAGGCCAGGGGTCCGCTGAGCAGCGGTACGAAGCGCACCGCATCGAGCACATGACGGGTGAAGCCCTGCTCTTCACGAATGATCAGCATCAGTTGCTGGACGTCGCCAGCGCCCACCGGGATCACCAGGCGTCCGCCCGGTGCCAGTTGATCGAGCAATGCCTGCGGGACGTCCGCCGCGGCAGCAGTCACTATGATGCCATTGTAGGGTGCCAGCGCTGGCCAGCCTTCCCAACCGTCGCCCCAACGGAACACCACGTTGCGCAGGTTGAGCACCGCGAGGCGTTCCTTGGCTTTGTCCTGCAGTACCTGGATGCGCTCGACAGAAAACACCCGCTCAACCAGCTGCGCAAGAATCGCAGTCTGATAACCCGAACCGGTACCGATCTCCAGCACCTTGTCCAGCGGGCCAGCGGCCAGCAGAAGTTCGGTCATCCGCGCAACCATGTAGGGCTGCGAGATGGTCTGGTTGTGCCCAATCGGCAGCGCGGTGTCTTCGTAGGCGCGATGGGCCAAGGCCTCATCGACGAACAGGTGACGCGGTGTCCGGCGAATGGTTTCGAGTACGCGGGCGTTGGACAGCCCTTCCTCGTACAGACGCTGGATAAGGCGCTCACGGGTGCGCTGGGAAGTCATGCCGATCCCGCGCCGGATCAGGTCGTCCTGTTCCCGGGGCATTAGAGCAGGCCCTCCAACCAGCTATCGAGGCTCTGGAAAGCCTCGTTGAAAGTCCGATCGAGTTGCAGGGGCGTGATGGACACATAACCTTGCATCACCGCATGGAAATCCGTCCCCGGCCCACCGTCTTCGGCGTCACCGGCTGCGGAAATCCAGTATCCCTCCTTACCCCGGGGATTGACCACCTTCACGGGCGCTGCAGCCCGCGCTCGATGGCCCAGCCGGGTCAGTTGGATACCACGGATACGCTCCAGCGGCAGATTGGGGATATTTACATTGAGCACGGTGCGCGGTGGCAGGTCGAGCCGGTCATGGGCGGCCACCAGTCGGCGGGCGATGTGCGCGGCAGCGGGCAGGTTGTCCGCCTGACGCGACAACAGTGAGAAGGCGAACGCCGGCAGCCCGAGGAAGCGCCCTTCCAGAGCGGCGGCCACGGTACCGGAATAGAGCACGTCATCCCCGAGATTGGCTCCGAGATTGATGCCCGACACCACCATGTCTGGCAAATGCTCAAGCATACCGTTGAGCCCCAGGTGGACGCAGTCGGTCGGCGTGCCATTGAGGCTGATGAAACCGTTATCCAGCGTGCTGGGGTGAAGCGGGCGGTCCAGCGTCAGAGAGCTGCTGGCACCACTCTTGTCCTGGTCTGGCGCAATGACCACGCAGTCGGCGTAATCCTTGAGCGTGCCATGTAGAGCGGCGAGACCCGGGGCATTCACCCCGTCGTCGTTGGAAATCAGAATGCGCATGGGTTTTCCGTCTGCCCCGCCGGCAGCAGATCGACGAGCTCACGCACCACTGCGGTGGCGAAGCATCCAGCCGGCAGGACGAATTCCAGTTGCAGAACGTCAGGCTCGGGATAATGCCACGTCAGGCCGCCAATGGGGAGGCGGAGGATGCGCCGTTCGTGCGCCATTCGCGCTTCCGCCAACCAGTGGCAAAGTGCCGGCTCGGCCGCGGCCACCGCCGCCTCGAGCGTTTGCGCCTGTCCCTGGACGGGCGATGGTCCTTCTCCCCATTGCGGACCGGTCGGGTGCAGATCGAGTTGCGCCAAGCGCGGGTCGCTGCATTCAGCCTCGCCTGCCGGGAAGAAACTGCGACTGTCGGTGAAGGCCAACAGGTCACCTACCTGGGCCTGGTTCCAGGTGCCCGCGGCGACGCGCTCGGCCAGCACCCGGTTGAACAGGTAGCTACGTCCGGCCGAGAGCAGCCGCGAACGCAAGTTGCGCTGTACCGGCAGCTCCTTGCGCTCGGCGAAGGCGCGAGCGTCGACCACGTTGCCGCCACCATGCCCGAAGCGCTGCAGGCCGAAATAGTTGGGCACACCTGCTTCCGCCAGGCACTTCAGGCGCGCGTCGATCGCCTCACGATCCGCCTCCAGACGAGTCAAACGAAGGATGAAACCGTTAGCCGAATGGGCGCCACGCTGCAGCTTTCGCTTGTGGCGCACAATCTTGAGGATGCGCAGGTTGGCATTCTCGGCAGCGGACAGGTCTGGATCGGCCTTGCCTGGCAGGTGCAGGCTGAACCACTGTCGGGTCAATGCCTGCCGATCCTTTAGTCCAGCGTAGCTGACCACTTTCAGCGGTACGCCAGCAGCACGGGCAATGCGCCGGGCTGCTTCCTCGGTGTTCAGCTCGCGCTTTTCCACCCAGAGCCAGAGATGCTCGCCTGCACCCTCCAGCGGAATGTCCAGCACTTCATCGACCTGAAAATCCTCAGCCACGGCCTTCAGTTGAGCCCGTCCCAGAGGTTCGCCATGGGCGCGCGGGCCCAGCAGTTCGAGTTCGGTCATGCCGGCAGCAACAGGGCCACCGCATGCACGGCAATGCCCTCCTCGCGACCGGTGAAGCCCAGCTTCTCGGTAGTAGTGGCCTTGACGTTGACCTGGTCCAGCTCTACCCCCAGGTCAGCGGCGATGTTGGCGCGCATGGCCTCGATATGAGGGGCCATCTTCGGTGCCTGAGCAACAATGGTTCCGTCCACGTTCCCCACCTTCCAGCCCTTGGCCTTCACCAGCGACAGCACGTGACGCAGCAGCGCGCGGCTGTCGGCACCCTTGAACTGTGGATCGGTGTCCGGGAAATGCTTGCCGATATCCCCCAGCGCCGCAGCGCCTAGCAAGGCATCGCAAAGCGCGTGAAGCAGCACATCGCCGTCGGAATGGGCGACGAGCCCGAACTTGTGGGGGATGCGCACGCCGCCCAGGGTGATGAAGTCACCTTCACCGAAGCGGTGTACGTCGTAGCCGTGGCCAATTCGCATAAGGAAGAACGCCCTGAAAAGTCAGGGCGTGATTCTACCTGCTTTGGTTGTGCTTAGGCTTTCAACGCCTCCGCATGGTGCCGCAGGTGATCGCCGACGAAGCTGGCGATGAAGTAGTAGCTGTGGTCGTAACCCGGCTGAAGGCGCAGGGTCAGTGGGTGTCCCGCCGCCTTGGCCGCCGCTTGGAGGGCCTCAGGCTTGAGCTGATTGGCGAGGAAGTCATCGCGATCGCCCTGGTCCACCAGAATCGGCAAACGTTCAGAAGCCTCGGCCAACAGCACACTGGCATCCCATTCACGCCAACGGGTACGGTCCTCGCCCAGATAACGGCCGAAGGCTTTCTCACCCCAGGGGCAGGCCATGGGATTACTGATCGGCGCGAATGCCGACAACGACTGATAGCGTCCCGGGTTACGCAGGGCACAAACCAGCGCGCCGTGACCGCCCATGGAATGGCCGCTGATCCCGCGCCTCTCGGAGACCGGGAAGTTGGCCTCGATCAGCGCCGGCAACTCATGCACCACGTAGTCATGCATGCGGTAATGGCGCGCATAGGGCTCCTGGGTGGCATTCAGATAGAAGCCGGCGCCCAGGCCGAAATCCCAGGCGTTGTCCGGATCACCGGGTACATCTGCACCACGCGGGCTGGTATCCGGGGCAACGATAATCAACCCCAGTTCCGCCGCCAGGCGCTGCGCGCCAGCCTTCTGCATGAAGTTCTCATCGGTGCAGGTCAGCCCCGACAGCCAGTAGAGCACTGGCAACTTCTCGCCTTGCTCCGCCTGGGGCGGGAGGTAGACGGCGAACACCATGTCGCAGTTCAGGCTGGTAGAGCGGTGACGGTAGCGCTTGTGCCACCCGCCGAAGCTCTTGTTGCTGGAAACGATTTCAAGGGTCATGGAGCGATCTCCGTCAAAGCCGCGCCCGAAGCTGGATGCCTTGCCTGCCTCGGGCTGCCCGTCTGATTAGTAGTGGACGACCGAACGGATGCTCTTGCCTTCGTGCATCAGGTCGAAGGCCTTGTTGATGTCGTCCAGCCCCATGGTGTGGGTGATGAAGGTATCCAGCGGGATTTCGCCCTTCTGCGCCTTGTCCACATAGCTCGGCAGCTCGGTACGTCCCTTCACGCCGCCAAAGGCCGAACCGCGCCACACGCGACCGGTCACCAGCTGGAACGGACGAGTACTGATTTCCGCACCGGCCGGCGCCACGCCGATGATGACGGACTCGCCCCACCCCTTGTGGCAGCACTCGAGCGCCGCGCGCATCAGGTTGACGTTGCCGACGCACTCGAAGCTGTAATCCACACCGCCATCGGTCATTTCGACGATGACGTCTTGGATCGGCTTGGCGTGGTCCTTCGGATTGACGAAGTCGGTGGCACCCAGTTCACGGGCCACGTCGAACTTCTCCGGATTGATGTCGACGGCGATGATGCGCGAGGCCTTGGCCATCTTGGCGCCGATGATCGCGGCCAGACCGATGCCGCCCAGACCGAAGATAGCCACGGTGGCGCCCTCTTCAACCTTGGCGGTGTTGAGCACGGCGCCGATACCCGTGGTCACACCGCAGCCCAGCAGGCAGACCTTCTCCAGCGGCGCTTCTTTCGGAATCTTCGCCAGGGAGATTTCCGGTAGCACGGTGTACTCGGAGAAAGTGGAGCAGCCCATGTAGTGGTAAATCGGTTGGCCGTTGTAGCTGAAGCGGCTGGTGCCATCCGGCATCAGGCCCTTGCCCTGGGTGGCGCGTACTTTCTGGCACAGGTTGGTCTTGCCGGATTTGCAGAATTTGCACTCACGGCATTCGGCCGTGTACAGCGGAATCACATGGTCACCCACGGCCAGCGAAGTGACGCCCTCGCCCACGGCTTCGACGATGCCGCCCCCCTCATGGCCAAGGATGCAGGGAAACACGCCTTCGGAGTCAGCGCCGGACAGCGTGTAGGCATCGGTGTGGCAGACGCCGGTGGCCACGATCCGCACCAGGACTTCGCCGGCCTTGGGCGGTGCCACGTCGACTTCGACGATTTGCAACGGCTGGTTGGGCGCAAACGCCACAGCGGCACGGGACTTGATCATGGTCATTCTCCAGCTGATTGAAATGGCCAAGGAGTGTAGTTGAGCTGCCTATGGTAAATAATCAGCCACAAAGCAAAACATTATTGCAGTGGAGGGATAATCAATGAGTCGGTGGGAAGGCCTGGACGAGTTCGTTGCGGTCGCAGAGTCAGGCCAGTTCACTGCAGCTGCCGAGCGTCTGGGCATCTCGTCGTCCCATGTCAGCCGACAGATCGCCCGCCTGGAAGAACGCCTGCAGACGCGGTTGTTCTATCGAAGCACCCGCAAGGTCGCCCTCACCGAGGCTGGACAAACCTTCCTGCAACATTGCCAACGTCTGATGGATGCGCGCGAGGAAGCCCTGCGCGCGGTGAGCGACCTGACCAGCGAACCCAAGGGCTTGCTGCGCCTGACCTGCGCGGTGGCCTATGGCGAGCGCTTCATCGTGCCGCTGGTCAACGAGTTCATGGCGCGCCATCCGCAGTTGCGTGTGGATATCGAGCTCAGCAACCGTGCCCTGGACCTGGTGCACGAAGGGCTCGACCTGGCGATACGCCTGGGCCGCTTGCAGGATTCGCGGCTGGTGGCCACACGCCTGGCACCGCGGGTCATGTACCTGTGCGCGGCGCCTTCCTACCTTGAACGTTACGGTCGCCCCCACAGCCTCTCGGAACTGGCCCGGCACAATTGTCTGGTTGGCAGTGCCGACCATTGGGACTTTCTGCAGCAGGGGCGCGAACACGCCATCCGCATCCATGGCAATTGGCGCTGCAACAGCGGCCAAGCAGTGCTGGATGCAGCCTTGCGCGGTTTCGGCCTGTGCCAACTACCTGATTACTACGTGCTGGAGCACCTGCGCAGCGGCGCATTGGTGTCTCTGCTGGAACAACATCGACCGCCAAACACAGCGGTGTGGGCACTTTATCCACAGCAACGCCACCTCTCGCCCAAGGTGCGGCAACTGGTGGATCTGCTGAAAGAAGGGTTGGCCGAACGGCCTGAGTACGCGCTGGATCAGCCGCGCGTCGACCAGCGCTGACGTAACCAGTCGAGGTCTTCGGGGCGCGTGATCTTGAGGTTGTCGGCGCGCCCCTCCACCAGCCTGGGTGCGTTCCCCGCCCATTCCATGGCGGACGCTTCGTCAGTGATGGCGACACCGGCGACCAGGGCATCGGCCAGGGCCCGATGCAGAGCGCCAAAGCGGAACATCTGCGGCGTATAAGCCTGCCAGATCAGGCTGCGATCGACGGTTTCCGCTACCCGGCCGTCGGCACTGGCGCGCTTCAAGGTGTCCCGTGCCGGGACGGCGAGCAAGCCACCCACTGGATCATCGGCCAACTCGGCCAGCAGCAGATCAAGGTCGAAACGTGACAGGTTCGGCCGCGCCGCATCATGCACCAGCACCCAATCATTCGCGCGGGCGCCGCGCTCGGCCAGACGCAACAGTGCGCTTAGCACCGAATCCGCGCGCTCCTTGCCACCGTCGGCACGGATGATGCGCTCGTCGCTGGCGCAGGACAGCGCAGGCCAATACGGATCATCCGCCGAAAGGCTGATCACCAGCCCCTTGAGCTGAGGGTGATCGAGGAAACAGTCGAGGCTGTGCTCGAGAATGGTTCGCCCGGCAAGCTCAAGGTATTGCTTGGGACGGTCGGCACGCATGCGGGCACCGACGCCAGCGGCTGGGATCACTGCCCAGAAGAAAGGGATATCGGCCTGGTTCATTCGGAAATCTGGTAGAGGGTTTCGCCTTCCTTGACCATGCCCAGTTCATGACGGGCACGCTCTTCGACAGTTTCCATACCCTTTTTAAGCTCCATCACTTCGGCCTCCAGGATACGGTTGCGCTCCAGCAGGCGTTCGTTCTCACCTTGCTGCTCGGCAATCTGTTGCTGTAGATCCTGGACCTGCGCCAGGCTGCCGTCGCCCACCCAGAGGCGATACTGCAGGCCCGCCAGCATCAGGATCAGGACAACGAACAACCAGTAAGTGTTTGGGCGAGTCATTTTGCCAGGGAGTATCCATGCGAAAAGGGCAGCTTGCGCTGCCCTTCTACCAGTCCCTGCCGGCCGGGCAGGTTGAAATCAGGTGATGACGCGCAGTTTACATGAAGTAAAGAGGCATTCAGCGGCTGATTTCAACCCGGCCTGACCGATTGCAGCTGCGGACTTAGCCGCGGAACTCGGCACGGCCGCGGTAAGGCGCCTTGCCGCCCAGCTGCTCTTCGATACGCAGCAGCTGGTTGTACTTGGAGACGCGGTCGGAACGGCACAGGGAGCCGGTCTTGATCTGACCGGCGGCGGTGCCTACGGCAAGGTCGGCGATGGTGCTGTCTTCGGTCTCGCCCGAACGGTGGGAGATCACCGCGGTGTAGCCGGCAGCCTTGGCCATCTGGATGGCTTCCAGAGTCTCGGTCAGGGAGCCGATCTGGTTGAACTTGATCAGGATCGAGTTGGCAATGCTCTTCTCGATGCCTTCCTTGAGGATCTTGGTGTTGGTCACGAACAGGTCGTCACCCACCAGCTGCACCTTGGCGCCGATCTTGTCGGTCAGGTCTTTCCAGCCGGCCCAGTCGGACTCGTCCATACCGTCTTCGATGGAGATGATCGGGTAGCGCTGGGTCAGACCAGCCAGGTAATCAGCGAAACCGGCAGCGTCGAACACCTTGCCTTCGCCGGCCAGGTCGTACTTGCCGTCCTTGAAGAATTCGCTGGAGGCGCAATCCAGTGCCAGGGTCACGTCAGTGCCCAGCTTGTAGCCGGCATTGGCGACGGCTTCGGCGATAGCGGCCAGAGCGTCTTCGTTGGAAGCCAGGTTCGGCGCGAAGCCACCTTCGTCACCTACGGCAGTGTTCAGGCCACGGGCCTTCAGCACGGCTTTCAGGTGGTGGAAGATTTCGGTGCCCATGCGCAGGGCGTCGGCGAAGTTCTTGGCGCCAACCGGCTGAACCATGAACTCCTGGATGTCGACGTTGTTATCGGCGTGCTCGCCGCCGTTGATGATGTTCATCATCGGGACGGGCATGGAGTACTGACCCGGCGTGCCGTTCAGGTCGGCAATGTGAGCGTAGAGCGGCACGCCCTTGGCCTGGGCAGCGGCCTTGGCGGCGGCCAGGGACACGGCGAGGATGGCGTTGGCGCCCAGCTTGGCCTTGTTCTCGGTACCGTCCAGTTCGATCATGGCGCGGTCCAGGGCTTTCTGATCGACAGCGTCCTTGCCCAGCAACAGATCGCGAATCGGGCCGTTGATGTTGGCTACGGCCTTCAGTACGCCCTTGCCCAGGTAACGGCTCTTGTCGCCATCACGCAGTTCCAGTGCCTCGCGGGAACCGGTGGAAGCACCGGACGGCGCGCAAGCGCTACCGATGATGCCGTTCTCGAGGATCACATCGGCTTCCACAGTGGGGTTGCCACGGGAGTCCAGAACCTCGCGGCCCTTGATGTCGACGATCTTTGCCATTGTTGTTAGCACTCCAAAAGTTGACGAAAACGCTCAGCAGAAAGTGAGGCGATTCGCCGGGCCTCGGGGTCGGCTGACCCGGCGAATGTCCTGACCGATCGGTCAGATTGTGCCCACGCGGCACTTTACCGGAGAAAGACCGGTTCAGGCAGTCTCGATCGGCGGAAAACTCTTGACCAGGTCGTCCAGCTGCTTGAGCTGGGACAGGAAGGGCTCGAGTTTGTTCAGGCGCAGCGCGCAAGGGCCATCGCACTTGGCGTTGTCCGGGTCCGGGTGGGCCTCGAGGAACAGACCGGCCAGGCCCTGGCTCATGCCGGCCTTCGCCAGGTCGGTGACCTGGGCACGGCGGCCGCCAGCGGAGTCGGCGCGTCCGCCCGGCATCTGCAAGGCGTGGGTGACGTCGAAGAATACCGGGTACTCGAACTGCTTCATGATGCCGAAGCCGAGCATGTCCACGACTAGGTTGTTGTAACCGAAGGAGGAGCCGCGCTCGCAGAGGATCAGGCGATCATTACCGGCTTCCTCGCACTTGGTCAGGATGTGTTTCATCTCCTGGGGCGCAAGGAATTGGGCTTTCTTGATGTTGATCACCGCACCGGTCTTGGCCATGGCCACCACCAGATCGGTCTGCCGGGACAGGAAGGCCGGCAGCTGGATGATGTCGCATACCTCGGCCACTGGGGCTGCCTGGTAGGGCTCATGGACGTCGGTGATCACCGGTACGCCGAAGGTTTTCTTCACTTCCTCGAAAATCTTCATGCCCTCTTCCAGGCCCGGGCCACGGAAGGAGTTGATCGAGGAGCGGTTGGCCTTGTCAAAGCTGGCTTTGAACACGTAGGGGATACCGAGCTTCTCGGTCACCCGCACGTATTCTTCGCAAACCTTCAGGGCCAGGTCGCGGGACTCCAGCACGTTCATGCCTCCGAAGAGCACGAACGGCTTGTCGTTGGCGATATCGATATTGCCGACGCGGACGATCTTCTGCGCCATGGGTCAGGCCTTCTTCGCTTTCTGCGCCAGAGCGGCGTTGACGAAGCCGCTGAACAGCGGGTGGCCGTAACGCGGGGTGGAGGTGAACTCCGGGTGGAACTGGCAAGCCACGAACCACGGATGATCCGGAGCTTCCACGACTTCCACCAGGGCACCGTCGCCAGAACGACCGGTGACCTTCAAGCCGGCTTCCTGCAATTGCGGCAGCAGGTTGTTGTTCACTTCGTAGCGGTGGCGATGGCGCTCGACGATCTCGTCCTTGCCATAGCAGTCATGGACCAGGGAGCCGTTTTCCAGCTGGCAGGCCTGAGCGCCGAGGCGCATGGTGCCGCCGAGGTCAGAGGCTTCAGTACGGATTTCGGTAGCGCCGGTAGCGTCTTCCCACTCGGTGATCAGGCCCACGACCGGATGGCCGCTGGATTTATCGAATTCGGTGGAGTTGGCGTCGGTCCAGCCCAGTACGTTACGGGCGTACTCGATCACCGCCACCTGCATGCCAAGGCAGATGCCAAGATAGGGGATCTTGTTCTCGCGGGCATAGCGCACGGTGGAGATCTTGCCTTCCACACCACGCAGGCCGAATCCGCCCGGAACCAGGATGGCGTCAACGCCTTCCAGCAAGGCAGTGCCCTGGGTTTCGATGTCTTCGGAATCGATGTAGCGCAAGTTCACCTTGGTGCGATTCTGGATACCGGCGTGGCTCATCGCTTCGATCAGCGACTTGTAGGCGTCCAGCAGCTCCATGTACTTGCCGACCATGGCGATGGTGACTTCGTTCTCGGGGTTCAGCTTGGCATCCACCACGCGGTCCCACTCGGAGAGGTCGGCACTGCCGCATTGCAGGCCAAAGCGCTCGACGACGATGTCGTCCAGGCCCTGGGCGTGCAGCACGGACGGAATCTTGTAGATGGTGTCGACGTCCTGCAGGGAGATCACCGCGCGCTCTTCCACGTTGGTGAACAGGGCGATCTTGCGGCGGGAGGAGAGGTCGACGTCATGGTCGGAACGGCAGATCAGCACGTCCGGCTGCAGACCGATGGAGCGCAGCTCCTTCACCGAGTGCTGGGTCGGCTTGGTCTTGGTCTCGCCAGCGGTGGCGATGTAGGGCACCAGGGTCAGGTGCATCAGCATGGCGCGCTTGGCACCCACTTCCACGCGCAACTGGCGGATGGCTTCGAGGAAAGGCTGGGACTCGATGTCGCCGACGGTGCCGCCGATTTCCACCAGGGCCACGTCCGCACCAGCGGCGCCCTTGATGATGCGGTGCTTGATCTCGTCGGTGATGTGCGGAATCACCTGGATGGTGGCACCCAGATAGTCACCACGGCGCTCCTTGCGCAGCACATCGGCATAGACGCGGCCGGTGGTGAAGTTGTTGTTCTGGGTCATGGTGGTGCTTACGAAGCGCTCGTAATGGCCCAGGTCGAGGTCGGTCTCGGCACCGTCTTCGGTCACGAAGACTTCACCGTGCTGGAAGGGGCTCATGGTACCCGGGTCCACGTTGATGTACGGGTCCAGCTTGAGCATGGTGACCTTCAGCCCCCGCGCTTCCAGAATGGCGGCCAAGGATGCCGAGGCGATGCCTTTCCCCAAAGAAGAAACAACACCGCCCGTGACGAAGATGTAGCGCGTCATGAAAAACCCTAGAAGTCTGCGTTTAGGCGGAAAGCCGCCGGGGAAAGCGATGAAGGGCTATGGCCTTCAACCATGGAGCGCCACTGGGGCGCTGCTTCAAAAGCAACAACCGCCGATTCCGAAGGAATCAGCGGATGCTATGTAAGACGGGAGCGTAGTCTACCGGAAAGACCCTATCAGCTCAAACCTTGGTCATTCGTCGGTGGGGTCCAGCGCAGACGCCAGTGGCCCGCCTGCGGACCGTCCAACCCCGGCAGATTGGCCACGGCCAGCAGTTCTCCTTCGACGAAGAGCAGCGGCAATCGGCCACGGGCAAAAGCGGGCAGCCGCGACTCATTGAGCAGCCGCTTGAGGTCGCGACGCCCTCGCTCTGCTATCTCCAGCACCTCACCTCCTTGCCGATAGCGAACCTCGAGCCGACCAGTCGGCGCCTCGCCCTGCAACGCCAGCCGGCCATTACCGGGCAGCTCGAGCGGTTGAGTGGGAGCGTGCCAGGCAAGATTCGAAACCGGTGCGGCGAGCCAGTCCCCGGATAACCACCACAACCGTCCGTCGGCACGTTGAAGTTCGCCCCGCGCCAGACGCCAGACCGGCGCCGAATCGACGGCGGCATCACGCAGGTTTTCCCATCCCGCCCAATGGCCGCTGTCGGGAAGGGGCGTCAGCTTCGCCAGCCAGTAACGCAGTGCATTGCGTTGCCGAGCTGGCGACAGGCCGACCAGCACCTGCAAATCCAGGGACGGCAGGGGCAGCCAGGGGAAATCAACGCAGTCTCGTGCGTTTTCGAGATCCGCGTGCGCCAACTCGCCGAGCAGGGTTTCTGCCTCGGCCAAATGTTCGGCACTACGCGCAAGGGTTTCCGCCACCCTTGGCCATCGAGCTTGCAGTACCGGGAAGATACGGAGGCGGAGGAAATTGCGGGATAGCGACGTGTCGGCGTTGCTCGGGTCTTCCACCCACTGGAGCCCTTCGGCACGAGCGTAGGTTTCCAGCTCGGCACGGGCTGCGCGCAGCAATGGCCTGACCAGGGTGCCCTGCCCCAACGAGCGGCTTTCCGGCATACCTGCCAACCCACGCACGCCAGCCCCTCGCAGCAGGCGGAAGAGCAGCGTCTCGGCCTGGTCGTCACGGTGCTGGGCACTGAACAGTACCTCCCCGGCGCCCAACTCATCGATGAAAGCGGCATATCGCGCATCTCGCGCGGCCCTTTCCAGGCTGGGCCCGGAATCTACCGTTACCCGCAACACCTGCAGCGGAACGCCCAGTTCATCGCAAAACCGCTGGCAATGGTTCGGCCAGGCATCGGCCGCGACCTGAAGGCCGTGATGGACATGGATGGCAGAAAGCGGCGGCAGGGCTTCGCGACGGGCGAGGCGCACCAGCAGATGAAGGAGGACAGTGGAGTCGAGTCCGCCGGAGAAGGCGACGCGCCAGGCCGGCGCATGGCGCCACGGGGCCAGGGCGGACAACAGGCAGGATTCGAGGGACATGGGAGGCTCGGGTAACCGACTCGGGCCCCAAGCATAAAGCCGGGGCCCGAGACGCGCAGCCTGAAGCGAGGGGTCAGGCTACGCCGTAGCTCATCAGGCGGTCATAACGACGCTTCAGCAGATCCTCGTTGCTGAGCTTCTGCAGCATCTTCAACTGCTCGGAGAGCTCCGCGCGGATGGACTCGGCAGTGGCTGCTGGATCACGGTGGGCACCGCCCAGGGGCTCGGCGATCACCTTGTCGACAATGCCCAGGCCTTTCAGGCGCTCGGCAGTGATGCCCATGGCCTCGGCCGCATCCGGCGCCTTCTCGGCGGTTTTCCACAGGATGGAGGCGCAACCTTCCGGCGAAATCACCGAATAGGTGGAGTACTGCAGCATGTTCAGACGATCACAGACGCCGATGGCCAGCGCGCCGCCGGAACCACCTTCACCGATCACGGTGGCGATGATCGGGGTCTTCAGACGAGCCATGACGCGCAGGTTCCAGGCAATGGCTTCGCTCTGGCCACGCTCCTCGGCATCGATGCCCGGATAAGCGCCGGGGGTGTCGATGAAAGTGAGGATCGGCATCTTGAAGCGTTCGGCCATTTCCATGAGACGGCAGGCCTTGCGGTAGCCCTCGGGGCGCGGCATGCCGAAGTTGCGACGGACCTTCTCGCGCACCTCACGGCCCTTCTGGTGGCCGATGATCATGACCGGCTCGTCGTTCAGACGGGCAACGCCGCCAACGATGGCCGCGTCGTCGGAGAAGTGACGGTCGCCGTGCAGTTCGTCGAACTCAGTGAAGATGTGCTCGATATAGTCAAGGGTGTAAGGCCGACGAGGGTGGCGCGCCAGCTGGGCGATCTGCCAGCTGGAAAGGTTACCGAAGATGCTCTCGGTGAGTGCGCTGCTCTTCTCCTGCAGGCGGGAGATCTCGTCGGTGATGTTCAGGGCGTTGTCGTTACCGACCAGACGCAGCTCCTCGATCTTGGCTTGCAGATCGGCGATGGGCTGTTCGAAATCCAGAAAGTTCGGGTTCATAGGCTTCCGTCGTGCGCTTGGGGCCAGGCGGCTGGTTCCATTTGGCGCCCTACCTTAAGGGATCGGGCGCGTTCGGGTCGAGATCAAATCGAAATCGGGCCTCTGCGGGCGTGCTGTCACGTTCGCATCAGCGGTAGTGCAGGAAGACGTTGTCGCGCCCGAACTGGTCACGCAATGCCTGAATCAAAGCGTCGGCCGGCGCTATTCGCCAGTCGTCGCCGAACTGCAGCAGGGCCTTCGCGTCGTTACCGCTGTAGTCCAGGGTCAGCGGGCAAGAGCCACGATGACGACCGCAGAGTTCCGCCAGCCAGCGCAGGCGATCGCCCTGAAGGGCACTGAAGTCCACCTTCATGCGCAAGCTCTCGGCCAGGCCGGTGCGCGCCTCCTCTAGGCTGAGCACACGCTTGGCACGCAGGCGCAGACCACCAGAGAAGTCATCGTGACTGACCTCCCCTTCCACTACGACCAGGGCGTCCGTCTGCAGCAGGCCGTGGGCGGCGTTGAAGGCTTCGGCAAAGAGAGAAGCCTCGATACGGCCGGAACGATCGTCGAGGGTGATGAAGCCCATCTTGTCGCCTTTCTTGTTCTTCATCACCCGCAGGTTGACGATCAGACCGGCGATGATCTGGGTGTCCCGCGCCGGCTTCAGCTCGACGATGCGCTGGCGGGCGAAGCGGCGGACCTCACCTTCGTACTCGTCGATCGGGTGACCGGTCAGGTAGAGGCCCAGGGTGTCCTTCTCGCCCTTCAGGCGTTCCTTGAGGGAAAGCTCCTTAGCCTTGCGATGGTTGGCGTAGACGTCCGCCTCGGGCTCAGCGAACAGCCCCCCGAAGAGGTCCATGTGGCCGCTGTCATGGCTGCGCGCAGTTTGCTCGGCAGCCTGGATGGCTTCTTCCATGGCGGCCAGCAACACCGCACGGTTGCGGTCGATGCCAGCCTGGTAGGCCTTGGCCTCGTTGCTGAAGAACGGCCCCAGGCGATCAAGGGCACCGCCACGAATCAGCGCCTCGAGGGTCCGCTTGTTGATGCGCTTGAGGTCGACGCGGTTGCAGAAGTCGAACAGGTCCTTGAAAGGTCCACCCTCGGCTCGGCACTCCGTGATGGCCTCCACCGGGCCTTCACCCACGCCCTTGATGGCGCCAAGGCCGTAGACGATCTGGCCATCTTCATCGACGGTGAAACGGTACTCGGAGTTGTTCACGTCAGGGGCGACGATGCGCAGCTTCATGTGCCGGCATTCTTCGATCAGCGTCACCACCTTGTCGGTGTTGTGCATATCCGCAGTGAGCACCGCGGCCATGAAGGGTGCCGGGAAGTGCGCCTTGAGCCAAGCGGTCTGGTAGGAAACCCAGCCGTAGGCGGCGGAGTGGGACTTGTTGAAGCCGTAGCCGGCAAACTTTTCCACCAGGTCGAAGATGTTGCCCGAGAGGTTCGGGTCGATGCCGTTGTTCGAGCAGCCTTCAATGAAGCCGCCGCGCTGCTTGGCCATTTCCTCGGGTTTCTTCTTACCCATGGCACGTCGCAGCATGTCGGCGCCACCAAGGGTATAACCGGCCATCACCTGGGCGATCTGCATCACCTGCTCCTGGTACAGGATGATGCCGTAGGTCGGTTTGAGTACGGGCTCCAGCCCCGCATATTGGTAGTCAGGGTGCGGGTAGGAGAGCTCGGCGCGGCCGTGCTTACGGTTGATGAAGTCGTCCACCATGCCTGACTGCAGGGGGCCCGGACGGAACAGGGCCACCAGTGCAATCATGTCTTCCAGGCAGTCGGGCTTGAGCTTCTTGATCAGTTCCTTCATGCCGCGCGATTCAAGCTGGAAGACCGCCGTGGTCTCCGCCTTCTGCAGCATGTCGTAGGTTTTCTTGTCGTCGAGCGGGATACGGTCGATGTCCACCAGCGGCAGGCCATGCTTCTCCTGCTCGCGGTTGATCATCTCCATGGCCCACTTGATGATCGTCAGGGTGCGCAGGCCGAGGAAGTCGAACTTCACCAGGCCGGCGGCCTCCACATCGTCCTTGTCGAACTGGGTCACCAGGCCAGCGCCCTCTTCGTCGCAGGCGATCGGCGAGAAGTCCGTGAGCTTGGTCGGCGCGATCACCACACCACCGGCGTGCTTGCCTGTACCCCGGGTAATGCCTTCCAGCTTCAGGGCCATGTCCCAGATTTCCTGGGCTTCTTCGTCCACCTTGAGGAAGTCGCGCAGCGCTTCTTCCTGCTTGAACGCGGCCTCCAGGGTCATGCCCACTTCGAAGGGGATCATCTTCGACAGGCGATCGGCCAGGCCGTAGGACTTGCCCTGTACCCGCGCCACGTCGCGCACCACCGCCTTGGCCGCCATGGAGCCGAAGGTGATGATCTGGCTTACCGCGTTACGCCCATACTTGTCGGCAACGTAGTCGATCACCCGGTCGCGGCCGTCCATGCAGAAATCGACGTCGAAGTCGGGCATGGAGACCCGCTCAGGGTTGAGGAATCGCTCGAACAGCAGGTCGTAGGCCAGCGGATCAAGGTCGGTGATCTTCAGTACGTAGGCCACCAGCGAGCCCGCACCCGAGCCCCGGCCCGGCCCCACCGGCACGCCGTTGTTCTTGG
The DNA here is from genome assembly GCF_005502555.1 of Pseudomonas sp. D(2018). Lineage (NCBI taxonomy): Bacteria > Pseudomonadati > Pseudomonadota > Gammaproteobacteria > Pseudomonadales > Pseudomonadaceae > Pseudomonas > Pseudomonas sp. D(2018). The sequence continues at coordinate 35,041 of NZ_SCOK01000016.1, forward strand.
CCCACTGGATGAAGTCCGCAACGATCAGGAAGTAACCGGGGAAGCCCATCTGGATGATGGTGCCGAGTTCGAACTCCAGTCGGTCGATGTAGAGCTGCCGCTTCTCTTCGTAGTCAGGCGTGGTGTCCTTCGGCAAGAGCACGGCCAGCCGCTCTTCCAGGCCCTCGAAGGAAGCATGACGGAGGTAGTCGTCAATGCTCATGCCGTTGGGCGTGGGGAAGTCGGGCAGGAAGTGCTTGCCCAACTGGACCTCTATATTGCAGCGCTTGGCGATCTCGACTGTATTTTCCAGCGCTTCGGGGATGTCGGCGAACAGCTCGGCCATCTCCTCAGGGGACTTGAGGTACTGCTGATCGGAGTAGTTACGCGGCCGACGCGGGTCGTCCAGGACCCGGCCTTCGCCGATGCAGACACGGGTCTCGTGGGCCTCGAAATCGCCGGGCTTGAGGAAGCGCACATCGTTGGTCGCCACCAATGGAGCGCCGCAGCGCTCGGCCAGGGCAACCGCGGCATGCACATGTTCTTCGTCCAGGACGCGGGAGGTACGCTGCAGTTCCAGGTAGAAGCGATCCGGGAAGGCGACCTGCCACTCGGCCAGAAAGGCCTCGGCGCCGGCTTGGTCGCCATTGAGCAGGGCCATGCCGATCTCACCTTCCTTGGCACCGGACAGGGCAATCAGGCCTTCGGCAGCTTCCTTCACCCATTCCCGCTGGATGATCACCAGACCATTGCTCTGGCCTTCGGTCCAGCCACGGGAGATGAGTTCGGTCAGGTTGCGGTAACCCTTGGCGTTCATCGCCAGCAGGGTCATGCGGCTCAAGGGCCCGTCCTCGAAGGGACTGGCCAGCCAGATATCGGCCCCGCAGATGGGTTTGATGCCACCACCCATGGCGGTTTTGTAGAACTTCACCAGCGAGCACATGTTGCTCTGGTCGGTAATCGCCACCGCCGGCATACCCGCTCCCGCCACGGCCTTGACCAGCGGCTTGACCCGCACCAGGCCGTCTACCAGGGAGTACTCGGAATGCAGACGCAGATGGACGAAGGAAGCGGTCATGGAAGTCCTATGCATAACGCGAAAACGACAAGGCCCGGATTGTACCGGGCCATCGGATAAAGCTACAGGCTTGGGGCAAGGTCGCGGACGGGAGCGACAACAGGCCTCAGCGGCCGCCCTCGATCAGCTCCCGAACCGGGCCGAAGGAGCGTCGATGGATGGGCGTCGGTCCCAGGCGACGCAAGGCCTCAAGGTGGACCGGCGTGGGATAGCCCTTGTGCCCGGCGATGCCGTAGCCGGGATAGAGCGCCTCCAGCTCGGCCATCTCACGGTCGCGACTGACCTTGGCCAGGATAGAAGCAGCAGCAATGGCCGGCACCTGGCTATCGCCCTTGACCACAGGCGCGCTGGGAACCTTGAGCTTGGGGCAACGATTGCCATCGATCAGGGCCAATTTCGGCGTAACGCTGAGGCCCTCCACGGCGCGCTGCATCGCCAGCATGGTGGCATGGAGGATGTTCAGCTTATCGATCTCCTCCACCTCGGCACGGGCAATGCACCAGGCGAGGGCCTTCTCTCGGATCTCGTCGAACAGCGCATCCCGGCGGGCTTCGGAGAGCTTCTTCGAATCATTGAGACCAATGATCGGCCGTGCCGGATCGAGAATGACCGCGGCGGTAACCACCGGACCGCAGAGAGGACCACGGCCGACTTCGTCGACGCCGGCCACCAGTTCTTCTACCAGGCTGAAATCCAGACCGAGCTGCATCAGGACACTCCAATCAGTTGCAGGACGGCATCGGCCGCCTGGCGCGATGCGTCCTGACGCAGGGAACGGTGAATGACATCGAAGCCATGGGTCTGCACCTCGCCGTCATCCAGCAAGGGCGAAACAGCCTGGGCCAGGGCCTCGGGCGTCGCGGCATCCTGCAGCAGCTCAGGCACCAGCAGGCGCTGGGCCAGCAGGTTAGGCAGGGACACGTAGGGGCTCTTCACCAGGCGCTTGAGAATCCGGTAGGTCAGCGGTGCAACCTTGTAGGCCACTACCATTGGGCGCTTGTACAGCAGGGCTTCCAGCGTGGCGGTGCCGGAGGCGATCAGTACCGCATCACATGCGGCCAGGGCCTCGTGGGAACGACCATCGAGCAGTTTCAACGGCAGGTCGCGACCGGCGACCATCGCCTCGACCTGTGCGCGCCGCTCTGGACTCGCGCAGGGCAATACAAAGCGAATGCCGGGGCGAATCGAACGCAGGCGTTCGGCGGCGTCGAGGAACAAGCCCCCCAACTTGCCAACTTCACCGCCCCGGCTACCCGGCAACAACGCCACCACGGGCGAGTCCTCGGGCAGATCCAGCGCGAGCCGCGCAGCCGCGCGATCGGCCTGCAAGGGAATGGCATCGGCCAGTGGGTGGCCGACAAAGCGCACCGGCACCCCATGCTCGTCATAGAACCGCGCTTCGAAGGGGAACAGCGTGAGCATCAGGTCGCAGCCTTCGCGAATTTTCAACACACGCTTCTGCCGCCAGGCCCAGACCGAGGGGCTGACGTAGTGCACGGTCTTGATACCGGCGCGTCGAAGCTTGAGCTCGACACCCAGGTTGAAGTCCGGCGCGTCGATGCCGATGAAGACGTCGGGACGCTCGTCGATCAGGGTGTGGATCAGACGCTTACGGCGCGCCAGCAACTCGGGGAGACGCCCAAGCACCTCCACAAGGCCCATGACTGCCAGGCGTTCCATGGGGAAATAGGATTCCAGTCCCTCCGCCTGCATGCGCGGGCCGCCAACGCCAATGAACTGCGCGTCAGGATGGCGCACCTTGAGCGCCTGCATGAGGGTGGAACCAAGGATGTCGCCGGACGCCTCGCCGGCAACCAGCGCGATGCGCAAAGGACGATTCATGGGCTCAGCGGGTAATGCCGCGGGTCGAGGACTGGATGGAGTCGCGGAAAACGGCAACTTCCGGGAACTGGTCAGAGGTCTCGGCGAGTTCGGCCAGTGCCTGCTCGACGGTCAGCCCCTGGCGGTAGACCACCTTGTAGGCACGACGCAGTGCGGCAATCGCTTCGGCACTGAAACCACGACGGCGCATACCCTCGAAGTTCATGCTGCGGGCCTCGGCCGGGTTACCAAAGACAGTGACGTACGCCGGCACGTCTTTGCCGATGGCCGTGCCCATGCCCGAGAAGCTGTGGGCGCCGATGCGGCAGAACTGATGCACCAGGGTGTAACCGGAGAGAATCGCCCAGTCGTCCACATGTACATGGCCGGCCAGCGCGGTGTTGTTCACCAGAATGCAATGATTCGCGATCACGCTGTCGTGACCGATATGAACATAAGCCATCAGCAGATTGTGGTCGCCAATGGTGGTCTCGGAGCGGTCCTGCACAGTGCCACGATGGATAGTCACGCCTTCGCGGATCACATTGTGGTCACCAATCACCAGGCGAGTAGGCTCACCCTTGTACTTCAAGTCGGGAGTGTCCTCGCCCACCGAAGAGAACTGGTAGATGCGGTTGTGCTTTCCGATACGGGTCGGTCCCTTGATGACCACATGCGGTCCGACCACGGTCCCCTCGCCGATTTCCACATCGGGTCCAATGATCGACCAAGGGCCGACCTGAACGCCATCCGCCAGCTTCGCTGCCGGATCGATAATGGCGCGAGGGTCAATCAAACTCATAGTTTGCGTTCCGCACAGATGATCTCGGCCGAGCATACTTCCTTGCCATCTACGCTGGCATTGCAGTCGAACTTCCAGATGCCGCGTTTGACGCTGAGGAACTGCGCACTGAGGATCAGTTGATCGCCCGGCAATACCGGCTGGCGGAAGCGCAGTTTGTCGGAACCCACGAAGTAGTAGAGGGTGCCGTCAGCTGGTTTGACGTCGAGCATCTTGAAACCGAGGATGCCGGCCGCCTGGGCCATCGCTTCGATGATCAGCACACCCGGCATGATCGGGTGCTGCGGGAAATGGCCGTTGAAGAAGGGCTCGTTGATGCTGACATTCTTGTAGGCGCGAATGCGCTTGCCTTCAACATCCAGCTCCACCACTCGATCCACCAGGAGGAAGGGGTAGCGGTGCGGCAGATATTCGCGAATCTCGTTGATGTCCATCATGTTCCTGGAGCCTTTTCAAAGTATTGGGGATGCGCGGCGCTACGTAAATCAGGCTTCTGATGAAGCATCCCCGCCCGGGGTCACTGCCGCCAGGCGTTTTTCCAGTTGCTGCAGACGACGCGCCATGTCGTCCAACTGGCGAATACGGGCAGCGCTCTTCTTCCACTCCGCGGCGGTCTGCATCGCGGTACCGGAAGAGTAGGCACCCGGCTCGGTGATATTGCGAGTCACCATGGTCATACCGGTGACGAACACGTTGTCGCACACCTCAATGTGGCCAACCATCCCCACACCACCGGCGATCATGCAATTGCGGCCAATCTTGGTGCTGCCGGAAATACCGACACAGCCGGCCATGGCGGTGTTGTCACCAATCTGCACGTTGTGCGCGATCATGATCTGGTTATCCAGCTTCACGCCATTGCCGATCAAGGTATTGGACAGGGCACCGCGGTCGATGGTGGTGTTGGCACCCACCTCGACGTCGTCACCCAGGACGACACCGCCGATCTGCGCGATCTTCTGCCAAACGCCCTTCTCGTTGGCAAAGCCAAAACCTTCGCCACCGATAACGGCGCCAGACTGAATCACCACGCGCTTGCCGATGATCACATCGTGATAGAGGGTCACACGCGGAGCCAGCCAGCCACCTTCACCGATCACGGTGCGCGCGCCGATCACGCAATGAGCGCCCAACGTCACCTCGGCGCCGATCTGTACGCCGGACTCGATTACCACATAGGCACCGACGCTAGCGCTCGGATCGACCTTGGCATCCTCGGCGACCACGGCGGTCGGATGAATGCCCGGTTGAGCCTTGGGCTTGGGGTCGAACAGATGGGAAAGCTCAGCGTAAGCCAGGTAGGGGTTGGCCACGACCAGAGCGCTGCCGCTGTAACCCTCGGCATCGGCCGGGGTCAGCAATACGGCGGCGGCGCGGGTATCGGCGAGGAACTTGCGATACTGCGGATTGGCCAGGAAAGTGAGTTGGCCCGGACCGGCCTCCTGCAGGGTAGCCAGGCCACTGATCGCTGTGCCTTCGGCACCACACAGGGTGGCACCGAGGCGTTCGGCCAGTTGGCCGAGAGTGAAGACCGGGGCAGTCATCATCAACGCTGCTGGTTCATGCGCTCGATGACTTGGCGGGTGATGTCGTATTGCGGCTTGACGTCAACCACGGCACCACGCTCCAGCACCAGGTCAAAGCTACCCTTCTTCAGGACTTCTTCAACGGCCTTGTCCAGCTTCGGCTTCAGTTGCTTGAGCATGTCGCGATCGGCAACAGCTTTCGCTTCGTTCAGCTCCTTGGACTGGAACTGGAAGTCACGGGCCTTTTGCTTGAATTCGAGCTCCAGGCGCTCACGCTCGGCCTGCTGCATCTTCTCGCCGTCTTTCACCAGACGGTCCTGAATGCGCTTGGCGTCGCTTTCCAGGGTCTTCAGCTTGTTCAGTTGGGGGCCGAACTTTTTCTCTGCATCGACGGCGTATTTCTTGGCCGCGTCGGATTCCAGCAGGGCCATTTGATAGTTCAGAACCGCAATCTTCATTTCCGCGAAAGCCGGAGTCGCCATCAAGGCAGCGGCAACCAGAACGAATTGAGTCAACTTACGCACGATGCAACTCCTGCAACACATACTGTTGTCTTGATGAAACACTTAGAAAGTCTGGCCCAGGGAGAACTGGAACACCTGGGTATCAGCATTGTCCGGCTTCTTGACCGGCATGCCCAGACTGAAGCTCAACGGGCCCAGCGCAGTAATCCAGGTCAGGCCTACACCCACCGAACTCGCCAAGTCACCTGCGTTGATGCTGCTGCAGTTGGTTGCGGTGGACGAGCAGCTGGTGTCGAACACGTTACCCACGTCCCAGAACAGCACGGTTCGAAGCTGGCGCTGATCCTTGACGAATGGCAGCGGGAAGAGCAGCTCCACACCACCCTGGATCAACACGTTGCCACCGAAAGGCAGCGGATCCTGATCCGGGTCGGCCGCGGTCCCTTCGTTGCCCGTTACAGCCTGGCCACGACTGGGTGTGCTGCGCGGCCCCAGGCTGCTGTCTTCGAAGCCGCGTACGGAGTTGAAGCCACCCGCGAAGTAATGCTCGTAGAACGGCAGCTCGGAGGTGGAACCATAGCTGTCGCCATAGCCCAGTTCGGTGTGCCAACGCAGTGCCGTGTTCTGGGTCAGCGGAGTGAACAGCTGGCCACGGTAGTCGAGCTTGTAGAACGACAGGTCGCTACCCGGAATGGTGCTTTCCAGCACCAGGCTCTGGGAATGGCCGCGCGTAGCCATTACGCCCTTGTTCAGGGTCGATTCGGACCAGCCGATCGAGCCCTTGAAGTTGGTGTAGCTATCGCCTTCTTCCTCAAGGAAATCGAAGATCTCGTCGACGGTGTAGATACCGGTGTTGATCTTGTCCTGCTGCACGGTCAGGCCATAGGTCAGGCGCGCAGTTTCGCTGATCGGATAACCGATGCTGACACCGGCACCGTAGCTGTCCACCGCATAGCTGGATACGTCGGTGTCGAGGTCATCGTAGTCGGTACTGCGGTAGAAGGCGTTGTAGCCCAGACTCACGCCATCCGGAGTCCAGTAGGGGTCGACAAAGCCGAAGTTGTAGCGGGTCTGGTACTCGGAACGGGTCAGACCGATGCTGACCTTGTTACCGGTACCCAGGAAGTTGTTTTGGCTGATGGAACCGCCGAGGATCAGACCGGCGCTCTGGGCGAAGCCCACGCTCGCGGTGATGGAGCCGGACGGTTGCTCTTCCACGGTGTAGTTCACATCGACCTGGTCATCAGTACCCGGCACCTGCGGGGTCTCGACGTTGACCTCCTTGAAGAAGCCGAGGCGCTCCAGACGAGTCTTGGACTGGTCGATCAGGTAGGTCGACGCCCAGCCGCCTTCCATCTGGCGCATTTCGCGACGCAGCACTTCGTCTTCAGTTTTGGTGTTGCCACGGAAATTGATGCGATTGACGTAGGCGCGCTTGCCCGGGTCCACCACGAACGTGATGGAAACGGTGTTGTCCTCGTCATGGGCTTCCGGCACGCCGTTCACGTTGGCGAAGGTATAGCCCTCGTTACCCAGGCGGCGGGTAATCAACTCAGACGTGGTCGTCATCACCTTGCGTGAGAAAACTTGCCCCTGCTGTACCAGCAGCAGCTTCTTCACTTCGTCCTCGGGCACCTTCAGGTCGCCGGAGAGCTTCACGTCGCGAACGGTGTACTTCTCGCCCTCGTCCACGTTGACGGTGACGTAGACGTGCTTCTTGTCCGGGGTGATGGATACCTGCGTGGAAGAGATATCCATGTTGATGTAGCCGCGGTCCAGATAGTAGGAACGCAGACGCTCCAGGTCGCCGGAAAGCTTTTCGCGGGCGTACTTGTCGTCGTTCTTGAAGAAGGACAGCCAGTTGGTGGTCTTCAGCTCGAACAGGTCGATCAGATCCTCATCGGAGAAGACCGTGTTACCGACGATGTTGATGTGCTGGATGGCTGCGACCGAGCCTTCGTTGATCTTGATCTTGAGCGCCACGCGGTTGCGCGGCTGCGGGATCACGTCAGCCTCGATCTCGGCGGAGTAACGGCCCTGGGCCACATACTGGCGCTGCAGTTCGTTACGCACGCCTTCGAGGGTCGCGCGCTGGAAGATTTCCCCGTCAGCCAGGCCGGACTGTTTCAGGCCCTTGAGCAGGTCTTCGGTGCTGATGGCCTTGTTGCCCTCGATCTCAATGCTGGAGATCGACGGGCGCTCGACTACGGTGATAACCAGCACGTCGCCTTCGCGGCCCAGTTGGATATCCTGGAAGAAACCGGTCTTGAACAGGGCGCGGGTGGCCTCGACGAGGCGGCGGTCATCAGCTGTGTCGCCGACGTTGAGTGGCAGTGCGCCGAATACGCTGCCAGCGGATACCCGCTGCAGGCCATTGACGCGAATGTCGGAGATGTTGAAGGACTCGGCGTGAACCTCGGCGATCATGAGTGCGGCAAGCACCGCAGGTAGCAGCAGGCGTTTCATGAAGTCCTTTTTTATTCCAACCGGTAATAAAGAATCTGCCGCACAAGGCGGCAGACTCGGCATTCAGTGACTTGTTACAGACGGCTCAGATCGTTTACCAGGGCGAGCAACATCACCCCCACGACTAGACTGATACCGATCTGCACCCCCCAAGCCTGCACCCGTTCTGACAATGGACGACCTCGCGCCAATTCGATCAGATAAAACAGCAGGTGCCCCCCATCCAGGACAGGGATTGGCAACAGATTGAGAACCCCCAGGCTTATGCTCAGATAGGCGAGGAAGTTAAGGAAATCCCCCACCCCGGACTGGGCCGAAGCGCCCGCCACTTTAGCAATGGTTATCGGCCCGCTCAAGTTTTTTACCGAGAGCTCGCCGAGCAACATTTTCTTTAGGGAATCCAGAGTTAGCAGGCTCATGGACCAGGTCCTGGCCACTGCCTCGGTCACCGCATCGAGCGGACCGAAACTGACCTCCCGAAGCATTTCCGCTGGCCATTCAATGCCTTTCACCCCCGCACCAAGGTAACCGCTGCGGGCTTCGCCCTCGCCACGGCTAGCCAGGGTCAGCTGAACTTCGCGAACCTGGCTGTCGCTCTCGACGCTAAGCGTGACTCGCTCGGCGGGACGCTTGCGCACCCGTTCCACCAATTGCTGCCAGTCATCAAGCGGCTGGCCGTCAAGGGCCAGCAGGCGGTCACCGACCTTGAGCCCCGCCGCCTGAGCCGGCCCTTTCGGGTCAAGCTCGGCAAGCACCGGCGGGATGGCCGGACGCCAGGGCGTGATACCCAGAGCACCAATAGGGTCAGGCTCATCGGCGCCCTTGAGCCAGGCATTCAACTGCAGCTCTCGGAACTGTTCGGTTGTGGCGCCAGCCTCACGCACGCCGACCTGGAGCGTGCCGCTTTCACCCAGGCGGCGAACCAGTTGCAGATTCACCTGGGACCAGCCGCTGACGGACTTGCCGTCCACCGAAACGATTTCCTCGCCGGCTTCCAGGCCAGCCCGGGCGGCAATGCTGTCCGACGCAACACCACCGATGACAGGCCGAACCTGCTGACTGCCGAGCATGGCCAGCACCCAGAAGAACAACAGTGCCAGGAGGAAGTTGGCGACGGGCCCGGCAGCCACGATGGCGATGCGTTGTCCCACCGGCTTGCGGTTGAAGGATTGGTCGAGCAACTCGGCCGGCACGTCCGCCTCGCGCTCGTCCAGCATCTTCACGTAACCGCCAAGAGGGATGGCGGCGATAACGAACTCGGTGCCGTGGCGATCATGCCAGCGGAACAGCGCCGTGCCGAACCCTACGGAGAAGCGCAGGACTTTGACCCCGCAGCGCCGCGCCACCCAGAAGTGACCGAATTCGTGGAACGTGACCAGCACCCCGAGAGCGACCAGGGTGCCAAGAATCATATATAGAGCGCTCATCGGTTTCCTCTGGAGCAGGTGGTCGCTTGAGAGCTACCTGCTAGCGATCTTGACGGACCAACCACTGCTGCGCGGCTGCCCGAGCACGGGCATCTGCCTGCAGCACGGAATCCAGCGTTTCGACAGCCGTCGCCGCTTCGCGGTTCAGCACTTCGTCGATGATACTCGCGATCTCGGTGAAGCGGATGCGTCTATCCAGGAACGCCGCCACAGCCACCTCATTCGCAGCGTTGAGCATGGCCGGGGCGCTTCCGCCCTCCTCCGCCGCCTGGCGAGCCAGCCGCAAGCAAGGAAAGCGCTCTTCGTCCGGGGCCTGGAAGTCCAGGCGAGCCACGGAGAACAGATCAAGCGGCGATACACCGGAATCAATGCGCTCCGGCCACGCCAAGGCGTGGGCGATGGGGGTGCGCATATCCGGATTACCGAGCTGCGCCAACACCGAGCCATCCACATAATCCACCAGGGAGTGGATCACGCTCTGCGGATGAATCACGACCTCCACCTGGGCCGGGCTGGCATCGAACAGCCAGCAGGCCTCGATCAGTTCCAGCCCCTTGTTCATCATGCTGGCCGAGTCCACGGAAATCTTGCGCCCCATGGACCAATTGGGATGAGCACAAGCCTGCTCCGGAGAAACGTCCGACAGCCGCTCCAGCGGCATCTCACGGAAGGGACCACCAGATGCAGTCAGCAGAATGCGACGCACGCCGACAGGTGCGAGCCCACGCGCGTAATCCTGCGGCAAACATTGGAAGATCGCATTGTGCTCACTGTCTATCGGAAGGAGCACGGCACCACTCTTGCGCACCGCTTGCATGAACAAGGCGCCGGACATCACCAGCGCCTCCTTGTTGGCCAACAACACCCGCTTGCCTGCCTCGACCGCCGCGAGAGTCGGTTTGAGACCCGCAGCACCCACAATGGCGGCCATCACAGCATCCGCCTGCGGGTGCGCGGCGACTTCGCAAAGCCCTTGCTCGCCCGCCAGAACGCGAGTTTGCAAACCGGCCGCCAACAGACCGCCCTGAAGGTGCCGGGCCGAATCGGCATCCGGCACTACGGCGAACTCGGGACGATGACGCAGACACAAGGCTTCCAACTCACCCAGACGGCTGAAGCCACTGAGGGCGAAAGCCCGGTATCGGTCGGGGTGACGACCGATGACATCGAGGGTGCTGAGACCGATGGAGCCGGTGGCCCCCAGCACGGTAATGCGTTGCGGCTGACTCACAGCGCACCCCAGCCGGCGGCCCAGAGCAGCGCGGCGAAAAGCGGAATGGCCGCCGTCAGACTATCGATTCGGTCCAGCACACCGCCATGGCCCGGCAAAAGATTGCTGCTGTCCTTGATGCCGGACTGGCGCTTGAACATGCTCTCGGTCAAGTCACCTACTACTGAAATCAGTACCACCAGGGCCGCACCTGCCAGGGCGAGCAGCAGCTCTGAACCGACCCAGCCGCGGTAGAAACCGACACCAGCAGTAATTAGCAGGCTGGCCAGCAGCCCGCCTATCAGGCCTTCCCAGCTTTTGCCAGGACTTACCTGAGGGGCCAGTTTGCGCTTACCGAAGGCCTTGCCGGAAAAATAAGCACCGATATCGGCCGCCCAGACCAGCACCATCACGGCTAGGATCAGCCAATTGGCCAACGGCCACTGCTTGAACAGCACCAAGCCTTGCCAGGCTGGCAACAGGATCAGCAGGCCAATCACCAGCTTGCCAGGCGTACCGCCCCAGTAGCGACTGGTTTCGGGATAGCCCAGCACGAGGACAGTCGCCGCGCCCCACCAGAGCACACCCAGCACCAGGACCAGGGGGGCCAGGGCCGGCACGAGATAGAGCCCATACAGCAGCGCCGCCACGAGCAGGCCGTAGGCGACGCGCAGGGGTTGAGGCGAAAAGCCCGCCAGGCGTGCCCACTCCCAACCGCCGAGACTTACCACGGCGCCGATGAACAGGGCAAAGGCGCCGCCATCCAGCCAGAAGAAGCCTGCAAGGGCGATCGGCAACAACACCAGGGCGGTGATGACGCGTTGTTTCAGCATTTGGCTCGGGCCTCGGCTTCTAGCTGCTCGCTGGTCTTGCCGAAGCGACGCTGTCGCTTGGCAAAGTCTGCCAGCGCCTTGCGCATGGCTTCGTGCTTGAAGTCAGGCCAGAAGAGATCGGAGAAATACAGCTCGGCATAGGCGAGCTGCCACAGCAGGAAGTTGCTGATGCGATGCTCGCCACCGGTGCGAATGCACAGGTCGGGCAGCGGAAGGTCGCCGGTGACCAGGCAACTTTGCAGCAACTGCGGGGAAATATCGTCGACTTGCAGATGACCAGCCTGGACCTCACGAGCCAGGCGCTGTGCGGCCTGGGTGATGTCCCACTGTCCGCCGTAGTTGGCGGCGACCTGAAGGACGAACTTCTGATGGCTGGAGGTCAACTGCTCAACCTCGCGCATGGCGGCCTGCAGCTCCGGGTGGAAGCGCGAACGATCGCCGATGATGCGCAAACGAATATCGTTCTGGTCCAGGCGCCGCGCCTCACGGCGCAACGCCCCCAGGAACAATTCCATCAAGGCGCCGACCTCGTCAGCCGGGCGCTGCCAGTTCTCGCTGGAGAAGGCGAACAGGGTGAGCACTTCGACGCCGGCCTCGGCGCACACCTCGATCACCGCCCGGACCGCATCCACGCCAGCCTTATGGCCGGCGACACCGGGCAGCAGGCGCTTCTTCGCCCAACGGTTGTTACCGTCCATGATGATCGCCACATGCCGTGGCACCGCGGGGTACGCGCCTTGCTGGAATTTGTCCATGACGATTCCGGACGTCAGACGGCCATCAGGTCTTTTTCTTTGTTTTCCAGAGCCTTGTCGACATCACCGACGAACTTGTCGGTCAGCTTCTGGACGTCGTCAGCGGCACGACGCTCGTCGTCTTCGCTGATTTCCTTTTCCTTGACCAGGTCCTTCAGCTGCGCAAGCGCATCACGGCGGATGTTGCGCACAGCAACACGGGCGTTTTCAGCCTCCGCACGTGCCTGCTTGGTGTAGCCCTTGCGGGTTTCCTCGGTCAGGGCGGGCATCGGCACGCGAATAGTGGTACCGGCGGTGGCCGGGTTCAGGCCCAGGTCAGAGGTCATGATGGCCTTCTCCACAGCCTGGATCATGCTCTTGTCGAACACGGTCAGGGCCAGGGTGCGGGAGTCCTCTGCGATCACGTTGGCAACCTGGCGCAGGGGAGTGTCGGTACCGTAGTAAGACACCATCACGCTATCCAGAATGCTCGGGTGCGCACGCCCGGTGCGGATCTTGGCGAAAGCATGATCCAGCGATTCCAGGGTTTTCTTCATGCGCTCCTGCGCTTCTTGCTTGATCTCGTTGATCACTTTTCGCCCTCCTCGATCAGGGTTCCTTCGGCGCCGCCGACCACGATGTTCAGCAGGGCACCCGGTTTATTCATATTGAAGACCCGCAGCGGCATCTTCTGATCACGGCACAGACAGATGGCCGTGAGGTCCATGACACCCAGCTTGCGATCCAGCACCTCGTCATAGGTCAGGTGCTCGAACTTCTCGGCATTGGGGTCCTTGAACGGGTCGGCAGTGTACACGCCATCGACCTTGGTGGCTTTCAGCACCACGTCCGCATCCACTTCGATGGCGCGCAGGCAGGCGGCCGAGTCGGTGGTGAAGAAGGGGTTGCCGGTACCGGCGGAGAAAATCACCACTTCGCCAGAAGCCAGGTGGCGCATGGCCTTGCGACGATCGTAGTGATCGGTCACGCCAACCATGGAAATGGCCGACATCACGATGGCGGGGATGTTGGAACGCTCAAGCGCGTCGCGCATGGCCAGGGCGTTCATCACGGTGGCCAGCATACCCATGTGGTCGCCAGTTACCCGATCCATGCCGGCGGCGCTCAGGGCCGCACCACGGAACAGGTTGCCGCCGCCGATCACCAGGCCGACCTGGACGCCGATACCGACCAACTGGCCGATTTCCAGCGCCATGCGATCGAGGACTTTCGGATCGATACCGAACTCCTCGGAGCCCATAAGGGCCTCACCGCTGAGTTTGAGCAGAATGCGTTTATAGCGAGGTTGGCGACCACTCACCTGCTGAGCCATTGCGTGTCTCTCCTGCGGCGCTATTTGAATTCGCGGACCTCGAAAGGCCCTGTGTACTGGCGAGTCCTGAGACTGCGCAAACGACGGTTGGTGCCCGATGACCGGAGCCCGCCGTGGAAACCACCCCGAAATGGCTCCCCAGTTTGACGAAGAGGCCGCACGCGTTAGCGGGCAGCCTCTTGCGGGGCGACAGCCGAGGCCGTCTTATTGCTTGGTAGCAGCGACTTGGGCAGCTACTTCGGCAGCGAAGTCTACTTCGACTTTCTCGATGCCTTCGCCTACTTCGTAGCGAACGAAGGAAACGATCTCAGCGCCGGCTTTCTTGGCCAGGTCACCGACCTTGATTTCCGGATCCTTGACGAAAGGCTGCTCGACCAGGCTGGCTTCAGCCAGGAACTTGGCGATGCGACCCTTGACCATGTTCTCGACGATGTTTTCCGGCTTGCCGGCGATCTTGTCGGCGTTCAGGGCCAGGAAGATTTCCTTTTCCTTGGCAACAGCTTCTTCGGAAACCTGGGTCGAGTTCAGGAACTGCGGGTTGCTGGCAGCCACGTGCATGGCGATGTCCTTGGCCAGTTCCGGGTTGCCGCCTTTCAGGTTCACGACTACGCCGATGCGGTGGCCGTGCAGGTAGGCACCTACCACATCGCCTTCAACGCGGGTCAGGCGACGGATGTTGACGTTCTCACCGGTCTTGGCAACCAGGGCCAGACGAGCTTCTTCGCGGGACTCGACCAGCGGAGCAGCGTCGGTCAGCTTCTCGTTGAAAGCCTGATCCAGGGAAGCGGCAACGAAGGACTTGAAGTCGTCCTGCAGGGCCAGGAAGTCGGTCTGGGAGTTGACTTCGATGATGACGGCAACCTTGTTGTCGTCAGCCACTTTGACAGCGATGGCGCCTTCGGCGGCGATGTTGCCAGCCTTCTTGGCAGCCTTGATGGCGCCAGCGGCGCGCATGTCGTCGATGGCCTTCTCGATGTCGCCTTCAGCGGCGGTCAGGGCCTTCTTGCAATCCATCATGCCCAGGCCGGTACGCTCGCGCAGTTCTTTAACCAGGGCTGCAGTAATCTCTGCCATGTCGCAATCCTCTTGAATAGGTTTTCAACCATTCAGCCCAGAAATCCGGGCATTCACAATTCGGAGGTGGCAAAAAGGGGGCCTAGCCCCCTTCTTGCGCACCGGGTAACGCTAGACGGCTGTCAACTCAGCCTTCTGCGGCCTCGGAAGCAGCTTCTTCGACGAACTCGTCAGGGCCACCAACGGCATTCTGACGGCCGCGGATTACAGCATCAGCAACGCTGGCCAGGTACAGCTGAACGGCGCGAATGGCGTCGTCATTACCCGGGATGACGTAGTCAACGCCTTCCGGGCTGCTGTTGGTATCGACAATACCGATAACCGGGATGCCCAGCTTGTTGGCTTCGCTAATGGCGATGCGCTCGTGGTCAACGTCGATCACGAACAGAGCGTCCGGCAGGCCGCCCATCTCCTTGATACCACCCAGGCTGCGCTCGAGCTTCTCGAGGTCGCGGGTGCGCATCAGGGCTTCTTTCTTGGTCAGCTTGGCGAAGGTGCCGTCCTGGGACTGGGTTTCCAGCTCGCGCAGGCGCTTGATGGACTGACGGATGGTCTTGTAGTTGGTCAGCATGCCGCCCAGCCAGCGGTGATCGACGTACGGGGAGCCGCAACGAGCAGCTTCTTCGCGAACGATCTTGCCAGCGGAACGCTTGGTGCCGACGAACAGTACCTTGTTCTTGCCTGCAGACAGTTTTTCAACGAAGGACAGGGCCTCGTTGAACATCGGCAGGGTTTTTTCAAGGTTGATGATGTGGATCTTGTTACGCGCGCCGAAAATGTACTTGCCCATTTTCGGGTTCCAGTAACGGGTCTGGTGGCCGAAGTGCACACCGGCCTTCAGCATATCGCGCATGTTGACTTGGGACATTTCTATTCCTCGATAAGTCGGGTTAGGCCTCCACGTATCCCAATATCCAACCCTTTCGGGCACCCAGGAGATCGTGTCGATACGTGTGTGGGTTTGTGCTTTCGGACAGTACGCCCGTAAAGCGGCGCGTTTTATAGCACAAAAAGCAGACCCAAGCTACTGGAACGATACGCCGCAAAACAGGCTGCTTCCTGCTAGCCGCTTATGGCTTGCGGCTTGAAGCTGTTAATATCAAGCCTTTTCCGTTTGCGCCCGAGACCCAATATGACCGTCACCATCAAGACGCCCGCAGAAATCGAGAAAATGCGCGTTGCCGGCCGCCTGGCCGCCGAAGTGCTGGAGATGATCGGCGAGCATGTCAAACCCGGCGTGACCACCGAGGAACTGGATCGTATCTGCCACGACTACATCGTCAATGTGCAGCAGGCCATCCCCGCCCCCCTCAACTACAAGGGCTTCCCCAAGTCGATCTGCACCTCGGTCAACCATGTGGTGTGCCATGGCATCCCCAACGAGAAGCCGCTGAAGGATGGCGACATCCTCAATATCGACATCACCGTCATCAAGGACGGCTACCACGGCGACACCAGCAAGATGTTCCTGGTGGGCAAGGCGCCGGAGTGGGCCGACAAGCTCTGCCGCGTAACCCAGGAATGCATGTACAAGGGCATCCAGCTGGTGAAGCCCGGTGCGCGCCTGGGCGATATCGGCGAAGTGATCCAGAAGCATGCCGAGAAGCTCGGTTACTCGGTGGTCCGTGAATACTGCGGCCATGGCATCGGCGCGGTATTCCACGAAGAGCCCCAAGTCCTGCACTACGGCCGCGCCGGCACCGGCATGGAGCTCAAGGAAGGCATGACCTTCACCATCGAGCCGATGATCAACCAGGGCCGCCCGGAAACCCGCCTGCTGGGTGACGGCTGGACCGCCATCACCAAGGACCGCAAGCTTTCCGCCCAGTGGGAGCACACCGTCCTGGTGACTGCCGATGGCTACGAGATCCTCACGCTGCGCAGCGACGATACGCTGGCGCGCACCTCGCCCTGATCACCGACCTATATAAGGAAAGCCGCCCCATGCCGCAGGTGGATCCCGAGTTGTTCGACCGCGGGCAGTTCCAGGCGGAACTGGCCTTGAAGTCCAGCCCCATCGCTGCCTTCAAGAAAGCCATACGCCAGGCCCGTGAAGTGCTCGACAACCGTTTCACCCACGGTCGCGACATCCGTCGCCTGGTGGAGGACCGCGCCTGGTTCGTCGACCAGATCCTGCGGGCGGCATGGGAGCGCTTCGACTGGAGCGAGGACGCCGACATCGCCTTGCTGGCGGTCGGCGGCTACGGGCGCGGCGAGCTGCACCCCTTCTCCGACATCGACCTGCTGATCCTGCTGGACAGCGCTGACCACGAAGTTTTTCGCGAGCCCATCGAAGGCTTCCTCACCCTGCTCTGGGACATCGGCCTGGAAGTCGGCCAGAGCGTACGCTCGGTAGCCGAGTGCGCCGAAGAGGCCCGCGCCGACCTGACGGTGGTCACCAACCTGATGGAAAGCCGCACCATCGCCGGCCCGGAGCACCTTCGCCAGCGCATGCTGGAAGTCACCAGCCCCGAGCAGATGTGGCCGAGCAAGCACTTCTTCCTCGCCAAGCGCAACGAGCAAAAGGCACGTCACGCCAAGTACAACGACACCGAATACAACCTGGAACCCAATGTGAAGGGCTCCCCTGGCGGGCTGCGCGATATCCAGACCATTCTCTGGGTCGCCCGCCGCCAGTTCGGTAGCCTCAACCTGCATGGCCTGGTGCAACAGGGTTTTCTGGTGGAAAGCGAATGCAGCATGCTCGCCTCCAGCCAGGAGTTCCTCTGGAAGGTACGTTACGCCCTGCACATGCTGGCCGGCCGCGCCGAAGACCGTCTGCTGTTCGACCACCAACGCAAGATCGCCGCCCTGCTCGGCTTCGAGGACGGTGACGACAAGCTCGGCATCGAGCGCTTCATGCAGAAGTACTACCGGGTGGTGATGGGAGTTTCCGAACTCAGCGACCTGATCAACCAACATTTCGAGGAAGTCATCCTCCGCGCCGGCGAAACCGGCCAGGCGCAGCCGCTGAACAGTCGCTTCCAACTGCGTGACGGCTACATCGAGGTGACCCACCCCAACGTCTTCAAGCGCACCCCCTTCGCCATGCTGGAAATCTTCGTGCTGATGGCCCAGCACCCGGAGATAAAGGGCGTGCGCGCGGATACCATCCGCCTGCTGCGGGACAGCCGCCACCTGATCGACGACGATTTCCGCAAGGATATCCGCAACACCAGCCTGTTCATTGAGCTGTTCAAGTCTGCCCAAGGCATCCACCGCAACCTGCGGCGGATGAACCGCTACGGCATTCTTGGCCTGTACCTGCCGGAGTTCGGCCAGATCATCGGGCAGATGCAGCACGACCTGTTCCACATCTATACGGTGGACGCCCACACCCTCAACCTGATCAAACACCTGCGCAAGCTGAAATGGCCGGAGCTGGCAGAGAAATTCCCCCTGGCCAGCAAGCTCATCGACAAGCTACCCAAGCCGGAGCTGATCTACCTCGCCGGGCTCTACCACGACATCGGCAAGGGCCGCGGCGGTGACCATTCCGAGCTGGGCGCCGTGGACGCCGAGATATTCTGTGCCCGCCACCATCTCCCGCTATGGGATTCGCGCCTGGTGGCCTGGCTGGTGCAGCACCACCTGGTGATGTCCACCACCGCCCAGCGCAAGGACCTCTCCGACCCGCAGGTGATCTACGACTTCGCCCGCCTGGTGGGCGACCAGACCCGTCTGGACTACCTCTACGTGCTCACCGTGGCCGACATCAACGCCACCAACCCGAGCCTGTGGAACTCCTGGCGCGCCAGCCTGCTGCGTCAGCTCTATACCGAGACCAAGCGCGCCTTGCGCCGCGGCCTGGAGAACCCGCTGGACCGCGAAGAGCAGATCCGCCAGACCCAGTCCGCCGCCATCGACATCCTGGTACGCAACGGTATCGACCAGGACGAGGCCGAGCAGCTCTGGTCGCAACTGGGCGATGACTATTTCCTGCGCCATACCGCCAATGACGTGGCCTGGCACACCGAGGCCATCCTCCAGCATCCGGCCGGCAACGATCCCCTGGTATTGATCAAGGAAACCGCCCAGCGCGAGTTCGAGGGCGCCACCCAGATATTCATCTACGCACCGGACCAGCACGACTTCTTCGCCGTGACCGTGGCCGCCATGTCGCAGTTGAACCTGAACATTCACGACGCGCGGATCATCACCTCCACCAGCCAGTTCACCCTCGACACCTACATCGTGCTCGATGCCGATGGCGGGCGGATCGGCGAGAACCCGGCGCGCATCCGCGAAATCCGCGAAGGCCTGATCGACGCCCTGAAGAACCCGGACGAGTACCCGGCCATCATCCAGCGCCGCGTCCCGCGCCAGCTCAAGCATTTCGCCTTCCCGCCGCAGGTGACCATCTCCAATGACGCCCAGCGCCCGGTAACCATCCTCGAATTGATTGCCCCCGACCGCCCCGGCCTGCTGGCGCGTATCGGGCGCATCTTCCTGGAGTTCGACCTTTCGCTGCAGAACGCCAAGATCGCCACGCTGGGCGAGCGGGTGGAAGACGTCTTCTTCGTCACCGACGCCAACAACCAGCCGCTTTCCGACCCCGAGTTCTGCCTGCGGCTCCAGGAGGCAATCGTCTCCCAGTTGTCCCAAGCCAACGGACAGAGCCTGGACCCGGCGCGGATAAAAATCTGAACCCGTAGGGTGCAATAAGGCCGCTGGCCGGATTGCACCGATTCACCCACGACCTCCCTGTTGACGCCCTACAACCATGAACGAAGCCTTGAACCAACTGCAGCCCTACCCCTTCGAGAAACTCCGCGCCCTGCTGGCCGGCGCCCAGCCACCGGCGGAGAAGAAGGCCATCGCCCTGTCGATCGGCGAGCCCAAGCATCGCTCCCCGGCCTTCGTCGCCGAGGCCCTGGCGGCCAATCTCGACCAGTTGTCGGTCTATCCCACCACCCTGGGTATCCCGGCCCTGCGCGAAGCCATCGCCCAGTGGTGCGAGCGCCGTTTCAAGGTACCGGCTGGCTGGCTCGAGGCCGCTCGCCACGTGCTGCCGGTGAACGGTACCCGCGAGGCGCTGTTTGCCTTCACTCAGGCAGTGGTCAACCGCACCGACAACGGCCTGGTGGTCAGCCCGAACCCCTTCTATCAAATCTACGAAGGTGCAGCCCTGCTGGCCGGCGCCGAGCCCCACTACCTGCCGTGCCTGGCGGAGAACGGCTTCAACCCGGACTTCGACGCCGTTCCAGCGGACGTCTGGCAACGCTGCCAGATCCTCTTCCTCTGCTCGCCGGGCAACCCCACCGGCGCGCTGATCCCGTTGGACACCCTGAAGAAACTGATCGCCCTGGCCGACGAACATGACTTCGTGATCGCTGCCGACGAGTGCTACAGCGAGCTTTACTTCGACGAACAGAACCCGCCGGCCGGCCTGCTCACAGCCTGCGCCGAACTGGGCCGCTCGGACTTCAAGCGCTGCGTGGTTTTCCACAGCCTGTCCAAGCGTTCCAACCTGCCCGGCCTGCGCTCCGGCTTCGTCGCCGGCGACGCCGATATCCTCAAGTCTTTCCTGCTGTACCGCACCTACCACGGCTGTGCCATGCCGGTGCAGACCCAACTGGCCAGCGTCGCCGCCTGGAACGACGAAGTCCACGTACGTGCCAACCGCGCGCTGTACCGCGAGAAGTTCGATGCCATGCTGGATATCCTCGGCCCGGTTCTGGACGTGCAGCGCCCGGACGGCGGCTTCTACCTCTGGCCGAAGACTCCGGTGGACGACGAAACCTTCACCCGTGAACTGTTCGCCCGTGAGCACGTCACAGTGGTCCCCGGTTCCTACCTGTCGCGCGCCGTGAATGGCTTCAACCCGGGTGCCGGCCGAGTGCGCATGGCCCTGGTGGCCCCGCTGGCCGAGTGCGTCGAAGCCGGCGAACGTATCCGCGCCTTCATCAAGGGACTGTGAGCCTCAAAGGAACGACACGATGAGCATCACCCTCTACGGCATCAAAGCCTGCGACACCATGAAGAAAGCCCGAACCTGGCTCGAAGAGCAGGGCGTGAGCTACAGCTTCCATGACTACAAGGCCTCGGCCATCGACCGCGCCAACCTGGAGAAATGGTGCGCCGAGCACGGCTGGGAAACCGTCCTGAACCGCGCCGGCACCACCTTCCGCAAACTGGATGACGCGCAGAAGGCCGACCTGGACCAAGACAAGGCCATTACCCTTATGCTGGCCCAGCCGTCGATGATCAAGCGCCCGGTGCTCGACCTGGGTGATCGCACCCTGGTCGGCTTCAAGCCGGACCTCTACGCTGCCGCCTTCAAGTAACCATGACTACCGCCCAGGCGTTCATCCCACTTGCCAGCCGTGCGCCGGAACCTGCGTGCACGGCTATGCGCAACGCCTGATCAACACCCTTCAGCAAGAGGAATCCTCATGTCCAACGCACTCTTCAGCATCGCCTTCGGCGTCGGCACCCAGAACCGCCAGGGCAACTGGCTCGAAGTCTTTTACGCCCAGCCCCTGCTCAAGCCCTCGGAACAATTGGTAGCTGCCGTCGCCCCGGTGATCGGCTACAGCGCCGGTAACCAGGCCATCGCCATCAGCAATGCCCAGGCCACCCAGCTGGCCACTGCCCTGAAGGACATCGACGCCACCCAGGCCGCGCTGCTGACCCGCCTGGCCGAGAGCCAGAAACCGCTGGTCGCCACCCTGCTGGCCGAAGACGCCGCACTGACTTCCACGCCTGAGGCCTACCTCAAGCTGCACCTGCTGTCCCACCGCCTGGCCAAGCCCCATGGCCTGAACCTGACCGGCATCTTCCCGCTGCTGCCAAACGTGGCCTGGACCAGCCAGGGCGCCGTCGACCTGTCCGAGCTGGCCGGGCGCCAGCTGGAAGCCCGCCTGAAGGGCGAGCTGCTGGAAGTCTTCTCCGTGGACAAGTTCCCGAAAATGACCGACTACGTGGTTCCGGCCGGCGTCCGCATCGCCGACACCGCCCGTGTGCGCCTGGGCGCCTACGTGGGTGAAGGCACCACCGTGATGCACGAAGGCTTCATCAACTTCAACGCCGGCACCGAAGGCCCTGGCATGATCGAAGGCCGCGTTTCCGCGGGCGTCTTCGTCGGCAAGGGCTCGGACCTGGGCGGCGGTTGCTCCACCATGGGCACCCTGTCCGGCGGCGGCAACATCGTCATCTCCGTAGGCGAAGGCTGCCTGATCGGCGCTAACGCCGGCATCGGCATCCCGCTGGGCGACCGCAACATCGTCGAAGCTGGCCTGTACATCACAGCCGGCACCAAAGTGGCCCTGTTGGACGACCAGAATCAGTTGGTGAAAGTCGTCAAGGCGCGCGACCTGGCCGGCCAACCGGACCTGCTGTTCCGCCGCAACTCGCAGAACGGCGCGGTCGAGTGCAAGACCAACAAGACCGCGATCGAGCTGAACGAAGCCCTCCACGCCCATAACTGAAACTAAGCTTGAAGCTGGAGGCCCGAAGCAGATTGGCTTCCAGCTTCCCTTCCCGCCTCCAGCGTTCAAGCGTGCCATGTCCCTGACTTCTCCCTGGCGTTCCGACTTCCCTGCCCTTTCGGCCCTCGCGGCCGAGGGACAGACCTACCTCGACAGCGCCGCGACCGCACAAAAGCCCCAGGCTGTACTGGACGCCCTGCTTGGCTACTACGCCAGTGGTGCCGCCAATGTGCATCGCGCCCAGCATCTGCCTGGCGAGCGCGCCACCCGGGCCTTCGAAGGTACCCGCACCCATGCGGCGCACTGGTTGAACGCGGCAAGCCCGGCGGAAGTCCTCTTCACCCGTGGCACCACGGAAGCCATCAACCTGTTGGCCTATGGCCTGGAGCACCTGTTCCACCCCGGTGACGAGATCGTTGTCAGCGCCTTGGAACACCACGCCAATCTGCTGCCCTGGCAGCAACTGGCACTGCGCAAGCAGCTCAAGCTGGTTGTACTGCCGCTGGACGACCGAGGCCGGATCGACCTGGAGCGGGCGCGCACGCTGATCGGTCCACGCACCCGCCTTGTAGCGGTAAGCCAGCTCTCCAACGTCCTCGGCCGCTGGCAGCCGCTGACCGAGCTGCTGCCCTTGGCGCGCAGCCAGGGTGCCCTGACCGTAGTGGACGGTGCCCAGGGCGCAGTCCATGGCCGCCACGACGTACAGGCGCTGGGGTGCGATTTCTACGCGTTCTCCAGCCACAAACTCTATGGCCCGGACGGCGTTGGTGTGCTCTACGGCCGCAGTGATGCGCTGGCACGCCTGAAACACTGGCAGTTCGGTGGCGAAATGGTGCACACCGCCACCTACCAGACGGCCGACTTCCACGGCGCGCCCCTGGGCTTCGAGGCCGGCACCCCGGCCATCGCCTCGGTAATCGGCCTGGGCGCCGCGCTGGAGTACCTGAACAGCCTGGACGCTGCCGCCGTCGCCGGCCACGAGGCTGCCCTGCACGCCAAGCTGCTGGCCGGACTGGCCGCCCGAGACGGCGTACACCTGCTGGGCGAACCTCAGCTGGCCCTGGCCAGTTTCACCATCGAGGGTGTGCATAACGCCGACCTGGCCCACCTGCTCACCGAGCAGGGCATTGCCGTGCGTGCTGGCCATCACTGCGCGATGCCGCTAATGCAAAACCTCGGCCTGCAGGGCGCCATACGTGCCTCTCTGGGCCTCTATAACGACGGCGAAGATCTGGAGCGCTTCTTCAGTGCCCTGGACAAGGCTATGGAACTGTTGCGATGAGCCTGCCGGAACCAGCCCGCAAAGCCCTCGATGCCTTCACTGCCGCGGGTAGCTGGGAACAGCGCGCGCGCCTGCTGATGCAATGGGGCGAGCGACTGGAAGCCCTGACCGACGCCGAGCGCAGCGACGCCAACCGGGTACATGGCTGTGAAAGCCAGGTCTGGCTGGTGGGAGAGATGCGCGATGGCCAATGGCACTTCCGCGCTGCCAGCGATGCTCGGCTGATCCGAGGCCTGCTGGCGGTGCTGCTGGCACGGGTCGAGGGCCTTGCGGCCGAAGAACTGGCGACTGTCGACCTGGCGGACTGGTTCAACCGACTGGGACTGGGCCGGCAGTTGTCGCCATCACGCAGCAACGGCCTGAATGCCGTGCTCAAGAAAATGCGCGAGATGCCCCTGTAGAAGGGGCCAATTCATTCGCCAAGACACAAGGCAGATATTCCGTAGGATGGGTAGAGCCCGCGAAACCTATCTACCGGGGTCCACATGGGTTTCGTTCCTCAACCCATCCTACGCGTCAGGATGCGGTTCGTTCCGACGGCCTGCGCGCTCCGGCCACCAACTTATCCACAGCCCTTGCCGCCGCCACCATGCCGAAAGTGGCGGTCACCATCATCACCGCGCCAAACCCACCGGCGCAGTCCAGCTTCACGCCTTCACCAACGAAGCTCTTCTGCTGGCACACCGAACCGTCCGGCTTCGGATAACGCAGCTGCTCAGTGGAGAACACGCAGGGCACGCTGTAGGTGCGTCCCGGCGTGCGGGAGAAGTTGTAGTCGCGGCGCAGCGTGGAGCGCACCTTGGCCGCGAGGGGGTCGTTGAAGGTCTTGTTCAGATCGGCGACCTGGATCTGGGTCGGATCGACCTGGCCGCCGGCGCCGCCGGTGGTGACGATCTGGATCTTGCGCCGCTTGCACCAGGCAATCAGCGCCGCCTTGGCCGCCACGCTGTCGATGCAGTCGATCACCGCATCCATCTCCGGGGTGATGTACTCGGCCATGGTCTCGCGGGTGACGAAGTCGGCCACGGCATGGACCACGCAGGCCGGGTTGATGCCGCGAATGCGCTCTGCCATCACATCCACCTTGGCCTTGCCCACGGCACCTTCGATGGCATGCACCTGGCGATTGGTGTTGGTGATGCAGACGTCGTCCAGGTCGAACAGGGATATTTCCCCCACCCCGGAGCGCGCCAGGGCCTCGGCCGCCCAGGAACCCACGCCGCCGATGCCGACCACAGCCACATGGGCCGCCTGCAACCGGGCAAGTCCTTCCAGGCCATAAAGCCGGGCAATACCGCCGAAACGCTCGTCTGTACTCATGCCAATCACTCCCATCGCCAACCTTCGGGCGGGCGCGCATTATAGGAAGCGCGATCCCTCGGCCCAAGTCCATCGCCGCTGAATGGTGGCCCATAGATTCGGTCACGGTCCGCCAGGGCTATAGTCGCCCGATAACGACAAGGGAGCCGGTCATGCGCAATTTCACCTTCTACAACCCCACCCGCATCCACTTCGGCGAAGGCCAGATATCCAAACTGACGCGCGATGTTCCGGCCGGCAGCCGGGTGCTGGTCACCCACGGCGGCGGCAGCATCTTCCAGAACGGCGTCTGGCAGCAGGTGGAACAAGCGCTGGCAGGCCATCAACTGACCCGATTCGGCGGCATCGAAGCCAATCCGCAGTTCGACACCCTGGTCAAGGCCGCCCAATTGGCCAGGACCGAGCAGTGCGACTTCATCGTCGCCGTGGGGGGCGGTTCGGTGATCGATGGCAGCAAGTTCATCGCCGCTGCCGCGTGCCACGACGGCGACCCGCTGGAGCTGCTCAGCGGCAAGCGCATCACCGCCGCCCTGCCCATGGGTTGCGTCCTGACGCTGGCCGCCACCGGCTCCGAAAGCAACCCACACGGCGTGGTCACCCATGTCGCCCGCCAAGAGAAGCTGCCCTTCTCCAGCGCCCTGCTCTACCCGCGCTTCGCCATCCTCGACCCGCGCACCACCTTCAGCCTGCCTGCACGGCAGATCGGCAACGGCGTGGTGGATGCCTTCGTCCACACCATCGAGCAGTACCTGACCTACCCGGCCGATGCACCCCTGCAGGACCGTTACGCCGAAGGCCTGCTGCTGACCCTGATAGAGGAAGGCCCGAAGGCACTGACCAACCCCGAGGACTATGCCGTGCGGGCCAACCTGATGTGGTGCGCCACCCAGGCCCTGAATGGCCTGCTCGGCTGCGGCGTGCCGCAGGATTGGTCGACCCACATGATCGGCCACGAACTGACCGCGCTCTACCACATCGACCACGCCCAGACCCTGGCCGTGGTGTTGCCCGCACTGCTAGCAGAGCGCCGCCAGGTCAAACGCGAAAAGCTGCTGCAATACGCGACCCGCGTCTGGGGCCTCAAGGAAGGGGACGAAGAGCAACGCATCGATGCCGCGATCCAGGCCACCCGCGACTTCTTCAAACGCATGGGCGTGCCCACCCGTCTGTCTGAACACGGCCTGGACGCCGATGTGATCCCCCAGGTGCTGGCACAACTGGAGCGCCACGGCATGACCGCCCTGAGCGAGCGCCGCGACCTCGATCTGGAAGCCAGCGAACGCATTCTTCTCAGGGCGCTGTGAGGCTGACCTGGAACAATCCGAAGCGGCTTTTTGCCACATTGGCCGAACTTCTGAAGCCTCAGGCAAACAAACGAACAGTCGGAGACAGCCATCTGGCCCTCCAGCTGGTTGCAATCTATACAGCTGTTGGGCGCCGGGGTAGGATTCGCGCCGTCCAGCAACCCGCTGGCCCTACCCTAGTTCCAAGCTTCGGAACCCTTGACCTCTATGCCATCGCGTAAATTTGGACTCAACCTGGTGGTCTTCGTGGCAGTTGCCGCGTTGTTCACCGGTATCTGGGCACTTTACAACCGCCCGGTCACCGCGCCGGACTGGCCGGAACAGATCTCCGGCTACTCTTTCTCGCCCTTCCGCGCGGATCAGAACCCCCAGCAAAACCGTTACCCCAACGACGAACAGATCCGTCAGGACCTCGAGCTGCTGAGCAAGCAGACCGACAACATCCGGACCTACTCGGTCGACGGCACCCTGGCGGACATCCCTCGTCTGGCCGAAGAATTCGGCCTGCGGGTGACCTTGGGCGTCTGGATCAGCCCGGATGAAGAGCGCAACGAGCGCGAGATCGCCAAGGCCATCGAAATCGCCAACACCTCCCGCAGCGTCGTTCGCGTGGTCGTAGGCAACGAAGCCCTGTTCCGCCGCGAGATCAGCCGCAAGGACCTGGTGGTCTACCTGGACCGCGTTCGCGCCGCCGTGAAAGTGCCGGTGACCACGTCCGAACAGTGGCACATCTGGCTGAAGTACCCGGAACTGGCCAAACACGTGGACCTGGTTGCGGCCCACGTGCTGCCGTACTGGGAATTCGTGCCGATGGAGGACTCCACCGAGTTCGTCCTGGAGCGCGCCAAGGACCTGAAGAAGGCCTTCCCGAAAAAGCCCCTGCTCCTCTCTGAAGTGGGTTGGCCGAGCAACGGCCGCATGCGCGGCGGCGCCGACGCCTCCCAGGCCGACCAGGCCATCTACCTGCGCACCCTGGTCAACGCCCTGAACGCCAAGGGCTACAACTACTTCGTGATCGAAGCCTTCGACCAGCCGTGGAAGGCCAGTGACGAGGGCGCGGTGGGTGCCTACTGGGGCGTCTACAACCTGGAACGCCAGCCGAAATTCGCCTTCGAAGGCCCGGTGATTGCCATCCCACAATGGCGCATGCTCGCGGTGGCCTCGGTAGTCATGGCGCTACTGGCCCTGGCCCTGATGTTGATCGACGGAAGCGCCCTGCGCCAGCGCGGCCGCACCTTCCTGACCTTCGTCGCCTTCGCCGGCGGCTCGGTACTGGTGTGGATCGCCTACGACTACAGCCAGCAGTACAGCACCTGGTTCAGCCTGACGGTCGGCCTGTTACTCGGTGTCGGCGCCCTCGGCGTGTTCATCGTGCTGCTGACCGAGGCCCACGAACTGGCCGAAGCCGTCTGGGTACGCAAGCGCCGACGTCCCTTCCTGCCGGTACTGGCCGACAGCGCCTACCGCCCGAAAGTCTCGGTGCACGTGCCCTGCTACAACGAGCCTCCGGAGATGGTCAAACAGACCCTCGACGCCCTGGCCAACCTCGACTATCCGGACTACGAAGTCCTGATCATCGACAACAACACCAAGGACCCGGCCGTCTGGGAACCGGTGCGCGACTACTGCGAGCAACTGGGCCCGCGCTTCAAGTTCTTCCACGTTGCCCCGCTGGAAGGCTTCAAGGGTGGCGCGCTGAACTACATCCTGCCGTACACCGCACCGGACGCCGAAGTCGTGGCGGTGATCGACTCCGATTACTGTGTCGACCGCAACTGGCTGAAGTACATGGTTCCGCACTTCGCCGACCCGGAAATCGCCGTGGTGCAGTCGCCGCAGGACTATCGCGACGGTAACGAAAACACCTTCAAGAAGCTCTGCTATGCGGAGTACAAGGGCTTCTTCCATATCGGCATGGTCACCCGCAACGACCGCAACGCCATCATCCAGCACGGCACCATGACCATGATCCGTCGCAGCGTGATGGACGAGCTGAAATGGGCCGACTGGACCATTTGCGAAGACGCCGAACTGGGTCTGCGCGTGTTCAAGAGCGGGTATGCGGCGGCCTATGCGCACGAGAGCTTTGGCCGTGGACTGATGCCGGACACCTTCATCGACTACAAGAAGCAGCGTTTCCGCTGGGCCTACGGCGCCGTCCAGATCATGAAGGGGCACGCCCGCAGCTTGTTCCTGGGGCAGGACTCCAAGCTCAAGCAAGGCCAGCGCTACCACTTCATTGCAGGCTGGCTGCCCTGGGTCGCCGATGGCCTGAACATCTTCTTCACCATCGGTGCCTTGCTCTGGTCCGCGGCGATGATCATCGTGCCGCAACGGGTCGACCCGCCACTGCTGATCTTCGCCATCCCGCCGCTGGCGCTGTTCTTCTTCAAGGTGGGCAAGATCGTGTTCCTCTACCAGCGCGCGGTGGGGGTCAACCTGAAGGATGCCTTCTGCGCCGCGGTAGCGGGGCTCGCGCTCTCGCACACCATCGCCAAGGCCGTGCTCTACGGCTTCTTCACCAAGAGCATTCCGTTCTTCCGCACGCCGAAAATGCGAACCAATCACGGGCTGCTGATGGCCCTGGCCGAAGCCCGCGAAGAGGTCTTCGTGATGCTGCTGCTCTGGGGCGCGGCCATTGGCATCGCCATCGTCCAGGGCATGCCCAGTCCGGACGTGAAATTCTGGGTGGCCATGCTGCTGGTGCAGTCGCTGCCCTACCTGGCGGCGCTGATCATGGCCCTGCTCTCCTCCCTGCCAAAGAGCCAGGAGGAGCAGGAAGAAGAAGTCGCTACAGCCTGATAGCGAGCGAAACCCTTAAACGGCGGCCATTGGCCGCCGTTCTTGCTTTAAGATAACCGCCTTTTCACCCTGTCAGTTTCCGCGCTGCTTTCCGGAGCCTTCCATGCCTGCCCTGTCCCCCACCCTCGAACTCGCCTGCGAGCTTATCCGTCGCCCCTCGGTCACCCCGGTCGACGAAGGCTGCCAGGACCTGATGATGCGCCGACTGGAAGCCGCGGGCTTCCGCATCGAGCGCATGCGCATCGAGGACGTGGAGAACTTCTGGGCCATCCGTGGCGGCGACGGCCCGGTGCTCTGCTTCGCGGGTCATACCGACGTGGTGCCCACTGGCCCGGTGCAAGCCTGGCAGCATCAGCCATTCGATGCCCTGATTGACGAGCAGGGCATGCTCTGCGGCCGTGGTGCGGCGGACATGAAGGGCAGCCTGGCAGCCATGGTGGTGGCAGTTGAGCGTTTCGTCGCCGAGCACCCGCAACACAAGGGCGCCATCGCCTTCCTCATCACCAGTGACGAGGAAGGCCCCGCCCACCACGGCACCAAGGCCGTGGTCGAGCGCCTGGCCGCCCGCGGCGAGCGCCTGGACTGGTGCATCGTCGGTGAACCGTCGAGCACCTCGCTGGTAGGCGATGTGGTGAAGAACGGCCGACGCGGCTCCCTGGGCGGCAAGCTGACCGTACGCGGCGTGCAAGGCCACGTGGCCTACCCGCACCTGGCGAAGAATCCCATTCACCTGATCGCCCCGGCCCTGGCCGAACTCGCTGCCGAGCACTGGGACGACGGTAACGCCTTCTTCCCGCCCACCAGTTTCCAGGTCTCCAACCTCAATTCCGGCACCGGCGCCACCAACGTCATCCCTGGCGAGCTGGTGGCGGTATTCAACTTCCGCTTCTCCACCGAATCCACCGTGGAAGGCCTGCAGCGCCGCGTCGAGGCCATCCTCGACAAGCACGGCCTGGACTACCACCTGGAATGGGCCCTGTCCGGCCTGCCCTTCCTCACCCAGCCGGGTGAGTTGCTGGACGCGGTGTCCGCCAGCATCAAAGCCATCACCGGCCGCAATACCACCCCGTCCACCAGCGGCGGCACCTCCGATGGCCGTTTCATCGCCACCATGGGTACCCAGGTGGTCGAACTCGGCCCGGTGAACGCGACAATCCACCAGGTCAACGAACGCGTGCTGGCCAGCGACCTGGACCTGCTGGCTGACATCTACCAGCAGACCCTGGTCCGCCTGCTCGCCCAATGATGCTCATCTGCCCCCTCTGCCAGGGCGCGCTGAGCGCCCACGACCGGGGACTGGTATGCCCGGCCAACCACAGCTTCGACCGCGCGCGCCAGGGCTACTACAACCTGCTGCCGGTACAGCACAAGAAAAGCCGTGACCCGGGCGACAACGCCACCATGGTCGAAGCGCGTCGGCGGTTCCTCGATGGCGGCCACTACGCGCCGCTGGCCAACCGCCTGGCTGCGCTCGCGGCCAAGTACGATCCCGAGCGCTGGCTGGATATCGGCTGCGGCGAAGGCTATTACACCAGCCAGTTGGCCATGGCCCTGCCTGCGACCGACGGCTACGCCCTGGATATCTCTCGTGAAGCGGTGAAACGCGCCTGCCGCCGCACCCCGCAGCTGCATTGGCTGGTGGCGAGCATGGCGCGAGTGCCCCTGGCTGATGGCAGCTGCCAATTGCTGGCCAGCGTCTTCAGTCCGCTGGATTGGCAGGAGGCGTTGCGCCTGCTAGCGCCCGGCGGTGGCTTGCTGCGCATGGGGCCAACCCGCGGCCACCTGCTGGAGTTGCGCGAGAAGCTCTACGACGAGGTCCGCGACTACGACGATCAGAAGCACCTGGCGCAGATCCCGACAGGCATGCGTCTGGCCCACAGCGAGACCTTGACCTATCGCCTCCACCTGGCCGACTCGGAGGCTCGCGCCGACCTGTTGGCCATGACCCCGCACGGCTGGCGCGCCAATGCCGAGCGCCGTGCAGCCGTGGTGGCAGAAGCCTTCGATGTGACGGTGTCCATTCGCTACGATTGGATCGAGAAAGTTTAGGGAGTTTCCCATGCGCCAACCCGATATCGAGATTTACCTCAAGGACACCGACCAGGAAGCCGTGACTGCCTGGCTCAACGAGGCGCTGGGTGCCTGCACGCCCTGGCAGCAAAAGGGGCAAACCTTCAAATGCCTGGCGGGAAGCATCCCGGTCACCTGGCTGCCGAAGGCCGTCGGAAAATGGAACAGCCTCTACCTGGAGAGCGACGCCACGCCTTGGGACGATGATCTGGGTTGCGCCCGTGCAGCCTTTGCGGCCCTCGGGGTCGAAATCCGCTGCGCGCCAGGTGGCTGGCAGGAAACGCAGGGCGAAGAGGATGCCGACCGCTGGATCAAGGTGAATGCAGAAGGCGAGCAGGAATTCATCTGGCGCACCGATTGAAAAACCGGCTGCCCGGATACAGGCATCACAAAAAGCAAAAGGCCCGTCACTGACGGGCCTTTTGTTTTCGAGTCTCAGACCCTGGCGACGTCTTCCGCCTGCAGGCCTTTCTGACCCTGGATCACGGAAAACTCCACTTTCTGGCCTTCCAGCAGAGAGCGGTGCCCCTCGCCGCGGATAGCGCGGTAGTGAACGAACACATCAGGACCGCTTTCGCGCTGAATGAAACCATAGCCCTTGGCGTCATTGAACCACTTGACGGTTCCGACCTCACGATCAGCCATTACTGCTCTCTCCAACTCGCAATTTTGTTGTTTGCCCCCTTTAGTGGGGGTTTCGACGGTGCGGTAAAGACGTTCTTCTTGTTATATCCAACCCCGGCGGAATCAAGCTTGGAGCGGGTATTCGAATGGCGTTCTTTTTATGACCGCGATCGGAGTATACGACAAGAGTTCGCGCTGAAAAGCACTTTTTTATGACAGTGCAGAATGGCCGTGCCACGCGGGCTGGACGCCCTTTTTTGGTTCTTTCGAAGTACAAAATGGGGCATAAGGAAAGGCGGAAATGAACGGTCCATTGTCCGATTTACCGCCTTCCTTCACTAACTTGCACTACTTGGCGGTAAGTACATCCTCGAGCCTCTTGGCCAGTGCCTGATAGTGGAATGGCTCCAGTCGATAGGCCCAATCCAGTTTACCCGGCACCTGGTCGTTGCTCAGCTTCTGCCTGTCCTTGAGTACCAGCCAGGGTTGCTCGCCCTGGCCGTAGACCTCACCACGCAACTCGCCACCGTCGAAGGTGGAAAGGCTGAACGCCAGCATCGGTTTGCCCTTGAACTGCACCTGCGCCAAGGGAGCGTTGTCGGCGAATTCCAGGCCAGCGAAGAGGGTGGCCATACCATTGGCTGCAGCCTCGTAGGCCAGACGGCGCCCCTTCGGCAATTGCTTGAGCTTGAGATTGGGTTCCTCAGCCGAGTCGCGGTAGACGGTCAGGCGGCTGCCGTTCGGATAGACGACCTCCACCTGCCGGACACTGGCAAACGGAATCTCGATCACTCGGCGGTCCAGCCAGTTGAGTTCGGTCTGCGGCATCGGCATGGCCTGGTCGACCAGCCACACCTGGTTGTCACCGTAGCGACGAACCAGTTGTCCTTTGCCCTGCTGTGCCGGCTTGCCGACCAGCAAGTCCAGAGGCGCTTCGCTGCCGCGTTCCAGCGTGATCCGCGTACCCTGCTCCTCGACGCTGCCCTTGTCGGCCAGGCCGACACGGCCATGCAATCCAGGGTTAGCGGTCTTGGCTTCCACCTTGCGCGCTTCCGTCAGCGCCCGTAGCAAGGCCGCCACGGGTTGTCCCGCTGCCGGGTAGTCGGCCTTGGCCGGCAGTACCCAGACGCCGTCCTTACGCACCAACTGCAGATCGGGCTGCCCGGGCAATCGCACGTCCAGCGCAGTCACCGCTGCCGA
The DNA here is from genome assembly GCF_005502555.1 of Pseudomonas sp. D(2018). Taxonomy (NCBI): domain Bacteria; kingdom Pseudomonadati; phylum Pseudomonadota; class Gammaproteobacteria; order Pseudomonadales; family Pseudomonadaceae; genus Pseudomonas; species Pseudomonas sp. D(2018). The sequence continues at coordinate 67,820 of NZ_SCOK01000016.1, forward strand.
TTCGCCTTGCAGCTCGGGCAGCCATAACTCGCGGCTGGCGCTGGGCGGCTGCGGTTGAGGCCGCGAGCCGTCCTGCTGGATGACGTAGGCCGCAGTCAGGCCGGCGGCCAGCAGGGCAAGAAAGATCAGTCCTTTGCGTCCCATGCTGTCCCCCTTATGCCTTGCGCCGACGGCGCCAGAACCACAGCACCAGCACACCCAGGGTCAACACCAGCGGCACCAGGGCGATATTGATGAATTTCAGGGTGCGTCCCAGGTCTTCGATGCTGGCATTGAGCTGGAAGCGCACATCGCGCAGTTCCTTGCGAATGCGCAGCTTCTCCTGGATGAACTGCTGCAACGCAGCCTGTTGTTCCGGGGTCAATTCCAGGGCCTTGGCAGGGTCCTGGCTCTGCTGCAGCGATGCCAGCTTCTGCTCGGTGTCGGCCAGCCGCTGCTGGAGCTCCTGCTCCTGTTCGCGGAACTTCACCTCGGCGTCGCGCTGGAGATTCTCCACGACGTCGAACGGACGGCTGAAGCGGCCGCGGGAGCGCACGCTGATCAACGCATCGGAACCGGCCAGGTTATCCAGCGCGTTGATGGCGAAGCCGGAGTTATCGGCCCAGGGTTGCGGTACACGCTGGCCGAAGAAGTCCTGCACCTGCACCCACATGCGGTCACTGAGGATATCGGTGTCAGCGACGGCGATCACATTGATGTTCGCTGCCGACTTCAGCCCATCCTTGCGTCCTTCGACACCGTTGGGGAAAGCCGACTCCGCCGGACCACTGATGCGTGCGGCCACCGCGTAGCGCTCACCCGTGGGTTTGAGTTCGCGGATCAGCTCCTCGGGGTCAGCAAGCATGCCGAAGCGCTGCACGTCGAACGGCATCGAGTACTCGGAGCTCTGAATCAGCGGCACGAAGTGGGTCTTGGCGCCATCCAGCGGTTTCAGAATACCGGCAGTGGCTACGGTGATGTTCTCCAGACCGGCCGTGCTGACATCGCTCTGGTCGAGGCTGTGCCTGGGCAGGTTGAGCCACGCGGCATGACGCGCGGGCGGCTTGTCCTGGCCCATGCTGACCGACATGGCATTGGCGCCGTCGCCCAGCACCTTGCCAGGCACCATCTGCAGGCCCCAGGCCTTGAACAGGGAATCCAGATCGGAGGACTTGTCGCCGCCTGGCTCGCCCGGCATCTCCATACCGGTGTCGGCCTCGCTCCAAGGGTCGACGAAGGCCAGCAGCTTGCCACCGCGCAGGACGAACTGGTCAATGGCGTACTGGGTTTGCTCTGGCAGGTTCTTCGGGTGCACCAACAGCAGCACCGAAACCTTCTCGGGAATCTGGTCGATGTCGCTCTTCAGGCTCTCGATCTGGAACAGCTGACGGATCTCCTCCATCACCATCCAGGCCGGGGTCGGCTGGCGGCTCATCATGTCGAAACCGCCATTGAGCTGCAGCCCGGAGAGCACACCCACCACCGGTCGCTCCGGCTTGGCCAGGCTCTGCACCAGGCGACTGATCTCGTACTCGAGGAACTCCTCCTGGTCCAGCGGGAAGAACGGGATGATCTGGGTGTCGTCGACGCCGTTGGTACCGGCCAGCCCAAAGTAGACCTGGTCGCCCCCCTGCTGCAGCGGCACAGCCTGCAGACCGAATTCGGCGGCCTTGTCCTCGTCCTCGGAGAAGGGTTCCGGGTCGACGATATGCAGCTTGATCTTGCCGTCGGCGGCCCGCTCATAGGCCTTCAGCATCTCTTCCACGCGCCGCGCGTAGTTGCGCAGTACCACCAGATCCTTGGCAGTCTTGTCGGAGTAGAAGAAGTAGAGGTTGATGGGCTCGTCGATCTCGCCAAGGATCTTCTTCGTCCCGTCGGAGATGGTGTAGAGCTTCTGTTCGGTCAGGTCGACCCGCGCGTTGGTCAGGGTCAGCCCGGCGAGCATGTTGAACGCCAGGAAAGCCAGGGCGATCAACAGCAGCCCGGCACTGGAATACATCAGTTTCTTCATGTTCAGTCGGCCTTCTTCAGATCGACCACCACGGCGGTGGCGGCTAGCCAGGCGGCGATCAGGGTGACGAAGTAGAGCAGGTCACGCAGGTCGATCACGCCCTTGCTGATGGCATCGAAACGGGTCAGGAAACTCAGCGAGGCCACGGCATCCAGCAGCCACTGGGGTGCCCAGGCGCTGAACGCATCAAGCACCAGCGGGAAGCCGCTGACGATGAACAGGAAGCACACGCTGACGGCGAGGATGAAGGCGATCACCTGGTTCTTGGCCAGCGCCGACATGCACGATCCAATGGCGAGGAAGGCACCCGCCAGCAGCCAGCTGCCGATATAGCCGGTAATGATGGCGCCATTGTCCGGCTCGCCCAGGTAGTTGACCGTGAGCACCATCGGGAACGTCAGCAGCAGCGCCAGCCCGGAGAACGCCCAGGCAGCGAAGAACTTGCCGGTGACCGCTTCGAAACGGGTGATGGGGAGGGTCATCAGCAACTCGATGGAGCCGGACTTGCGCTCCTCGGCCCAAAGGCGCATCGCGATGGCCGGCACCAGGAACAGGTAGAGCCAGGGGTGAAAATTGAAGAACGGCGCGAGGCTCGCCTGGCCGCTTTCGTAGAAGCCGCCCAGGTAGAACGTGAAGACCCCGGAGAGCACCAGGAAGATCACGATGAATACATAGGCCAGCGGGGTGGCGAAGTAGCTCGCCAGCTCGCGTTTGAAAATCACCGGCAATTGCCTCATGCCGCTTCTCCCCGGGTCAGTCGGCGGAATACTTCGTCGAGACGGCCGCGCTCCACGTCCAGCTCCTTCACTTTCCAGCCACGCTGGTGGATCAACTGATTCACCTGCGGGAAGATCACCTCACCCGGCTTGGCCAGGATGGTCAGGCCACCTTCGATGGCGTTCTCCTCGATACCGGCAACGCCCGGCAGTACGGCCAGGGCGAGCATGTCCAAGGGCTCCTCGGCTACCAGGGTGACCGCCTGGTGATAGCGCGAACGGCTTTCCAGTTCGAACGGCGTGCCGTCTGCCACTACCTTGCCGGAAGCGATCACCAGGGCGCGGGTGCAGACCGCCGCGACCTCTTCGAGGATATGGGTGGAGATGATCACGATCTTGTCGCGAGCCAGGCTCTGGATGAGCTGGCGAACCTGATGCTTCTGGTTCGGGTCGAGGCCGTCGGTCGGCTCGTCGAGAATCAGCGCGCGCGGGTCGTGGAGTATGGCCTGAGCCAGGCCGACACGACGCTTGAAGCCCTTGGAGAGCGTCTCGATGGACTGGCCAAAGACACTCTCGAGCTCGACCTGGCCCACCGCCCGGCTTACCCGTGACCTTTTCTCGGCACCGCGATAGCCACGGACCTCGGCAATGAACTCGAGGAAGCCGCGCACGGTCATGTCGCCGTAGCACGGGGCACCTTCAGGCAAATAGCCGATTTCCCGCTGGGCCCTGAGTGTCTGGGTCTGGATATCGAAGCCGAAGATGCTCGCGGTACCGGAGGTAGGCGCAAGGAAACCGGTAAGCATCTTCATCGTGGTGGATTTGCCTGCGCCGTTGGGGCCCAGAAACCCCAGCACCTCCCCAGGTGCGACGCTGAAGGACAGATTATCCACGGCAGTATGGTGCGCAAAGCGCTTGGTCAGATTTGTTATCTCGATCATGGCCTCTAGTCCCGAAGGGAGCAGCCCCTGGCCATGCTGGCCACCGGGGCCTTGCAAAACGCTGGCGGACTATAAGGAGTCCCCCGCAGGCATTGCAAGACAGCCACTTGTGCGAAAAGTTGCAGGAATATTCGGTTAGAAACGACAGCCAGTGGCTTTTTGCGACCCGGCGGCGAATACGGCAAACTAGCCGCCCCGAGCAATCGCTCGTTTCACAGCATTACCCCCGTCATGACCCGCTCCCCCTTCCGCCGCCTTGCCTTTGGTGCCCTGCGCCGCCTGCTCTACCTCTGGGTGCGCTCGGAGACCATCAACCAATCCGCCTTCACCTTGAAGCTCGACCGCAGCAAGCCGGTGCTCTACGTGCTGCAGCAACCGTCGGCCAGCGACCTGGCGGTGGTGGACCGGGAGTGCACCAAGGCCGGCTTGCCTCGTCCGGTGCTGCCGGTGGCGGTGGGTGACCTGCTGGAGCCAGCCGCGTTCTTCTACCTGTCGCCGGAGCCGGGCTGGCTTGGCGGCCAGGACAAGCGCGGTGCCTCCCCCACTCTGGTACGGGTGTTGGGCGCCATTCAGCAGAACGCGGTGGAAGATGCGCAGATCATCCCGGTGACGGTGTTCTGGGGGCAGTCGCCTGATCGCGAAACGAGCCCATGGAAGCTGCTGTTCGCCGACAGCTGGGCGGTAACCGGACGCCTGCGCAAGCTGGTCAGCATCCTCATCCTCGGCCGCAAGACCCGCGTGCAGTTCTCCGCCCCGATCCACCTGCGTGAGCTGGTGGAACAGGACAAGGGCCCGGAGCGCACCCTGCGTATGGTCAACCGTATCCTGCGGGTGCACTTCCGCAATCAGAAGACCGCAGTCATCGGCCCCGACCTTTCCCATCGCCGTAACCTGGTCAAGGGATTGGTGCGCGCGCCCATGGTCCGCCAGGCCATGGCCGAGGAAGCCGAGCGCGAGAAGATCAGCCTGCCCACAGCCGAGGCCCTGGCGCTGAAGTACGGCAACGAAATCGCCTCCGATTTCGCCTACACCGCCATCCGTTTCCTCGAGGTCGTGCTGTCCTGGTTCTGGAACAAGCTGTACGAAGGCATCAAGGTCAACCATATCGAAGGCGTGCAAGACATCGCCCAGGGCCATGAAGTCATCTACGTGCCCTGCCACCGCAGCCATATCGATTACCTGCTGCTGTCCTACCTACTGTTCCGCAACGGCCTGACCCCGCCGCACATCGCTGCCGGCATCAACCTCAACATGCCGGTGATCGGCGGCTTGTTGCGCCGTGGCGGCGCGTTCTTCATGCGCCGCACCTTCAAGGGCAACCCGCTGTACACGGCTGTGTTCAACGAATACCTGCACACCCTGTTCAGCCGCGGCTTCCCGGTGGAGTACTTCGTCGAAGGTGGGCGCTCGCGCACGGGGCGCATGCTGCATCCGAAGACTGGCATGCTCGCCATCACCCTGCGCAGCTTCCTCCGCTCCTCGCGTCTGCCCATCGTCTTCGTGCCGGTATACATCGGTTACGAGCGCGTGCTGGAAGGTCGCACTTACCTGGGTGAGTTGCGCGGTGCGAGCAAGAAGAAGGAATCCATCTTCGACCTGTTCAAAGTCATCGGTGCACTGAAGCTGCGCTTCGGTTCGGTGGCGGTGAACTTCGGCGAACCGATCAAGCTGGCCGAGTTCCTCGACCAGCAGCAACCGGACTGGCGTACCCAGGAGTTGGGCCCGCAGTTCCGCCCAGCCTGGCTCAACGACACCACCAATCAGTTGGCCGTGCGCATTGCCCGCCACCTCAACGACGCGGCGGCGATCAACCCGGTCAACCTGGTGGCCCTGGCACTGCTCTCCACCAGTCGCCTGGCCCTGGACGAACGCGCCCTGACCCGTGTGCTCGATCTCTACCTGGCGCTGCTCCGCGCCGTCCCCTATTCGCCCCACGCCACCCTGCCGGAAGGCGATGGCCAGGCGCTGACCCAGTACGTGCAGAGCATGAACCTGCTGGCCGAGCAGAAAGATGCGCTGGGCAAGATCCTCTATCTGGACGAGCAGAACGCCGTCCTCATGACCTACTACCGCAACAACGTGCTCCACGTGTTCGCGCTGCCGGCGCTGCTGGCGTGCTTCTTCCAGAGCAGCGCGCGAATGAGCCGCGAGCAGATCCTGCGTTATACGCGCGCGCTCTATCCCTACCTGCAGGCCGAGCTGTTCATCCGTTGGGACGCCAGCGAGGTGGAAGGCGTGGTCGACCAATGGCTGGCCGCCTTCGTTGAGCAAGGCCTGCTCAAAGTCGAAGGCGACGTGTATGTGCGCCCGGCACCGAGCTCGCGACAGTTCGTCCTGCTGACGCTGCTGGCCCGTGCCATCGTCCAGACGCTTCAACGCTTCTACATGGCCATCGCCCTGCTACTGAACGCAGGGCAGAACCAGTTGAGCGCCGAGGAACTGGAAGACCTCTGCACCGTCATGGCGCAGCGCCTGTCGATTCTCCATGGCCTGAACGCCCCGGAGTTCTTCGACAAGAGCCTGTTCCGTCACTTCATCCAGACCCTGCTGGACCAGCGCGTCCTGCGTCGCGACGAAGCCGGCAAGCTGAGCTACCACGAGTTGCTCGGCGAGTTGGCTGAAGGCGCCGCCAAGCGCGTGCTGCCGGCGGAGATCCGCCTGTCTATCCGCCAGGTAGCTCTCGATCGCCAGACCGAGGCCGAGCCGGAAGCCCCGGCAGAAGCTGGCTGACCCTTGCAGTACCAGGCCTCCGGGCCTGGCGCCTCCTTTGCGCTGCCCGACTAAGACCGTTCCCACATCACAATAAGACCGCTCCCGGCAGGCGTGCCGGGGTCCCCTCCGTACCATTCGGCGCTGCGCCGCCTCGGACATCCGAGCGCACCACCAGTCCCGAACATGGAAGACCCCGCCCATGCTGCTGAGAACCATCACTGTCGAGAAAGACACCGGAGAGGTGGTCAACGCTGCCGTCCTGTGCAGCTTCGCCATCCCCCTGATCGACCGCAACATCCTCGTCTACACCCTCAACGAAGAAGGCCGCAACGGCACCTCGAAGGTCTACGTGGCCAGCGCCGTGCCCCAGGAAGACGGCTATCACCTGGCCGGCCTGGAGTCCGAACAGGAATGGCAGTACGCCGTGCAGGTCCTCAAGCAGATCACCAAGGGGGATGAATCGTGAGCACGACTGAAAAGCTGGAATTCCACTTCGTTCAGCTCAAGGGTGAGATCACAGGCGGCGACCAGAAGCCAGCCGTGACAGGCTCACACCACAACCTGGCCATCAACCGGTCCGCGGTGAACAGGCTGATTGCCACCCGCGAAAGTGCCAACACCGGTGAGCCACTGCCGTCCACCCGTCCACCGCTGGTGGAGGAAGCCGTCATCACGGCAGCCCCGCCCTCCCCCATCGACAGCCGCTCCCTTGGCGTGGACTTCAGCCTGAGCTTTCCCGCCATCGCCGACACTCCCGTTGCGGAGCCCACCCAGATCGCCGAGGAAGCCCCGGAACTGATCTCGCACGAGCAAACTGACGTACACGCCAGTGATGTGGACGCTGTTGATGACGCGCCTTCCTCGGCAGCTCCCTTCGAGACTGAGCCTGAGCCCCAACCAGAACCAGAACCAGAACCAGAACCGCAGCCTGAACCTGAACCCCAGCCTGAGCCACAGCCCAGCATCGAGGCTGAACGCCCCCTCGAAATCGAGGACATACGACATTACATCCCTCAGCCTGTGACGCCCTCACCGATGACCAACACCGAGACCGAAGTAGCGGTCGAGCGCTCCGCAGATACTCCCCACGCGGCGTTCCTCGGCAGCGATACCGACAGCGTCCTGTACGACGTGCAGAGCACCCTCGACTCCCTCGCAGACATGGCCAAAGGCCTGACCCAGCAGAAACTGGACGCGCTGAAGCATCAGGAAAACCTGGAGCAACGCAAGTCGCAGCTGCAAGAGAAGGAGCGCCTCCTCGCGGACAAGGACGAACAACTGCGGCTGCTGGAAGCACGCCTTACACGCGAAGTCTCCAATCTGGAACGGAGCGCCGAGGACAACGCGCGCGCCCTCGCCGAGCGCAGCGCCGCCCTCAAGGCCCTGGCCGAAAGCGTCGAAGCGCGCGACCGCGGCACCGCCAAGCTTGCCGAAAGCCTGCGCCTGGAGAAGCAACGCAACGATGAGCTGGCCGAGTCCCTGGGGCGCCGTGCCGAAGCCTTGGAGGAGCGCGAGGCCGCGCTCAATCGCAAGGACGACGAACTGGCCGAGAAACTCAAGCAACTGATCGCCGCCAAGGACCGTTTCCGCGCCTTGGTCAAGGCCTTCAACGAAACGGTGCAGTTCAACGACACCCTCAACTCCATATCCAGCACGGCACTGGACGACAATCCGCACTGACCCCACAGCCACATCGCCCCCACCCGGGGCGATGTCATTTTCGGGCGTCTTGACCTGGCACCATGGCTCATCGTGCGTGGCCTTCTATAGTGGCATCTGTCGATCCCGCATGACCCCGAGGTCCTGATGAAAGCACTGTCCGTGATCCTTGCCGGTAGCCTGCTGGTTGCCTGCGCCGGCCATCCCGCCAGCGAAACTCGCCAACTGGAAGGTGAGGTCTTCTACCTGCAACGCATGGCCCTTCCCCCGGCCGCGACCCTCAGCGTCAGCCTCCAGGACGTATCGCTGGCCGATGCCCCGGCCGTGGAACTGGCCCGCCAGCAGGGACCGATAGAGGGCCAGGTGCCGCTGGCCTTCCGGCTCGACTACGACCCCGCCAAGGTCCAGGCCAACCACCGCTACGCGGTGAGTGCGCGCATCGAACTGGACGGCAGGTTGATGTTCATCAGTACCGAGCAGCACTCGGTTAAACTCGACGGCTCCGACCCGCAGCCACTTCGCATCAAGGTCGATCCGGTCCGCTGAGCACAAACAGACCGTCCTCCCCCTAGCCACAAGGATGCAGCAATGATCCGCTTTGCCACCCTCTGCGCCGGCCTCGCCCTGTCTGCAAGCGCCTTCGCCCTGTCCATCGCCGATCTCAGTCAGTCGGATGCCACTGGCGGCCTGAAGGACGCGCTGACCCAGGGCGCCAAGGTCGCCGTCCAGCAATTGGGCAAACCGGGCGGCTTCGCCGAAAACCCGGACGTCCGCATCGAACTTCCGGGCAACCTCGGCAAGGCCGCCAGAACCATGAAGATGATGGGCATGGGCGCCCAGGTGGAACAGCTCGAAGACACCATGAACAAGGCCGCCGAAGCCGCAGTACCGCAGGCCCAGGCAATGCTGGTGGACGCCGTGAAGAAGATGACCGTGCAAGACGCCAAGGGCATCCTCAGCGGCCCGGATGACGCCGCCACCCAATACCTGAACACGTCCAGCCGCGACCAGCTGCGCGCCAAGTTCCTGCCCATCGTCAAGCAGGCCACCGACAAGGTGGGTCTGGCCCAGCAATACAACAGCTTCGCCGGCCAGGCCGCGAGCTTCGGCGTCGTGGATGCCAAGAGCGCCAATATCGAAAGCTACGTGACCGAAGAAGCCCTGGACGGCCTGTTCAAGATGATTGCCGAGCAGGAGGCCAGCATCCGCCAGAACCCGGCAGGTGCCGCCACTGGTCTGGCGAAGAAGGTGTTTGGAGCGCTTTGAGCCTCAACGAGGTACGGATGAGCCCGGCGTGATGCCGGGCTTTTTCTTTGAACGACCAACAAGCGCCAGTGAATGAGCGGCATATCGGATTGGCAATCCGGCGTGAAATCACTTTGCCAACACCGCCACGCGCTCATCCGCCAACGCTTCATCCAGCCCCTGGTGGAACCAGCGCAGCGCCTGCTCGAAACGCCCATGCCAGAGCCGGTCGCTGGCGCCGGCCTGAATCCCGGCCTGCACCCGTGCCGCCATGGCGAAGTCCTCCTCCAGCGCCGAGTAGAGAATGGCGTTGTTCTTCTCGAAATAACGCTGCGCCTTCTCCGTCGCCGGAGCTTCCGGCAGCAGAGTGTGGCCTAGCACGCGGGTGGCGAGGGGGCCGTCTGGGAACACAGTGGAGAAGTCGATGTGGTCCGGTTCCACCAGTACCAGGGTGTTGGGCCAGAGGAAATACAGCAGGTTACCGTGGTGCCTCAGGTTCCAGTCACGTTCAGGCTGATCGAGAACCTCACGCAAGTTGCGCTTCACGTAGTAGTTGCGGATATGCCGGCCGAAGCGCTCGAACAGCCCCAGGTTGGGCCAGAACAGGTGATCGATGGTGGCCTGGTGCGCCCTGGAGACGTGGTAATTCTCCAGGAAAGTGTCGATGGTCAGCTTCCAGTTCACCGGCCGGTGAATGTCCCGGGGATCGAAGACCACATGCTCATCCAGGGCGAAGCTGTCGAAGTCGGCCAGGATCTGCTCACCGAAGAAGGCATCCATGTCCAGTGCCGGCCCGGGTGAGTGGCGCGCCCATATGGCGCCGAAGCGCTCGGCCACCGGTACCTCAGTGAGGTTCAGGCAAGCCCGGTCTATGCCCTCGAAGCCATAGCCATGGGGGATGCCGCGCAGTTGGCCGTCCGGGTTGTAGGACCAGGCGTGATAGGGGCAGACGAATACCCGGTTACGCCCGCAGGCATCACCCACCAACTGAGTGCCCCGGTGCTTGCAGACATTGAGAAACGCGCTCAGTCGGCCGTGCTCATCGCGGGTCAGCAGCAGCGGCGCCAGGAGGTCGCGGGTGACGAAATGACCGGGTGGAACCTCGCTGGAACGAGCCACCAGCAGCGGTTCACGGCGCAGAACCTCGTCGCGCTCGCGGCGGTATCGCTGTTCATCGAGATAGACGTCCACCGACAACGATGAAGGCGCGTCGAGGCATTCGGATACGCCCCGTTCCACCAGTGCCAGGGTTCGCTTGAGCAATTCCACCTGGGTCGCATGCTGCATGGGCACCTCTTCTTGTGGCGATTGGCGGTAGCGAGCCCGGCCAGTCTCTGCCTGGCAGGCGACGACGCCAAGGGCCGGAGAGGAAGTGGCCGCAGGATTGGCAGAAACAGCCCATACACATGAAAAAGGCCCCCGAAGGGGCCTTTGTCGTCAGTGGCTGGGTTGGACGTCCGGTGCCCGCACCGGCCTTGTCTGTTCGGCTTCCGCCGGCTTGACCCGGAACCAGGCCGCATAGAGCGCGGGCAGGAACAGCAGGGTCAGGGCAGTGGCGACGATCAGGCCGCCCATGATGGCCACGGCCATGGGACCGAAGAACACGCTGCGCGACAGTGGGATCATCGCCAGCACCGCCGCCAGGGCGGTTAGGACAATAGGCCGGAAGCGTCGCACCGTGGCCTCGATGATGGCATGCCAGCGATCCAGACCCTGGGCGATGTCCTGCTCGATCTGGTCCACCAGGATGACCGAGTTGCGCATGATCATCCCAGCCAGGGCAATGGTGCCGAGCATGGCGACGAAGCCAAAGGGCTGGCGGAATACCAACAGGAACAAGGTCACGCCGATGAGCCCCAAGGGCGCCGTCAGGAAGACCATGGCCGAGCGCGAGAAGCTCTTCAGCTGCAACATCAGCAGCGTCAGCACGACCACGATGAACGGCGGCATGCCGGCGTTCACCGACTTCTGCCCACGAGCGGAGTCTTCCACCGTACCGCCGACTTCCAGCAGGTAGCCGTCCGGCAGTTCGGCGCGGATCGGGTCCAGCGTCGGCGAGATGTCCTTGACCAGACTCGCCGGCAGGGACTTGTCGTAGATATCGGCGCGCACCGTGACCGTCGGCAGGCGGTTGCGGTGCCAGATGATGCCTTCCTCGAAGCCGTACTCCAGGGTGGCGATCTGCGACAGCGGCACGCTCTGGCCATTGTCGGTGGGCACGGCCAGGCTCGGCAGCAGGGCCAGTTCCTGGCGTTCACGCACGGTCCCGCGCAGCAGGATCTCGATCAGCTCGTTGTCCTCGCGGTACTGGCTCACCGGCGCGCCGGTCAGCGAACTCTGCAGGAAGCGCGAGAGATCGGCGGTAGTCACACCCATGGCGCGGGCGCGGTCCTGGTCGATATTCAGCCGCACCACCTTGCTCGGCTCTTCCCAATCCAGGTGCACGTTCACCACATGGGGGTTCTCACGCACCTTGTCGGCCACCTGGCGGGCCAGTGCGCGGACTTCGTCGATGTGTTCGCCAGACACGCGGAACTGCACCGGGTAGCCCACCGGCGGACCGTTCTCCAGGCGCGAAATGCGGCTGCGCAGGGCGGGGAATTCGTCGTTCAGCACCTGGATCAGCCAGCTGCGGATTTCCTCGCGGGACTCGATGGATTTGGCCAGCACCACGAACTGGGCAAAGCTGGCCGCCGGCAGTTGCTGATCCAGCGGCAGGTAGAAGCGTGGCGAACCGGTGCCGACATAGGCCACGTAGTTATCCACACCCGGATGCTCGCGCAGCAGCTGTTCCAGACGCTTGACCTCAGCCTCGGTGTTGGCCAGGGACGAACCCTCGCCCAGTTTGAGATCGACCATCAGTTCCAGGCGACCCGAGGATGGGAAAAACTGCTGGGGAACGAAACGGAACAGGGCGATGGAGGCCACGAAAGCAGCCAGGGTCAGCAGGATCACGGTCTTGCGTCGCCGCACACACCACTCCACCACGCGACGGACCCGCTGGTAGAAGGGCGTGCCGTAGGGATCGTGGCCCTTGTCGCTGCCGCCGTGCTTCTTCGCGTGCAGCTTGGCCAGGTCGGGCAGCAGGCGGTCACCCAAATAGGGCACGAACACCACCGCGGCGATCCAGGACACGACCAGGGCGATGGTCACCACCTGGAAGATCGAGCGGGTGTACTCGCCGGTGCCGGATTGCGCGGTGGCGATGGGCAGGAAGCCGGCGGCAGTGATCAGGGTGCCGGTGAGCATGGGGAACGCCGTGCTGCTCCAGGCGAAGCTCGCCGCCTTGAGACGGTCATAGCCCTGCTCCATCTTGATGGCCATCATCTCCACCGCGATGATCGCGTCGTCCACCAACAAGCCCAGTGCCAGCACCAGGGCGCCGAGCGAAATCTTGTGCAGGCCGATGCCGAGGTAGTACATCGCGGCAAAGGTCATCGCCAGTACCAACGGGATCGACAGCGCCACCACCAGGCCGGTGCGCAGGCCCAGGGAGAAGAAACTCACCAGCAGCACGATGACAAGCGCCTCGGTGAGCACGCGAACGAACTCCCCGACCCCGGTCTTCACCGCTGCCGGCTGGTCCGACACCTTACGCAACTGCATGCCGGCCGGCAGGTTCTCCTGCAGGCGGGCGAACTCGCCCTCCAGCGCCTGGCCAAGCACCAGGATGTCGCCGCCGGACTTCATGGACACCGCAAGGCCGATGGCGTCCTCGCCCATGAAGCGCATGCGCGGCGCTGGCGGGTCATTGAAGCCGCGACGAACCTCTGCCACATCGCCAATGCGGAAAGTGCGGTCACCCACGCGAATGGGGAAGTCGCGAATTTCCTTCACCGAATCGAAACGGCCGGAAACACGCAGCTGCACACGATCGCTGGGCGTCTCGAAGAAACCGGCGGTAGCGACCGCGTTCTGCTCCTCCAGGGCTTGCTGCACTGCGGCGAGCGGCAGCCCCAGGGTGGCCAGCTTCACGTTGGACAGTTCGATCCAGATCTTCTCGTCCTGCAGGCCGAGCAGCTCCACCTTGCTCACATCCTTGACCCGCTGCAGCTGCAGCTGGATGCGGTCGGCGTAGTCCTTGAGCACGGCGTAGTCGAAACCTTCACCGGTCAGCGCGTAGATGTTGCCGAAGGTGGTGCCGAATTCGTCGTTGAAGAACGGTCCCTGGATGCCCGGCGGCAAGGTATGGCGAATGTCGCTGATCTTCTTGCGGACCTGGTACCAGAGCTCGGGAATCTCGTTGGAATGCATGGAGTCGCGCGCAATGAAGGTCACCTGCGACTCACCGGGACGGGAGAAGGAGACGATCTTGTCGTACTCGCCGGTCTCCATCAGCTTCTTCTCGATGCGTTCGGTGACCTGGCGGGAGACTTCCTCGGCACTGGCGCCCGGCCAGTTGGTGCGCACGACCATGGCCTTGAAGGTAAAGGGCGGGTCTTCGCTCTGCCCCAGCTTGGTGTAGGAAATGGCCCCGACAATGCCCAGCAACAGCATGATGTAGAGGACGATCTGGCGATTCTGCAGCGCCCAGGCGGACAAATTGAAATTCACGGCGCCTTACTCCTTGGCCAACAGCTTCACCGAACGGTTGGCGCGGTCCACCGGCCGCACCTGCTGGCCTTCGCGCAGCACCTGCACGCCGGCTGCCACCACCCAGTCATCGGGTTGCAGGCCTTCGAGCACGGGCACGCGGTCTTCGCCATAGGGACCGACGCGCACCAGGCGACGCTTCAGCGTGGAGTCCTTGGGATCGACCACCCAGACATAGGGCTGGCCCGCTTCGGCAGTCAGTGCCGACAGCGGTACGGAAAGCGGCACCGCGCCGTTGCTGCGGATGAACACGCGAGCGCTCTGGCCCAGTTCCGCCGGGACCTTGTTGTCGGCGAAGGCGACCCGTGCAGCGAAAGTACGGGACTGCGAATCAGCGGCCGGTGCCAGTTCACGGATGCGTGCCGGGTAACGCTGACCGGGCAGCGACCAGAGCTCAACCGCCACATCCTGGCCAACCTTGAAACGGTCGATCGCGTGTTCCGGCAGGCTGATCAGGACTTCGCGTTCACCATCGACGGCCAGGGTGAAGACGGTCTGGCCGGCGGCCACCACCTGTCCGACTTCCGCGCGACGGGCGGCGATCACGCCATCCCGGGAAGCACGCAGCACGGTGTAGGCCGCCTGGTTGCTGGCGACGTTGTGCTCGGCCTTGATCTGCTTCACCCGCGCCTCGCCGGCGCGGAAGGTGTTTTCCACGTTGTCGTACTGGGAGCGGCTGATCATCTGGCGATCCAAGAGGGTGCGGTAGCGATCACGCTCGGCGCGCACCAGCGTGAGGTTGGCCTCAGCCGCAGCCACCTGGGCCCGGCTAGCCTCCAGTTGCAGGCGCACGTCCTGTGGGTCCAGCTCGGCCAGGGCCTGATCCTTCTTCACCCGCTGGCCCACTTCCACCAGGCGCTTGGCAATCTTTCCACCGATGCGGAAGGCCAATTCCGGCTCATAGCGCGAACGCACTTCGCCCGGGAAGGTATCCACCGCATCTGCCGCCGGTTCGGGCTGCACCACCATGGCCGGACGAACCGCCTGTTGAACAGGCTCCCCATTGCCGCAGGCCGCGATCAGAAGAGAGAGGGAAAGGGGCAGAGCGAGGGGCAAGGCATGGCGAAACATGATGAATGACCTTTCGCGAAGAACAGCTGGAATATTTATACTGCTGGGTATAGTAAAAATAGCAAACTCACCAGTCCAGTATTTATAAAGAAATGTCAGACAATTCATTTCCAACCAACGGCCCAGGCCGTCCGAAAGATCCGGTAAAGAGAAAGGCCATTCTCGAAGCCGCGAAGAATCTTTTCCTAAGGAACGGCTACGACGGCAGCAGCATGGACGCCATCGCCGCCGAGGCCGGCGTGTCCAAGTTGACCGTGTATAGCCACTTCACGGACAAGGAGAGGCTGTTCTCCGCCGCGGTGAAGGCCAAATGCGAGGAGCAGCTGCCAGAGCTGCTGTTCGAGCTACCGGCCGACGCCAGCATCGAGAGCGTGCTGCTGAACATCGGTCGCAGCTTCCATCAGTTGATCAACAGCCGCGAATCCCTCGAGCTGCACCGGGTGATGGTGGCCATGGCCAACCAGGATCCGAAGCTGTCACGGATGTTCTACGAGGCGGGACCGCTGCAGATCCTGCAGGAGATGACCGGGCTGCTGGCCCACGCCAACGAGGCCGGCAAACTGCGCATCGACCATCCACAGAACGCCGCGGAGCACTTCTTCTGCCTGATCAAGGGCGGGCACAACTTCCGCCTGCTGATCGGCTGCGCGGCGGCGCTGGAGGGGGAAGAGGCCGAGTTGCACGTACGGGAAGTGGTCGAGCTGTTCATCAGGGCCTACCGGCCCTGACGGAAATGGCACGGAACTTCGAGGCCCTTGGCTGGCCTCAGGCTTCGAGCTTTTTCTTCGGATAGATGTCGTAGCGGCTGGATTTACCCTCCAGCGCATAGCTCGGCTTGGCGCCCTCGATGATCGGCGCCTTGCGTGGGCGCTTCACCACCACTCGGTGGCTGGCCAGGGCCAGGGCGGCCCCCAGCAGCGCCGGCGCATCCTGGTCATCGCCCACCAGCGGACGGAACAGGCGCATTTCCTTTTTTACCAGGGCGCTCTTGTCGCGGTGCGGGAACATCGGGTCCAGATAGATCACCTGGGGCGCCTCCCCCTGCCACCCCCGCATCAACTCGATGGCGTTGCCCTGCAGCAGGCGCATGCGCGCGACGATGGCGGCTGTCTCCAGGTCCCGTCCGGCGCGGGCCAGACCGTCTTCCAGCAACGCGCCGATCAACGGCTGGCGCTCGATCAGGGTCATCTCGCAGCCCAGGGTGGCCAAGACGAAAGCATCGCGGCCCAGGCCCGCGGTGGCGTCCAGCACCTTCGGCCGAATACCCGGCTGCACGCCAACGGCCTTGGCGATCATCTGCCCACTGCCACCCCCGAATTTGCGCCGGTGCGCTGCCGCTCCTTCGACGAAATCCACCCGCACCGGGCCTGGCGAATCAGGCCCCAGCTGCAGCAGTTGCAGACCGTCACCACCGAGCTGAAGGGCGAAATCTGCCTCGCCTTCCCGCACCAGCCCCAGGCGCGCAGCCCAGGTCTCCAGCGCTTCGGCATAGGCCGGTTCAAGGGCTTCTGCCCTTACCCTGACGGATTCTTCACTCATGGACCTACACGCCTGACCGGAAAACCCGCGCATTCTGCCAGAGCCGGCAGCCAGCGTCCCCATCCGCCCAAGCGGGAGAGGAGCCTCGGCTCAGGGCCGGAACAGGTCGTTGATGCGATCGAACGGAATGGCTTGCTCCATTGCCGCCAGGTTGCCCTGGTGCAGTTCTTCGGCGGCATGGAAAAACGCCCCATAGGCCACCCGCGCCAGATTGGAACCTACGCTCACCCGCTTGACCCCAAGTTCGGCCAGTTCCTCCAGGCTCAGCTTCAGACCAGGTGACCCCACCAGCACATTCACCGGCCGTGGCGCCACGGCATGCACCACTTCATGGATCTGTTGGCGAGTGGTCAAGCCCGGTGCATAAAGCACGTCAGCCCCCGCCTCGGCATAAGCCACCAGGCGACGCAGGGTGTCGTCCAGGTCAGGACGCCCGTGGAGGTAGTTCTCCGCCCTGGCCGCCAGGGTGAAGGGGAATCCAAGGCGATGGGCGGACTCCACTGCGGCGCGAATGCGCTCGACCGCCAACTCCAGCGGGTAGATGGGATCGTCACTGCGACCGCTGGCATCTTCGATCGAGCCGCCCACCAACCCGACTGAAGCAGCCGCACGAATGGTCGCGGCGCAGTCTTCAGGACGATCGCCATAGCCATTCTCCAGGTCCGCCGCCACCGGCAGGGGCGTGGCCTCGACTATGGCGCGGGCATTCGCCAGGGCTTCGTCCCGGCTGACATTGCCCTCCGCATCACGCCGGCCGAGGGCGAATGCCAGGCCGGCGCTGGTGGTGGCCAGGGCGGCGAACCCCAGATGGGCGAGCATCTTCGCCGAACCGGCATCCCAGGGATTGGGCAAGACGAACAGGCCGGGAGCGCGGTGCAGAGCGGCGAAGGCTTCACCGCGTTGCGCTTGGGTGGTCATGGCAGGCTCCGGAGTCATAGGCAGAAGCCGATAGCCTAGCCCAAGGCTCAGAGGAGGCCGAGTTGTTCGGCCGGCGGTTGCGGCAGCACCAGGGCCGGCAGTCCGGGCAGGCGCTTGCACAGGGCGGCATGGAAGCGCAGGGCCTGGGCTGCAGCAAGATGATTGTCCGGAGTGTGCAGGAAGACGTTGGGCGTGAGGCCCTGTTCGATCCAGCCGGCGACCTTGTTCAGCCAGGGCTCGAGGAACGGCTGGTTGGCGTCCAGGTCCGGCCCACCGATGAAGCGCACTTGTGGACGGGTACTGAAGGCTGTGGGCCGCACGGGTACCCGGGGCTTCTTCGCCTGCGCATGGAGCACCGCCGGGTCCTGGGAACGGACGCTGAACAAGGCCCGCGAGTCCAGACAGATACGCTCCACGCCGCGTTCATGCAGCAGGCGATTGAGCATACGCTCGGCGTCGCCCTTGTCGAAGAACGCCGGGTTGCGTACCTCCACGGCAATGGGGTGGTGACTGAATTCATCAAGCCAGGCCGCCAGCTCCCCCAGGCGTGCGGGTCCGAAAGCCGCTGGCAGCTGAAGCCAGAGCGGCATGAGGCGCGGGCCCAGTGGCGAAAGGAGCTGGAGGAAAGTGTCAGTGGCGGCGAACTGGTCGCGTAGATCACCTTCATGACTGATGTCCCGAGGCATCTTGGCGCAGAAGCGGAACTGCTCCGGCATGGTCTGCGCCCAGCGCTGCAAGGTGTCGGCGGCAGGCCGCGCATAGAAGGTCGTGTTGCCCTCCACTGCGTTGAACACCTGGCAGTAGTGCCCCAGGGTGTCGGCGGGACGCAGGTCGGTGGGATAGAAGTTGCCGCGCCAGGCTGGCTCGTTCCACGACGGGCAGCCCAGGTGATAGGGCAACATCAGGCGTAGAGGTCGAGCCCGAGCACCTCGGGGGCGTCGTATTCGGCGGCGAAACTGGCGGTGGCGCTGTAGCTGGCGATGGCCTGCGCAGCACGGTTACTGAGAGTGCGCTGCTGTTGGATCAGGTCCTGCGGGCGCAGCGGCAGGCTGTCGCCGGAGCTATTGCTGGCCTGGACACGACGGGGCTGGGCGGTCTGCTCGTAGCCTTGGGTAGAAGACGGTGTGCTCGGCTGCTCGCGGCGGGCCTCCGCTTCACGCTGGATCTCGCGGAAAGGCGTGACCGCGCTGCCCTGACGGGGGCTGCGCTCCAGCGGATAGGAAGAGGTGAAGCCATCGATGCGCATCGGTTACTGCTCGGCAGTGCTGGCGTTTCGAAAGGAGTGCCGGTGGACTCTAGCCACCCGCCCCGGCGTTGGCAATCCGGGACGGAGGGCCGACAGGCTCAATTCTAGCGCGGCGCCTTGGGCGTGGCGACGTTGTCGCGCAGATAGACCGGCTGCGCCTGATCGGCGGGCAGGCCTTCACTCCGCGCCCAAGCGAAGCGGGCCAAGGTCAGCAGGTCTTCGGCATGGGGCAATAAGGCCGGTGACTGACCGCAGACCTGAACCGGAATCCGCGCGGCAAAGGTGCCCCAGCCGGTGCCCGCGCCGTACCAGTCACCACTGGCATCGCGCGGCAGCTGGGCCTTTTCCGGCGGCAGCACGGCTTCCGCGCCAGCCAGGCGCATTTCTCCGGCCTCCAGGCGATAGCAGCCCCAGTAGACCTCGTCCATGCGCGCGTCGATGGCCGCAGCCACCTGATCGACACCCTGCTCACGGTGGGAACGCTGAGCCAGCACGGCCAGATCGGAAACTGGCAGCACTGGACGATCCAGGGCAAAGGCCAGCCCCTGGACGACACCGATGGCGATACGCACGCCGGTGAAGGCCCCTGGCCCGCGACCGAAGGCGATGGCATCCAGCGCCGCCAGCGGCAATCCGGCTTCGGCCAGCAGGGTCTGGATCATCGGCAGCAGACGCTGGGCGTGCAGGCGCGGGATCACCTCGTAGTGGCTGAGCACCTTGCCGTCATGCAACAGGGCAACGGAGCAGGCTTCGGTGGCGGTATCCAGGGCCAGCAGAGTGGTCATCGATCAGTCCAGACGCAGGAAAAAAGGCGGGCATTATAAACGCCAACGGCCCGCAAGCGGGCCGTTGGTCAGATACGAGCTACGTCTCAGCTGAGCGCGGCCAGTACCTTGCCAGTGATCTCTTCCACCGAACCAACGCCGGCGATGGCGCTGTACTTCGGGGTGCCTTCAGCGGCAGAGAGCTTCTGGTAGAAATTTACCAGCGGCTTGGTCTGGGAGTGGTAGACGGACAGGCGATGACGCACGGTCTCTTCCTTGTCGTCATCGCGCTGGATCAGGTCTTCACCGGTTTCGTCGTCTTTACCGGCGACCTTCGGCGGGTTGTGCTCGGTGTGGTAGACGCGACCGGAGGCCGGGTGCACACGGCGGCCGGCGATGCGGCTGACGATTTCCTCGTCGTCCACGGCGATCTCGACCACGTGGTCGATGCTCACGCCCGCTTCCTTCATGGCTTCAGCCTGGGGAATGGTGCGCGGGAATCCGTCGAAGAGGAAGCCGTTGGCGCAGTCGGGCTGGGCGATGCGTTCCTTGACCAGGTTGATGATCAGGTCATCGGAAACCAGGCCACCGGCATCCATGACGCTCTTGGCCTTCAGGCCGAGCTCGGTACCAGCCTTGACGGCTGCGCGCAGCATGTCGCCGGTGGAAATTTGCGGAATGCCGAACTTCTTGGTGATGAAACCGGCTTGAGTACCTTTGCCGGCACCAGGGGCCCCCAGCAGAATCACGCGCATCGATGTGCTCCTCAAAGATTTTATTTTCAGATCGGTCGGATTCGCCTCATGGGGCCAATCTCAGAATAGGTTTTCGGCGTCGCTGTCGGGCCAAAAGGACGTTCAAGATACACAGCGCCCCTATAGCGCACAAGACGCCGGAAGTAGGGGCTGGAACCGCCTCAACCGGTGTTGCGCAACCCGGCTGCGATACCCGCCACACTCACCAGAAGGGCCTGTTCCAGAGGGCCTTCGACATGTTGCTCACAGCGCCTGGAACGGGCCAGGAGCTCGGTTTGAAGCAGGTGTAGAGGGTCAAGGTAGGTATTGCGCACACTGATGGCTTCGCGGGTCTCCGGGCTCTGTGCCAGAAGCTCGGACTGACCGGTCAGAGCCAGTACCGACGTGCACGCCTGCGACAATAGGTCGCGCAACTGCGCACCCAGGGATTTCAGCTCCCCAGACACCAGTCGCTCGTCGTAGAGGGCGGCGATATTGGCGTCGGCCTTGGCCAGGACCATTTCCAGCATGTCGATTCGGGTGGCGAAGAACGGCCAGCGCTCACGCATTCGCGCCAACAATGCGGTTTCGCCGCGTTGCTGGGCGTTGGCCAGGGCGGCCTCCCAGCCCAGCCAGGCCGGCAACATCAGGCGTGTCTGGGTCCAGGCGAAGATCCACGGAATCGCTCGCAGGCTCTCCACACCACCCGCGCGACGCTTGGCCGGGCGGCTTCCCAGGGGGAGGCGGCCCAGCTCCTGCTCAGGTGTGGCCTGGCGGAAATACTCGACGAACTGCGGATGCTCTCGCACGACCGCGCGGTAGGCGGCCACGCCATCGGCAGCCAGGCGGTCCATGGCGGCACGCCAAGCCGGCTCGGGCTCCGGCGGCGGCATCAGGGTCGCCTCCAGCACGGCGGCCAGGTAGGTGTTCAAGTTCTGCTCAGCGATACCGGGCAGGCCGAACTTGAAGCGGATCATCTCGCCCTGCTCGGTGGTACGGAATCGCCCTGCGACTGAACCCGGCGGTTGCGACAGGATGGCTGCATGGGCAGGGCCACCGCCGCGCCCCACGGTGCCACCGCGACCGTGGAACAGCAGCAACTCCACCTGATGTTCGCGGCATATCTCCACCAACCGTTCCTGGGCGCGGTACTGGGCCCAGGCGGCCGCCACGGTCCCGGCATCCTTGGCCGAATCGGAGTAGCCGATCATCACCTCCTGCGGGCCATGCAGCCGCGCACGGTAGCCAGGCAGACCCAGCAGGCGATCGATGGCCGGGCCGGCGTTGTCCAGGTCAGCCAGGGTTTCAAAGAGTGGCACCACGCGGATCGGCCGTTGCAACCCGGCTTCCTTGAGCAACAGTTGCACCGCCAGCACGTCCGAAGGCGCCCCGGCCATGGAGATCACGTAGGAACCGAGGGACGCAGCCGGCGCATTGGCCACCACCCTGCACGTGGCGAGCACTTCGGCGGTGTCGGCCGAAGGACGGTAGTGCGATGGCAGCAACGGACGTCGGTTGTCCAGTTCGCGCTGGAGGAACGTCAGACGGTCCTCTTCATCCCACTCGGCGTAGTTGCCCAGCCCCAGATAGTCAGTGATTTCGTCCAGCGCGGCGGCGTGACGCCCGGCGTCCTGACGGATGTCGAGGCGCACCAGGAACAGGCCGAAGGTGGCCGCGCGACGCAAGCAATCGAGCAGCGCGCCGTCAGCGATAACGCCCATGCCGCAGCTGTGCAACGAGTGGTAGCAAAGCTCCAGGGGCTCCAGCAGTTGGCTGTTCTCATGAAGCACGTCCGCGCTCGGTGGTACATCCCTGTCCAGTGCCGCTTCGGCCCAGGCGCGGGTGGCGCGAAGGCGATCACGCAATTGCTTGAGCACCGCTCGATAGGGTTCTGGATGAACGCCCACCCGCACCCGCAGCTCATCGCTGGCCTGCTGCATGGACAGCTCGGCGGCCAGATGGTCGATGTCACGCAGATAGAGGTCGGCTGCCATCCAGCGGGCCAGCAGCAGCACCTGGCGGCTGATGGCGGCCGTGACATTGGGGTTGCCGTCGCGGTCGCCGCCCATCCAGGAAGCGAAGCGCAGAGGCGCGGCAGTCAGTGGAAGACGCAGCCCGGTGGCCTCATGCAGCACCTGGTCGACATGCCGAAGCACATTGGGTAATGCATGCCACAGGGAATGCTCGATCACTGCGAAGCCCCATTTCGCCTCGTCCACCGGTGTCGGCCGGATGCGGCGGATCTCCTCGGTGTGCCAAGCCTCGGCAATCAGGCGCAGAAGGCGCAGGCGCGTCCGCTCGTGCTCGGCGTCGCTCAAGTCGGCGTGGTCCTGGACGGCCAGTTGCGCCGCCATGGCGTCGTACTTCTGGATCAGCGTTCGGCGGGCAACCTCGGTGGGATGGGCAGTCAGCACCAACTCGATATCCAGGCGCCCCAGCTGCCGGGCCAGCTGTTCCGGGCCATGACCGGCAGCGAGCAGGCGCTGCAGCAAGTCGCCCAGCACACGATCTTCGAAAGGTTGCGGTTCATCCGGGCCGCGCCGGCGGATGCGGTGGTACTGCTCGGCAATATTGGCCAGGTTGAGGAACTGGTTGAAGGCACGAGCCACCGGAAGCAGTTCATCGTCTGTAAGCCCGTCGAGGGTCTCGATGAGCTGGCGCTCACCTTGGGCCGAGCCTTTGCGCGCAGCCTTGGCGCCCTTGCGGATACGCTCGATCTTGTCGAAAAAGGCCTTACCCAGCTGGGTGCGGATGGTATCTCCGAGCAGTTCACCGAGCAGGTGGACATCCTCACGCAGGCGCGCGTCGATTTCGGCCATTACCGTCTCTCCGTTCTGTATGCGGCCTCCAGATTGCCCAGCGCGCCATACAGATACAAGGGCGCGACGAACGGCGTATCCAGGCGCGTCGGCAAGCTAGTCTGAAGATTAGCCGCCATCACGAATGACGACTCCCGGGCGGCAGAGATCGCCCGGTGCTTCGCAGTCACCCACCACCACGTGGGTAAAGGATGAGGTGTCTATGAAGATCCGAGAACTAGCCCGCCATTGGGAGCAGAACGCCAAGGGTCGCCTGACCCGCAGCGAGTACAGCATTCACCTGGACCTGGAGTCCGCCGCACGCCTTGCCGCGCTGTCCGAGATGTATCCCAAGCGCAGCGTCGAGGAACTGATCGGCGAACTGGTAGGCGCCGCCCTGGAAGAGTTGGAAGCCAGCTTCCCCTACGTCAGGGGCAGCCAGGTGGTCGCTACCGATGAACAGGGCGACCCGCTCTATGAGGACATCGGGCCGACACCGCGTTTCCTGGCCCTTTCACGCCGTTACCTGCAACAACTCAGCGATCAGCGCGACAGCACCAACCACTGATCGAGCGCTGGGGTCGTCACCCTCGTCGATGCACGCCCGGTACGTGCAGGTGGCCGGCGTGCGCGCATTCCTCGCTGGTCACCGGCGGCGGCCCCGGTTGCTCCAGCTCGCGGAGAATGCCGCAGGCTTCGCTTGCGCCCTCCCCGCTGCAGCGCGCGCGCAGGTCATGAAGCTGGTCGCGCAATGACTGCAGCTCAGCGATGCGCACCTCCACATGGTGCAGGTGTTCCTCGATGAGCCGGTTGGCAGTGCCGCAATCGGCCTCGGGACGATCGCGCAAGGCCAGCAGGGCGCGGATTTCCTCCTGGGTCATGTCCAGCGAGCGACAGTGGCGGATGAACGACAGCCGCTCGACGTGGACCGTGTCGTACTGCCGGTAGTTGCCCGCGCTGCGCGAGGGCGCCGGTAGCAGGCCTTCGCGCTCGTAGTAACGGATGGTTTCCACCGGGCAGCCGGTGAGAGTGGCCAGTTCGCCGATCTTCATTGCCGGACTCCGCTTGACTCTGTAGTTGCTACAGGGTGTGCAATGGCCACCGAAGCGTCAAACAGGAATTGACCCATGAGCCACCATTGCTGCCACGACCATGAGCATGCGCCCCGCTCCGCCGCACCGGAACTGGCCGCCGTCGCCGCTACCGCCGAACCGCGCTGGAGCAGCCTGCGCATCGATGCCATGGACTGCCCCACCGAAGAGCGCCTGATCCGCGATGCCCTGGGCAAGGTCCCGGCCATCGAAGAACTGGAGTTCAACCTGATGCAGCGCCTGCTGCGCGTGCGTCACCGCTTCGACGATGTGGAACCGCTGCAGCGCCTGATCGAGAGCCTCGGCATGCAGGCCGTGCCGCTGCGCGAAGGCGCTCCCGCCAGCGCCCCGAAAGAAGCGCAGAAGCCCTGGTGGCCGCTGGCCCTGGCCGGTCTGGCCGCACTGGCGGCGGAAGTCTGCGAGTGGTTCACCCTCACGCCCGAGTGGGTGGTAGCGGCCCTCGCCATCCTCGCCATCCTCGGCGCCGGCCTGCCCACCTACCGCAAGGGCTGGATCGCCCTGAAGAACCGCAACCTGAACATCAACGCCCTGATGAGCATCGCCGTCACCGGTGCGCTGCTGATCGGCCAGTGGCCTGAAGCGGCCATGGTCAGCGTGCTGTTCGCCATCGCCGAACTGATCGAGGCGCGCTCCCTGGAGCGAGCGAGGGACGCGATTCGCGGCCTGCTGCAACTGGCCCCCGAGCAGGCCACGGTATTCGAGGCCGGCCAGTGGCGTGAACGCCCGGCGCGCGACGTAAAGCCCGGCGCCCGCGTGCGGGTACGTCCCGGTGAACGCATCGCCCTCGACGGCGAAGTGCTGAGCGGCCGCTCCAGCGTCAACCAGGCGCCGATTACCGGCGAGAGTCTGCCGGTGGAAAAAGACCTGGGCGACCCGTTGTTCGCCGGCACCAGCAACGGCGAGGGCGAACTGGAATACCGCGCCACCCGCGCCGCCGACGACAGCACCCTGGCGCGCATCATCCACGCCGTGGAAGCCGCCCAGGGCTCGCGGGCACCGACCCAGCGCTTCGTCGACCAGTTTTCGCGCATTTATACGCCGGTGGTGATCCTCATCGCCGTACTCACCGCCCTGCTGCCGCCCCTGCTGTTCGACGGCGCCTGGCTGGACTGGCTGTACCGCGCCCTGGTGCTGCTGGTGATCGCCTGTCCATGCGCCCTGGTGATTTCCACCCCGGTGACCATCGTCAGTGGCCTGGCGGCGGCGGCCCGTGGCGGCATCCTGATCAAGGGCGGCGTGTTCCTGGAGCTGGGCCGCAAGCTGGCCTGGATCGCCCTGGACAAGACCGGCACGCTGACCGAAGGCCGTCCTCGCCAGACCGACATCCAATTGCTGCACGCGGATGAACGCGATCCCCGAGCTGTGGCCGCCAGCCTGGCGGCGCGTTCGGACCACCCCGTGTCCCAGGCCGTAGCCCGTGCCGCCGAAGACGACGGTATAGCGCTCTACGCTGTGGATAACCTGGCCGCCCTGCCCGGTCGCGGCGTCACCGGCCTGATCGAGGGCCGCACCTATCAACTGGGCAATCACCGCCTGGTCGAAGAGCTCGGCCTCTGTTCATCGGCGCTGGAAGCGCGCCTGGACGCCCTGGAAACCCAGGGCAAAACGGTGGTGGCGCTGTGCGGCGAGGACACCGTGCTGGCCCTGTTCGCCGTCGCCGATACAGTGCGTGACAGCAGCCGCGAAGCCATCGGCCAGCTTCATGAGCTGGGCGTGAAGACCCTGATGCTTTCAGGCGACAACCCGCACACCGTGCAGGCCATCGCCAGCCAGGTGGGGGTGGACGATGCCCGTGGCAACCTGCTGCCGGAAGACAAGCTGGCGGAAATCGGCCTGCGCCAATCCTCAGGCGTGCCGGTGGGCATGGTGGGAGACGGCATCAACGACGCCCCGGCCCTGGCACGTGCCGACATCGGCTTCGCCATGGGCGCCGCCGGCACCGATACCGCCATCGAAACCGCCGGCGTTGCCTTGATGGACGATGACCTGCGCAAGCTGCCGCAGTTCATACGCCTGTCGCGCCGGACCCACGCGGTGTTGATGCAGAACATCACCCTGGCGCTGGGCATCAAGGCAGTGTTCCTCGCGCTGACGCTGATGGGCCAAGGCACCCTGTGGATGGCGGTGTTCGCCGATATGGGCGCCAGCCTGCTGGTGGTGTTCAACGGGATGCGCTTGCTGAGGGCGGCACCTTGATGAGAACACCTGCGAAACCCATCGATCCGATGATGGGTTTCGCTCCGCTCTACCCATCCTACGAAAGAGGTCCGGCAAGACAGGCCGTTCGCTCCCAGCAGCCTACTTCAGGGTGTCCTGATAGATCTTCACCATGTCCGCCCCAAAGGCCACCAACAGCACCTCATGCAGACGGCTGCCCGCCGGCCGCGGCCGCTGCAGCTCGGCCACAGCGATTCGCGCCGCCGCCTCCAGCGGATAGCCATACACCCCGCAACTGATCGCCGGAAAGGCGATGCTGGCCAGCCCTTCGGCTTCGGCCAGGGCCAGGCTGTTGCGGTAGCAGTTGGCGAGGAGTTCGGGTTCGCGGCGAGTGCCGCCGTGCCAGACCGGCCCGACGGTGTGGATCACGAAGCGCGCCGGCAGGCGGAAGCCCGGGGTGATGCGTGCCTCGCCTGTAGGGCAGCCGCCTAGCGTGCGGCAGTGGGCGAGGAGCTCGGAGCCGGCGGCCCGGTGGATGGCGCCGTCGACGCCACCGCCACCAAGCAGCGAACTGTTGGCGGCATTGACGATGGCGTCGACGCTCAGGGTGGTGATATCACCCTGCCAGATTCGAATGTCCATGACGGGTACCTCCAAACGGAGGCTAGCCCCTTATTTGACCTCTTGCGGGGTCTCCTGACCCATGCAGCGCACGGCCTTGCGCTTGTTGTCCACCAACACGCCGGTCAGGCCCTTCTGCTGGGTGTCGAACAGCACCAGCACGCCGTCGATGCACTGGGCGACCTGCGGGGCAGCTTCCAGGGAAACCTTGTAATCCTCGCCCGGGATGGTCTTGAGCATGGTGAAGTCGGACAGCAACAGGGCGTCCTCCGGCTTGGCGAAGTGAAGGTAGCCGTAGTACCAGAGCACCATCACGGTGCCGACAATGCTGCCGATGCCGGTGAGGATCAGCGGAATGGGGTTGCGTTCGCTCATTGGGGACTCTCTGTATTCGGGACTTCAGCCAGCCGGCGCAGTCCGACGAAGCCTTTCGGGTCTTCGAGGTAAAGCAGCATGACCTGTCGCCAGGTGGGATCGGCGAAGGTCTGCACATGGCCGCCGCGGACCGGCTGGAACACCCGCGGCGGGGGCGCAGCTTGATACAAGCGCACGCCGTTGGAAAGAGGCACCACCGGATCGTCGATGCTGTGGTAGATCAGCATGGGCAGGCCTTTCAGCCCGCCGATTGCGCGGATAGCGCTGTCACTATCCGGAATCAGGAAGGACAGCGGGACCTGCAGCGGCCAGGTGACCAAAGCGTTGGAGAGGCTGTATTGGGCCACTTCGCGGTAGCTGGCGGGCACGCCGTCCAGCACCAGCGCCCTGAGTTGCTCGCGCCGAGCAGGGTGTTCGGCAAGATAATGCACCGCCAGCGCGCCGCCGATGCTCTGCCCCAGCAGCACGACCGGCTTGCCCTGGACTTCCGGCGCCTGGTCGAGCCAGGCGAAGGCGGCCTCGATGTCCTGGTAGATCGCCGGCAGGCTGGGCGAGCCTTCGGAGCGGCCATAGCCACGGTAATCCAGTAGCAGCACCTGGTAACCCTGCGCCGGCAACCACCAGCTGCCGCCCAGGTGGGTAGCGACATTGCCGCCATTGCCATGCAGGTGCAGCACCGTGCCCTTCACGTCCACACCCGGTTTGGCTGGCAACCACCAGGCATGCAGGCGCGTACCGTCAGCGGCGGTCAGGCTGATGTCGCGGTACTCCAGCTTGGCCTTCTCCGGGGTGAAGGGCAGGTAGCGGTCGGGGTAGAAGAGCAGCGCGCTGCAGCCTTGCAGGAGCAGGACGAAGAGGATCGGCAAGAGGCGGGAACCGGGCATGTGCATTTCCTTCCTGAAACATCACAGGCCAGCCCTGCGGGCTGGTTGGCGAATGAATTCGCCGCTACAGGGTTCGTGCCGCCTTGCAGGGGGAGTGCCTTCGCCCCTGCAGGCTGGTCAGAGGATGTTGGCGTAGTCCGCCTCGATGCGGTCCAGGCTCAGGTGGTTGAGGAAGTTGGAGAAGCACATCCAGGCCGACAGCGCGTTGAGGTCGCGGAACTGCGGCGGCAGGTACTTGGGTGGTACCACCAGCCCCTCGTCCACCAGTTGGCGCAGGGTGCGGGTGTCTTCCAGGGTGGTCTTGCCGCAGAACAGGAGAGGGATCTGCTCCAGCTTGCCTTTGCGCACGGCCAGCTGGATGTAGTTGTAGATCAGGATGAAGCCCTTCAGGTAGGACAGGTCCTTGGTGAAGGGCAGCCCGCCCGGCAGCGAGCCACGGAAAGCACGGCTGGCGTTACCGTAGCTCTCTTCCATGCTGCAACCCTGCTCGCGGTAGAAATGGTAGATCTCGAGGAAGTCCGCGCCCTCCTCCGCCATGTGGATGGCGCGGGTGCGGTTGGTCAGCCGGCGCAGGCGAGTCGGGTAAGAGGCGAAGGCGATGACCTCCATCAGGATCGCCAGGCCTTCCTGGGTCACGGTCGACGACGGCGGGCCCTTGGAGAGGAAGGTGCAGATCGGCTGATTCTGGCCGTTCAGGGTGGTCCCCACGTGTACCAGCCCTTCGTGGACTTCCAGGGCACGCACGTCGCGCTCGTTGAACATGGCGTCGGCACGCACCTTGATGTAGTCCGCCCCGGCCGCGGCATCCGCGACTATGCCGTCAGACTCGAACACGCGGATGGTGTCGTCGCCGAACACGGCCGCCAGCCGACTCTGCAGCAAGCCCACGGCGTCCTTGGCGGTGAGGGTCTTGGCCTCGTCCTTGAGGTCGCCGCGATGGGCGATGTTGTTCAGGTAGTCCGAGAGCATCAGGCCGAGGTCGGCCAGGGTCGGGTCGCCGGCATGGAAGGCGTCGGAGGCGGCACCATAGAGTTCCTGGGAGATCAGGCCGAAATCCGCGGTGCCGCGTGCTTCGAGCATGCGGATGACCATGCGGTACTCCTTGCACATCCGCCGCATGATCTGCCCCACCGGGTTGAACTGGCCCAGGTGACGGGTGATATCGCGCTCGATGTTCTGGAATTCCAGCTTCTTCTCGACCGAGTCGAAGGCCAGTGGACGGCTGTCGTAGTAGGCGCGGTCCACTGGGGGCATGACCTTGCCCTTGTGCTTGAGGAAGCCCTGGCGGACGCTGTCGTCCCACTTCACGGCGTCCAGCACGCGGATCGGTGTCTGCGCCTGGACGATACGGTCCGATAGCGCGCGAATGGTCTTCTGGTAATCGTCTGGCAGCTTGCGGCGGGTCATCGGTGGCTCACTCCTCGGTCGCGCGCTGGTACCGCGCCACTTCGACGAAAACGTCGGAGTTGGCGGGGTCGTCCAGCCAGCCGAAGACCACATCCAGCGGGCTGGTGATGAGCACGCCGTCGCCTTCCGGCATTTCCACGACCTGCCCCTGGAATTTGCCGTCCTGCATTTCCTGCTCGAAACGTTCGACATCCAGGTTGTAGACCACCAACTCGTTGTCGGTGGTCAGCTCGAATCCGGCGATGGCGAAGTTGGCACCGAGCCTCTTCGGCAGACCGGCCGAAAGGTACCAGCGGCGTCCATGGTGGGCGACGGTGAAGCCGAACTCCTCCATGCCCTCCAGGTTGTCCTTGCTGCCCTCGAAGCTGCGTGCCTTGTACAGGTTGGAGCCGGCGCGGCTGACCTCCAGGTACTGGCGCTCGCCCCACTCGTCCTTGCGGGTCCAGTCCCCGAGAAGTGGCATGGGTGCCGGCTCGTTGGCCGGGATCGGATCCTTGAAGGTGACCAGGCAGCCGCCCAACAGCAGGAAGGACAGGGCAACCACGGCACGCCAGACTTTCATTTCGCTCTCCTTGTGATAACGAAAAACCCCGCCTCGGCGGGGTTCGATCTATGCGCCTACAGTCCCATCACCAGGTAAAGGTAGCGTTTCAGGACGGCCCGCATCTCGTCGATGTCGAGGTTTTCCACCCCGTCGAGGAGGCCCTGATATTCCATCCGCAGAATGACGGCCGTCAACACCTTGGCGTCTTGAGTTGGCTCGGCCGAGCCCAGCACCTGGAAGAAATGCTCCGCGCCCTGCGACAGTATCCTGCGATGTGCGTCAGCAAGATTACGCAGGCCGGCGTTGAGCAGCGCTTCCTGGCGGAAGGCGTGTTCGGCGAGCAGTTGGTCGCGGTTTTCCTCCAACTGGCTGCGCACGTACTGGATGGCCAGCTCGACGATCTGGTCGGTCATCGCCCGGCGCGAGTCACCGTCGCGGCTGAGCACCGCAGCCATGGCCTGGAGGTCGTCCTCCACGCTGGCCCAGAAGGCCGCCATCACCGCCGAACTGCGCTCCACGAACTGGGCGAAGGTGTCGGTGATGAGGTCGTTGATGTCCTTGAAGTAATAGGTGGTGGCCGATAGCGGCACCTGGGCCTCGGCGGCCACGGCGCGATGGCGTACGGCACGCACGCCGTCACGGACGATGATGCGCATGGCGGCATCGAGGATCGCCTGGCGGCGCTGTTCGCTGCCCTGGCGGCTGGCCTTGCGGCCCTGGTACTTCACGCTTTCGGCTACCGCGCAGGCCACGCGGGCGGCACTGTCACTGCGGGACGTCTGGTTCAAGACAGGAAACCCTCCGATCTCACTCAAGGTGAAAGTGTTGACCATTTATCCGGCTATTCAATGCTGGGATGGGCAAGATTAAGGCTCTGTCGACCCTGACGAGCGCCAACTAGGAGCGGCGCCGGGGCAAAAGGTTCGCGCGCCGCACGGCAGCCAAGAAAAAACCGCCCGAAGGCGGTTTTTTCTTGCTCCTGCATCAAGCCTGCGGCCGCATGTGCGGGAACAGGATGACGTCTCGAATAGACGGCGAATTGGTGAGCAACATCACAAGACGGTCGATACCGATGCCTTCACCTGCGGTGGGCGGCATGCCGTACTCCAGGGCGTTGACGAAGTCGGCGTCGTAGTGCATGGCCTCGTCGTCACCAGCGTCCTTCTCCTTGACCTGCAGCATGAAGCGCTCGGCCTGGTCTTCGGCGTCGTTCAGCTCGGAGTAGGCGTTGGCGATCTCGCGGCCACCGATGAACAGCTCGAAGCGGTCGGTGACGCTCGGGTCCTGGTCGTTGCGGCGCGCCAGCGGCGACACTTCGAAGGGGTACTGGGTGATGAAGTGCGGCTGCTCCAGCTTGTGCTCCACCAGTTCCTCGAAAATCATCACCTGCAGCTTGCCCAGACCTTCGTGGCCGAGGACCTTGGCACCGGCCTTCTTGGCGATCTCGCGGGCCTTCTCGACATCGTTGAGGTCGGCGGCGGTGATTTCCGGGTTGTACTTGAGGATGGCGTTGAACACGGACAGGCGGACAAACGGCTCGCCGAAGTGGAAGACCTTGTCGCCGTAGGGCACGTCGGTGCTGCCGAGCACCGCCTGGGCCAGCTCGCGGAACAGTTCCTCGGTCAGGTCCATGTTGTCTTCGTAGTCGGCATACGCCTGGTAGAACTCGAGCATGGTGAACTCGGGGTTGTGCCGGGTCGAAACGCCTTCGTTACGGAAGTTGCGGTTGATCTCGAAGACCTTCTCGAAACCGCCGACCACCAGACGCTTGAGGTACAGCTCCGGCGCGATGCGCAGGAACATGGCCATGTCCAGCGCATTGTGATGGGTCGCGAACGGCTTGGCCGCAGCGCCACCGGGGATGGTCTGCAGCATCGGGGTTTCCACTTCGAGGAAACCGCGGTCACTGAGGAAGCGACGGATGTGGGCGATCACCTGGGAACGCACGCGGAAGGTGTTGCGGGTTTCCTCGTTGACGATCAGGTCGACGTAACGCTGGCGATAGCGCTGCTCGGTGTCGGTCAGGCCGTGGTGCTTGTCCGGCAGCGGGCGCAGCGACTTGGTCAGCAGGCGCACGCTGGTCATCTCGACGTACAGGTCGCCCTTGCCGGAACGGGCCAGGGTGCCTTCGGCGCCGATGATGTCGCCCAGGTCCCAGGTCTTGATCTCGGCCAGGGTCTCTTCGGGCAGAGTCTTGCGGTTCACGTAGACCTGCAGGCGGCCGCTGCTGTCCTGCAGGACGATGAAGGAACCACGGTTGAGCATGATGCGACCGGCGACCTTGACCGGGATGGCGGCTGCTTCCAGCTCTTCCTTGGTCTTGTCGGCGTACTCTTTCTGCAGGTCCGCAAAATAGTTGTCGCGGCGGAAGTCATTCGGGAAGGCGATGGCCTTGGCTTCACGCACGGCAGCAAGTTTTTCCTTGCGTTGGGCGATCAGCTTGTTTTCTTCCTGTTGCAGTTCGTGCTGGTCGAGTTGTTGGTCGCTCATGGTCGTTCTATCTGCCTGGCGTCTGTTTCAATTTGGGTAACCGTAGGACCGAGAGGGCGACTCGCCCTTGCTCGCGAAGCGTTCGATGCTATTCGCGAGCAAGCCCGCTCCTACAAAAGTGTGGTGCGTCAAAGCCCTTGCTTGAGGCTGGCCTCGAGGTATTCGTCGATATCGCCGTCCAGCACCTTGTCGCAGTCGCTACGCTCGACGCCGGTACGCAGATCCTTGATCCGCGACTGGTCGAGTACATAGGAACGGATCTGGTGGCCCCAGCCGATATCGGACTTGGTGTCTTCCAGCGCCTGCGAGGCTGCGGTGCGCTTCTGCATCTCCTGCTCGTACAACTTGGCCCGCAGCATCTTCATGGCGGTGTCCTTGTTGGCGTGCTGGGAGCGCTCGTTCTGGCAGGCCACCACGGTGTTGGTCGGTACGTGGGTGATACGCACCGCGGAGTCGGTGGTGTTCACGTGCTGACCGCCCGCGCCGGAGGAGCGGTAGGTGTCGATGCGCAGGTCCGCTGGGTTGATCTCGATTTCGATGTTGTCATCGATTTCCGGCGAGACGAACACCGCGGTGAACGAGGTGTGGCGACGGTTGCCGGAGTCGAAGGGGCTCTTGCGCACCAGTCGATGCACGCCGATCTCGGTGCGCAGCCAGCCAAAGGCATACTCGCCCTTCACATGGACGGTGGCACCCTTGATGCCGGCGACTTCGCCTTCGGACAGTTCGATGATGGTGGCGTCGAAGCCGCGCTTGTCGGCCCAGCGCAGGTACATGCGCAGCAGCATGTTGGCCCAGTCCTGGGCTTCGGTACCGCCGGAGCCGGCCTGGATGTCCAGGTAGGCGTTGTTCATGTCCATCTCGCCGCTGAACATGCGGCGGAATTCCAACTTCTCGAGAATCTCGCGCAGGCGCTCGACTTCGGCAGCGACGTCGTTCACTGCAGCTTCGTCGTTCTCCTCGACCGCCATGTCCAGCAGGTCGCGGGAATCGGCGAGGCCACCGGTGAGGTCGTCCAGGGTTTCGACGATCTGCGCCAGCTGGGCGCGTTCGCGGCCGAGATTCTGGGCGTACTCGGGGTTGTTCCAGACGTTGGGATCTTCGAGTTCGCGGTTTACTTCGACGAGACGATCATGCTTCTGATCGTAGTCAAAGATACCCCCGAATAGACAGGGTGCGATCGGAGAGGTCCTTGATGCTGTTCAGAATCGGGTTGATTTCCATGGCGGAAGCTCTCGCTGGCAAAACTTTCGGAAAAGCCGGCGAGTATACCCGAGTCACTGGAGGCCGGCAGCATGCCAGCCGCGATTTGCGCCGATCCGGCGACGCGCGGGAGCCCTGTGGGAGCGATTTCAATCGCGAATGAATCCGCTCCCACTCAGGTGGTGTCGGTCAGACGAGTTCCTGGCGCACCTGCCGCTCCAGTTCGACCTTGAGTCCCGGATCGAGCCGCAGCTGACGAGCCAGCTCTTCCAGGTAGGCACGCTCCATGAAGTGCTCTTCGTCCACCATCAGCACGCTGGCCAGGTACATCTCGGCGGCCATTTCCGGGGTGGTGGCCGCGCGAGCCACGTCGGCGGGGTCCAGCGGTTTGTTCAGTTCGGCGTCCAGCCAGCGGTGCAGTTCCGCGTCCTGGGTCAGCTTGCCCAGTGCTTCTTCTATGAGCTGGCGTTCACGTGCATCCACATGCCCATCGGCCTTGGCGGCCGCCACCAGCGCCTTGAGAATGGCCTGGCTGTGCTGCTCGGCCTGGGGCGCGGGCAGGCGATCGAGGGTCTGCGGTTCGCTTGTTGGCGCGTTCGGCTGCTGGGCCTGCCAGTTGCCATAGGCCTTGTACGCCAGCACGCCAAGCGCAGCCAGGCCGCCATAGGTCAGCGCCTTGCCGCCCAGTTTGCGCGCACTTTTGTTGCCCAGCAGAAGACCCAGTGCGCCTGCCGCCAGAGCGCCACCGCCCGCCCCCTTGAGCAGGCTGCCGAGATCGCCGTTGCCAGACTTGCCGCCCGAGAAGCCTCCCGATTTGCCGCCGGCTTTCTGTTGCAGCAGCTCCTGGCCGGATTTGAGCAGTTGGTCGAGCAGTCCGCGGGTGTTCATCGAAGCCTCCAGATAAGTCCAAACCCAAAGATCGACCGACTCTAGCCGCTGGGATTCCCCGCGGCAGTTCGCAGTGTGCTTCGAGATATTGCTGCGGGTCCGCAAGGTAGCGGGATTGACGGATTCCATCTAAAAAAGCGAAATACTTGTTCAGATTTCGATATTCCCTATCCATCGGCCGCCATCCAGACGCGAACCACGCCCATGATGACCCTCCGCCAGATCCGCCACTTCATCGCCGTCGCCGAGACCGGCTCCATCTCCGCCGCGGCCCAGGCGGTGTTCATTTCCCAATCGACCCTGACCCTGGCCATCCAGCAACTGGAGGAAGAAATCGGCGTCAGCCTGTTCAATCGCCACGCCAAGGGCATGTCCCTGACCCATCAGGGGCATCAGTTCCTGCGTCAGGCGCACCTGATCCTGGCGACAGTAGAGAACGCCAAGCGCAGCCTGCAACAGAGCACCGACCAGGTGGCCGGCAGCCTCACCATCGGCGTGACCAGCCTGGTGGCCGGTTACTACCTGGCCGACCTCATCACCCGTTTCCAGCGCGCCTACCCCAACGTGAAAACCCGGGTGGTCGAAGACGAGCGCCCCTACATCGAGCATTTGCTGGTCAGCGGCGAGATCGATGTGGGCGTGCTGATCCTCTCCAACCTGGAAGACCGCCACGCCCTGCAGACCGAGGTCCTGACCCATTCGCCCCATCGTCTCTGGTTGCCGGCCCAGCACCCGCTTCTGGAGCGCGACAGCATCAGCCTGGCGGACGTGTCCGGCGAGCCGCTGATCCAGCTCAACGCCGACGAGATGGGCCTGCACACCCAGCGCATCTGGTCCCGCGCCGGCCTCACGCCCCAGGTGACCTTGCGCACCGCGTCGGTGGAAGCGGTGCGAAGCCTGGTGGCAGCGGGCCTCGGCCTGTCGATCCAGCCGGATATGACCTACCGCCCCTGGTCGCTGGAAGGCGACATCATCGAGGCCCGCCCGCTGGTGGACCTGGGCGCCCCACTGGACGTGGGCCTGGCCTGGCGGCGCGGTACCGCCCGTCCGCCCCTGGTGGACCCTTTCCTTACCGTGGCGCGGGAACAGCCGAACAACCGCAGGCCTTCGATTTAATCGAACGCCACTTTCAATATTTAGAATTTGTCGACCCCAGGCCCGGCCTCTAGTCTCTGCTC
Source organism: Pseudomonas sp. D(2018) (assembly GCF_005502555.1). NCBI lineage: Bacteria > Pseudomonadati > Pseudomonadota > Gammaproteobacteria > Pseudomonadales > Pseudomonadaceae > Pseudomonas > Pseudomonas sp. D(2018). Next base: position 103,605 of record NZ_SCOK01000016.1, read on the forward strand.
CCCATAAGCAGAGGCATGCCGGGCCCACCCAGGGAGCACCGGGATGACTGAAGAACAAAAAACCGAGAAGAAACGAGCCAGCAAGATGACCGGCGCCGCCAGCACACCGACCCTGCACACCGAACTGCTGATCGACGGCCAACTCGTTATCGGCGAAGGGTTGGCCGAGCCGATCATCAATCCCGCCAGCGGCGAAACCCTGGTAGCCATTGCCGAAGCGTCCATCGAGCAGGTGGAAGCCGCCGTCGCTGCTGCCCATCGCGCCTTTTCCAGTTGGTCACGTACCACGCCCGCACAACGCGCCACCGCCTTGCTGGCCATCGCCGACGCTATCGAGAAGCGCGCCGACCCGCTGTCCCGCCTGGAAGCCCTGAACTGTGGCAAGCCGCTGCACCTGGCGCGCCAGGACGACATCCCCGCCACTGCTGACGTGTTCCGCTTTTTCGCCGGCGCCGTGCGCTGCCAGCAAGGCCAGCTCGCCGGCGAGTACATTCCCGGCCACACCAGCCTGGTGCGCCGCGATCCGGTCGGCGTGGTGGCCTCCATCGCACCCTGGAACTACCCGCTGATGATGGCGGCCTGGAAGATCGCCCCGGCGCTCGCTGCCGGCAACACGCTGATCTTCAAGCCCTCCGAGCACACCCCGCTGTCGATCCTGGCCCTGGCGCCGGCATTGGCCGAAATCCTCCCGCCGGGGGTGATCAACATCCTCTGCGGCGGCGGCGACAGCGTCGGCAGCCAGTTGGTGAGCCACCCGCGCGTGCGCATGGTGTCGCTCACCGGCGACATCGTCACCGGCCAGAAGATCCTGCAGAGCGCCGCCCGCACCCTGAAACGCACCCACCTGGAACTGGGCGGCAAGGCACCGGTGATCGTCTGCAACGACGCCGATCTCGACGCCGTGGTCCAGGGCGTGCGCACCCATGGCTACTACAACGCCGGCCAGGACTGCACCGCTGCCTGCCGCATCTACGCCCAGGCCGGCATCCACGACCGCCTGGTGAGCGAACTGGGCGAGGCCGTGGCCAGCCTGCGCTTCGCCCGCAAGCGCGACCAGGACAATGAAATCGGCCCGCTGATCAGCTCGCGCCAGCGCGACCGCGTGGCCAGTTTCGTCGAACGCGCCCTGGGCCAACCGCACATCGAACGGGTCACCGGCGCCGCGGTGCATTCCGGCGCGGGTTTCTACTACCAGCCCACCCTGCTGGCCGGCTGCAAGCAGCAGGACGAGATCGTCCAGCGCGAAGTCTTCGGCCCGGTGGTCACCGTCACCCGCTTCGACGACCTCGCCCAGGCCGTGGACTGGGCCAACGACTCCGAGTACGGCCTGGCCTCCTCCGTCTGGACCCAGAACCTGGACAAGGCCATGCAGGTCGCCGCGCGGCTGCAGTATGGCTGCACCTGGATCAACACCCATTTCATGCTGGCCAGCGAGATGCCCCATGGCGGGCTCAAGCGCTCCGGCTACGGCAAGGACCTGTCCAGCGACTCCTTGCAGGACTACAGCGTGGTGCGCCACATCATGGCCCGCCACGGAAACGACCTCTAAGAGAGATAAAAGGCCCTGAAGGCCGGCATCACCTGCTTGATCTGCCCCGACCAATAACGAAAAAGAGGGAACATCATGTCCGTGCGCAAAACCGCCCTGCTCAGCGCAGTGGCCACCGCGATCCTGGCCAGCACCAGCCTCCAGGCCGCCGACGCCCTGAAACAAGTCGGAGCCGGCGAAGGCCAGCTCGACATCATCGCCTGGCCCGGCTACATCGAGCGCGGCGAGTCGGACAAGAACTACGACTGGGTTACCCAGTTCGAGCAGGACACCGGCTGCAAGGTCAACGTGAAGACCGCCGCCACCTCCGACGAGATGGTCAGCCTGATGGCAAAGGGCGGCTACGACCTGGTCACCGCGTCCGGCGACGCCTCGCTGCGCCTGATCTACGGCAAGCGCGTACAGCCGATCAATCCGGAGCTGATCCCCAACCTGAAGAACCTCGACCCGCGCCTGAAAGACGCGCCCTGGTTCACCGTCGAGGGTAAATCCTACGGTACGCCCTACCAGTGGGGCCCGAACCTGCTGATGTACAACACCAAGGCCTTCAAGCAGGCGCCGGACAGCTGGAGCGCCGTGTTCGAGCCCCAGCAACTGGCCGACGGCAAGGCCAACAAGGGCCGCGTGCAGGCTTACGACGGCCCGATCTATATCGCCGATGCCGCTCTCTACCTGAAGTCTGCCAAACCGGAACTGGGCATCCAGGACCCCTACCAGCTCACCGAAGCGCAGTACGCCGCCGTGCTCGACCTGCTGCGCAAGCAGCACAGCCTGGTACACCGCTACTGGCACGACGCGACCGTGCAGATGAGCGACTTCAAGAACGAAGGCGTGGCCGCCTCCAGCACCTGGGGCTACATGGCCAACACCCTGAAAGCCGAAGGCCAGCCAGTCGCCACCGTGTTCCCGAAGGAAGGCGTCACCGGTTGGGCCGACACCACCATGCTGCACGCCGAGGCCAAGCACCCGAGCTGCGCCTACAAGTGGATGAACTGGTCGCTCGAACCCAAGGTCCAGGGCGACGTCTCTGCCTGGTTCGGCGCCCTGCCGGCCGTGCCCGCCGGCTGCAAGGCCAGCGCCCTGCTCGGTGCTGAGGGTTGTGCCACCAACGGCTATGACCAGTTCGACAAGATCGCCTTCTGGAAAACCCCGCAGGCCGAGGGCGGCAAGTTCGTCCCCTATAGCCGCTGGACCCAGGACTACATCGCGATCATGGGCGGTCGCTGAACTGGCTGCGCGACCTGATGGCGGCGTTGCGTCCTCACTCGGCGCTTCGCCTACCAGAAGGTATGTCTCGCGCCTCGCTGCGGGGCGCCTTGCCCTCAGGCCGCTCGCTCAGTCCAGCCCTTAGCACGATGAAACCTTCCCTCTCCCTCTGGGAGAGGGAGTTTGTCCGCACCACCTGAAATTCCCGCAGGGCTTCCACCGCGAAGCCCCGCCCAAGTCATGTCTTTTTTTGCGTCACCGGAGCACCGCACCATGACACTTGCTGTCCAGTTCACCCAGGTTTCCCGCCAGTTCGGTGAGGTCAAGGCCGTCGACCGGGTATCCATCGATATCAAGGACGGCGAGTTCTTCTCCATGCTCGGCCCATCCGGCTCGGGCAAGACCACCTGCCTGCGCCTGATCGCCGGCTTCGAGCAGCCCACTTCAGGCTCCATCCGCATTCACGGCGAAGAGGCCGCCGGCCTGCCGCCCTACGAGCGCGATGTGAACACCGTGTTCCAGGACTACGCGCTGTTCCCGCACATGAACGTGCGCGACAACGTCGCCTACGGCCTGAAGGTAAAAGGCGTGGCCAAGGCCGAGCGCCTGGCCCGCGCGGAGGAAGCCCTGGGGATGGTCGCCCTGGCTGGTTACGGCGAGCGCAAGCCGGCGCAGCTTTCCGGCGGCCAGCGCCAGCGCGTGGCCCTGGCCCGTGCGCTGGTCAACCGTCCGCGCGTGCTGCTGCTGGACGAGCCGCTGGGTGCGCTGGACCTCAAGCTGCGCGAGCAGATGCAGAGCGAGTTGAAGAAGCTGCAGCGCCAGCTCGGCATCACCTTCATCTTCGTCACCCACGACCAGGGCGAAGCGCTGTCCATGTCCGACCGCGTGGCCGTATTCAACAAGGGCCGCATCGAACAGGTGGACACCCCACGCAACCTTTACATGAAGCCGGCGACCCCCTTCGTCGCGGAATTCGTCGGCACCTCCAACGTCCTGCGCGGCGACCTGGCGCGCCAACTCACCGGAATCAACCAGCCCTTCTCCATCCGCCCCGAGCACATCCGCTTCGCCAGCGGCGCGCGCAACGGCAGCGATGTGGAGATCAGCGGCCTGCTGCACGACATCCAGTACCAGGGCGCTGCCACCCGCTATGAGATCCGCCTGGATAACGGCCAGAACCTCTGTGTCAGCCTGGCCAACAGCCAGTGGCAGGACGCCGCGCCGCTGCACCAGCAGGGCCAGGTGGTTACCGCCCGCTGGGCTCGCGATGCCATGGTCCAGCTGACCGAGGGTGCGTGACATGGAACTGACCCTCAACGCCGAGCGGCCGCGCGCCGCCAATGGCCTGATGCGCAGGTTGTCGAGCCTGCTCTACCGCCGCCCGACCCTGTACCTCTCCCTGCTGCTGGTGCCGCCGCTGCTGTGGTTCGGCGCGATCTACCTGGGCTCGCTGCTGACGCTGCTCTGGCAGGGTTTCTACACCTTCGACGACTTCACCATGGCGGTGTCGACGGACCTCACCCTGGCCAACTTCGCCGCGCTGTTCCAAGCCGCCAACTTCGACATCATCCTGCGCACCTTGAGCATGGCCGTGGCGGTCTCCATCGCCAGCGCCGCGCTGGCCTTCCCTATCGCCTACTACATGGCGCGCTACACCACGGGCAAGACCAAGGCGTTCTTCTACATCGCGGTGATGATGCCCATGTGGGCCAGCTACATCGTCAAGGCCTACGCCTGGACCCTGCTGCTGGCCAAGGGCGGCGTGGTGATGTGGTTCGTCCAGGCGCTGCACCTGGAGCCGCTGCTGGAACTGCTGCTGGGTGTTCCCGGCGTGGGTGGCAGCACGCTGTCGACCTCGCACCTGGGACGCTTCCTGGTGTTCGTCTACATCTGGCTGCCGTTCATGATCCTGCCGATCCAGGCCTCCCTGGAGCGCTTGCCGCCATCGCTGCTGCAAGCCTCGGCCGACCTTGGCGCACACCCGCGCCAGACCTTCATGCAGGTGATCCTGCCGCTGTCCATCCCGGGCATCGCCGCGGGCTCCATCTTCACCTTCAGCCTCACCCTGGGCGACTTCATCGTGCCGCAGCTGGTGGGCCCGCCCGGTTACTTCATCGGCAGCATGGTCTACGCCCAGCAGGGCGCCATCGGCAACATGCCCATGGCCGCCGCCTTCACCCTGGTACCGATCGTGCTGATCGCCGTGTACCTGTCCATCGTCAAACGCCTGGGGGCCTTCGATGCACTCTGAAAAAGCCTCTATGGGCCTGAAAGCGGCCGCCTGGGGCGGGCTGGCCTTCCTGCACATCCCGATCCTGATCATCTTCCTGTACGCCTTCAACACCGAAGACGCCGCCTTCAGCTTCCCGCCGCAGGGCTTCACCCTGCACTGGTTCAGCGTCGCCTTCGGCCGCGCCGACGTGCTGGAAGCGATCAAGCTGTCGGCGCAGGTGGCTGCCATCGCCACCCTGATCGCCATGGTGCTCGGTACCCTGGCAGCGGCTGCGCTCTACCGCCGCAGCTTCTTCGGCAAGGAAGGCATCTCGCTGATGCTGATCCTGCCAATCGCCCTGCCCGGCATCATCACCGGCATCGCGCTGCTGTCGGCGTTCAAGGGGCTGGGCATCGAGCCAGGCCTGCTGACCATCGTCATCGGCCACGCCACCTTCTGCGTGGTGATCGTCCACAACAACGTGATCGCGCGGTTCCGCCGCACCTCCCATAGCCTCATCGAAGCCTCGATGGACCTGGGTGCCGACGGCTGGCAGACCTTCCGCCACATCATCCTGCCGAACCTCGGCTCGGCCCTGCTGGCAGGCGGCATGCTGGCCTTCGCGCTGTCTTTCGACGAGATCATCGTCACCACCTTCACCGCCGGCCACGAACGCACCCTGCCGATCTGGCTGCTCAACCAGCTCAGCCGCCCGCGCGACGTCCCCGTGACCAACGTGGTGGCAATGCTGGTGATGCTGGTGACCATGCTGCCCATCCTCGGTGCCTATTACCTGACCAAGGGTGGCGAGGGCGTGGCGGGTAGCGGGAAGTAAGAGTTCAAGGCCTGCACCCTCTCCCTCGCTTTGCTCCTCTCTCCCTCAGGGAGAGGGGCCGGGGGTGAGGGCAACGAGGCTCAGTGTACTGGTCTAATTCTCGTGGACACCTCGATAGGGGATGATCATCCCCAACGAGGACCCAGAAAGACATGACATCACGTACCCGTAGAAGCTTTGACACCGCCTTCAAGTTG